>CASFLB010000030.1 GCA_949295395.1 uncultured Pseudomonadota bacterium | reverse complement strand
TTCAATCGGCGATATCTTATTCTCGGACGGAACGTGTCATGCCGATGTGGTCGAAGGCAAAACCGCCATCGGTGTTGTGGTCTATGTTAATTCGGAAGGTTGCGGTCAGGCTATGGCGCTTAAGCCACTTGAAAGTGCTTATAAATGGGCATCTTCTTGGAGGCATATTCCTGGACTTTCTGCTACATCGAATAACTTATCTGCATCGTACGATTTTCAAAGTTGTGAAAATACTGCTAAAATAGTAGTGGTGGGAGATAGCACAATATTTCCGGCAGCATGGGCGGCGCATGACTATAAGGCGGAAGGAACCAATGCCGGCGATTGGTGTTTGCCGGCCTCCGGAATATTTACGTCTTATTACAACAATCAAGACATTATAAATAGTGCCTTTAATAAAGCTGGCGGAACTCCGATAAATACTAGTGAATATTATTGGTCTTCGACCGATTTTAATAACGCATATAAATGGTACTCTGATTTTTCTAAAGAATATGGAATAAATAATACTCAGAGTAATGCAAGTATTAATCTTGTCCGTCCCGTGATTGAGTTTTGATGTGAAAAAGCGGAGCTTATGCTCCGCTTTTTTATTTGTTTTTATCACAGGTGCAATCTTTGTGGCATTTGTGGCCTTCGTGGCAATGGCAATCATCGCCGCAGGTGCAATCTTTGCCGCAATGGCAGCCTTCGCTGCATTGGTGGTTTTCATCACAGGTGCAGTTGTCGCCGCAAGTGCAATTCGGATTTTTGCATTTTGGATTCTTGCAACTCATATTCTTCTCCTTTATTAACTTGGTTCTCGGTTCTAATTTAGTCTTTTGATTTTGCTTTATCAAGCGTTTTTCTTATTTTAATATTCAACCTTGCTGAGGTATAATCCTCCGGCCGGGGCTGTCGGCCCTGCCGCTTTGCGGTCTTTGGCCTCCAAAATGGTTTTAATTGCTTCCGGTGCAATCCGTCCTTCACCGACAAGTTTTAAGGTGCCGACCATGTTGCGAACTTGGTGATGAAGAAAAGATCTTGCTTCAACTTCAAAAATAATTTCTTCACCTTCTTGGCGGATGTCGATTTTATCCAAGGTTTTAACCGGAGATTTGGCTTGACAAGCGGCGGCGCGAAAGGAACTGAAATCATGGTGCCCGATTAAGAATTTTGCTCCTTGTCTCATTTTTTCAATATCCAACGGATAAGGTGTCCACCAAACTCGATTTTTAAGTAAGGGACTTGGAGCGCGGCGGTTGAGAATTCGATATATATAGCCTCTTTTCTTGGCCGAGAATCGTGCGTTAAAACTATTATCAACCGCTTCGACCGAGAGAATCGAAATCGGGGCTTCTTCTTGCAATAAATTTCCGTTGAAAGCTTCTTTAATCTTCCATTCCGGCATTTCTCGCTTGAGGTCAATATGCGCAACTTGACCAAGCGCATGAACGCCGGCGTCTGTTCGTCCGGCTGATGTTATTTCTGTATGTTCACCGTTGAGCTTGTCTAAAATATCTTCCAAGTACTGTTGAACACTTGGGCCATCCAACTGCCGTTGCCAGCCCAAGAGATTTGTTCCGTCATATTCAATGGTGAGCTTGTAGCGCATTTCGGAAATTTTATTCCGCCGCTAAGGTTAAGGCCTCTTCTGCCTTGTTAAACCCCAGTTTGCTTTGAATTTGCCACAAAACACGAAGAGCGGCAAGGGCGTCTTCACCGGTAATGCGTGGGGTGGCTTGGCCGTTTATGCAGCTGACAAAGTGATTCAGTTCGGCTTGCAGAGGTTGATTGGTCGGAATAAATAATTGTTCGACACTGCCTTTTAAGCCATAGTTCATCCATTCAGGAATTTCTTCCTGATTGACGTAGGGCATACGTCCTTGAGAATGGACGTTTATGCTTTGATTGATGAAGTCCATGTCAATGTAGTTTGTGTCTGTGGTGACCGTTAAGGTTCTGACACGGGCTTGGGTAATGCGGCTGGCCGTTAAATTGGCGGTGACGCCGTTTTCGAACTCTAACAAAGCGGTGATATAGTCTTTTCCGCTGGTGTGGTCCGCTGTGCGAACGGCGGCTGCTTGAATGTTTTTAACTTTATCTTTTACCAAAGACATGACAACTTCAACATCATGAATCATCAAATCCATTGCGACATCAACGTCGGTAATGCGGCCCGAGGCGGCTGACATTCTTTGTGCCGTTAAAGAACGAATCTTACCGGCATCATTTAAAATTTTGTGCATTTGTTCAACAGCCGGGTTGAATTGTTCTATATGACCAACAAGCAAGGTAACATTGTTTTTCTTTGCCGCGTTGATTAATCTTTGGCAGCCTTCTTCCGTGGTGGCCAAAGGTTTTTCCATTAAGCAATGAATGCCTTGGTTTAAGAAAAACTCGCCAACATCAGCGTGGGTGACCGAGGTAGTGACGACACTAACGGCGTCAACTTCTTTGGCAACTTCTTCCATGCTGGAATAAGCTTTTATGCCAAACATATCGGCCGCTTTTTGGGCTGCCTCCGGAAAAATGTCATAGACACCGACAAGCTCAACACCTTGGAGCGATTTGTAGGTTTTTAAGTGGTTGCGTCCCATTACACCGGCGCCGATAACGGCTACTTTTATTGCTTTTGTCATAGATATTCCTTAAGTAAATTTGTTGCTAAATTACTTTTTGTCCTTTTTTTAGCATAAAATTTTATTTTTTGCAGTAAACAACTTGTTACAATTTGTTACAATCATTTCTTCGGTCAATTACTTTAACTTTTTGCTTTATAAATTGTTTTTTTGCGATTATTCTATCCCTTGAGTTAATGTTAAAACGGAATGTATCATGCGTCGTCTTTGGCTTAAGCTTTTTTCTTGTGTTTGTGTGGCTGTGCTTGCGTCTTGTCAGAGTGTTGATGAAACGCCAGCTCCGTCTACGCCTTCGACGCCAAAAACTTTGGCGTTTGGAACTTGTGCGTTTTCTTCTCTTACACCAACCGAGGTTTCGGGAAGATTGCACGTTTATGATGCTATGGCTCGCGCCGCCAAGTATAATTCTTTGACCTTGGCTCAAAATATGCAAAAAAAGATTTATTCCGAAAATCCGAATATGTCGCCTAAAGATGTTATTGATACGGTTGTTAATACTCCCGATAAAGGCGGAGCTGTTTATAATGGTGTGCGCGTTTTGGATTATGCTTTGATGTATGCCGGTGTGTATTTGAGTGAAAATACAGCGGAAGCCGATAAACTGATTTTGCAAAAGTCGGCTCAAAGTCTTGCTCTTGCCGCTGTTAAAACTCAGGGCGATGTTATGACTGCCGAACGTGAAATTCGCGATATTAACTCTTTGGAAAAAGCTGAACAGAAAAATTTGGCCGCGTTGAACGCTCGTTATAATAACCTTGGAAAGCTTTCGGCTGAGGAGCTTGATTATAAAACAACAATCGAAACCTCCTTGCTGAATTTGGAGCGTATGCGCGATGGGCTTATTGATGATATTATTGCTTATCGTCAGCTTGTGAAAAATGATAATAAAAAACTGGAACTTGATGGACGTAAGTTTTATGAGCTCGATGTCTTTGATAAAAAGTTAACACCTGAAATTTATCAACGCGCCGCTCTTGAAAATCGGGTGGAATTTCAGCTTCCGTTGGCTAAGCTAAATACAGTGAATTATGCTAAAATTCATCGCTATGCCAATTTGACTTATGATATGGATAAAAGTCAGGAACTGGGCGGGGTTGACGCAAACAGCGAACTCTATGATGAGGCCTTGCAAGGTCGGGCTTTGTCGGCCGCAAATGCTTTAATTGATGCTTTGATTGCTTATCATAGCGAAGCCGATAAGGATAAAAATGCTCGTCTAAGAGATAAAATTTTTGATGAATTGGCCGCTTCAATCTTTGTGCAAATTGATTTGATGTATCAAGTTGTTTTGAAGGCTGATTTTGATTTTCAGACAACTTCAAAAGAAATTGCTGAGCTGTCGAAGGAAATTAATCGTTTGAAAAACCGGTCACTTGGTCCGACTTTAAAGGCTGATTTGCTTCGTGATCAAGTTAAGCTCGTTTCCCTTAAAATTAAGCAAAACCGTATTCGGGCTGAGAGAACAACCGCTATGGCCGCTCTTTATTTTTATGCCGGTTATGCTCCGTTTGACTGTGGGGTGTTGAATTCGTCTCCTGAAGAAATTGCCGCTGTTTTGAAATCCGGTTTTAATGCTGACCGAATTCGCTTACTGACGGCAGCTATGGAGAAAGTGTCAGCGGCGAATGATGTTTCAATAACAGCTTCTCGTGACGATGAAAAAGGTTGGGCTCAGGGTGAAAATTGGCTCGAGGAGGTTGTTGAAGGGGCGTCGTTAAAGGCATCTCAAGTAAATCAAAAATCTGAGGCCTCTCCTTATTCTTTGTTGCCACCGGTTGAGAAAACAGCTTCTTCTTATCAGAAAGCGGTTTCTTCTCCTCAAAGCGTGAAGACAAACTTAAAAAAACTAAAAGCGTCTGCCGTTTTGTCTGAAAAAGACATTCAGCCTAAAGGTAATTTTGAACCTTATACTCATAAAGACGCAGATGAGCTTACGTATATGCAATTAGGCGCTTATGTTTATGCTCAAAATTCTGAAGAGGATTGGGCACGGTTGTCAAAGGCTTATCCGGCGTTGAAAAATTATAAACTTGTTCGGGAAAAGGCTGTCGTCGATGGAAAAAATTATACTCGTCTTTTGATTTATTCTCCGAATGGACATTTGAGCAAGTTGTGTAATGAGCTTCGCCAAAATCATGAAGAATGTTTTTTGAAATAAAATGTTTGTAAAATTGTGGTTTTTGCCTTATTATAGACTCTAGTTTATATTGTTTTTTGTGGGTTGACTATGGTTGATGCTGATAATGATATCGTTCGCTGGCGTGCTGTTTCGACCTTGCGTGATGATGAAGTCGATTTTGATGAAGATTGGCTTAATGAGGCTATCGACCAAATGTTATCCGCTGAGGATAAAAAACATAAAATTTCTTTGGCAGACAATTCCCTTTCCAATCATAATGACCTTCCCGAAATTGAGGAGCCTCAAGCTTCCGTTCCTTCGGAAGAAAATGAGTTGGTTTTTGAAGAGGAAAAAATGGCTCTTCAGGTTGAAAATTCTTCTCGTTCGGCGGTTTTTGATGGACAGGTCTTGGAAAATGCTTCTTTCGTTGGGCAAACACTTGAGAGCCAGAGTTTTCGCGGAGCTTCTTTAATTAATGCTGATTTTAGCGGTGTCAGCCTCAAAAATATTGATTTTTCGGGAGCGGATTTGTCCGGAGCTGATTTTTCAAATGCTAATCTTGAGGGGGTTGATTTGTCCGGTGCTATCCTTCGTGGAACAAAATTCGCCCATTCGAAGCTCGATAATGTTAAATTTAACGGTGCCGATTTAGATCAGGCTGATTTATCTGATATTAACCCCAATGATTTGTCTTTGGAGGATTTGCAGGCTTTAATTGAATATTTGGCTAAATATTTTCCTCATAAACTTAATTTTGCGCTTTTGAATTTGCGACTTTTGGATTTGACGCGAATCGATTTATCAAAATGTGATTTGCGCGGTGCCGACTTTACCGGTATTGATTTTACCGGAGTTAGTCTTATCGGTGTTAATCTTAGCGAATGTGTTATTACGCCGCAGCAAATTGCTCAAGCTTTGGGGCATCCGCCAACACAGCAAGAGTTAATGCAGCTCTTTCCTCCTCGAGATAAAGAACGCTCAAAATCGTCGGGCGGAATCGATTGGTCGGATTTTTTCTTTAATGATCGAGAAATCGGTGTTTGGGATGTTTCGAAGGATAGAGGCTTGTCGATTGAATCCTTAATTAAAACCGGTCGCAAGGTTTTTCGTCATCGGACGGATAAACCTCAACTTAAAGAACATGACTCCCAAGAACCTAATGATTCTGAAGGAAAATCACAGGCGGAAATTGATAAAGAAAAAGTTCTTGAAAATATTGAGAAGAATCGTCAGGCTGTTTTGGAGGCTAGAAAAGAGCGTCAACAAGCTTTGGCGAAAGAAGAACATCATAAAAATCTTGATATCGATTTAACTCTTGTTCGCGGAAGAGGCTCTATGGAGCGTTAGGCTTCATTTTCTTGCGGTATTGCACTTTAATCTCTCTTGAAATTTTTTTGCGTTTTGAGTATTATGGTCTTTGTTTACAAGGATAAAAATGGAAAATTTGTATCAAAAACGCATAAATGCCAGAAAGTGGTCGTGGTGGGCAAAAGCTCTTTTTCTTGCTTTTTGCTCTGTGGTGTATTTTTGGATTGCGGAACTGTTTGTCCTTATTGTTTATCAATATGCCGAATATGGCTTTTCTACAAAAAATACGCATAAAATTTATCAGTTTTTGCTCTCGGTTCGTGATAATCCTTCTGCGGTGTTTGATGCTTATGGACTTTGGATTTCTGCTTTTTGGAAAGCTTCGGAACCAAAATTGACGCTTTATATTCCGCTTTTGGTGCCTGTGCTTTTCTTGTTTATTTTATTTCGGGCTTATATGTCCTCTCAAAGTTCTTTTAATTTGTGGTATCGTCTTCATAATCGCTTTGCTCAGGCCGATGATGTGCGTTATATGTCGATTAGTAACGGCCAGGTGGTCTTTTTGGGGCGCTTTAACGGGCGAATCCTTTCTCCAGATAAAGCTAGCGCGTCCTTTGTTTGGGGCGGTGACGGGCTGGGCAAAACATCGACTGTAGCCGTTCCGTCGATTTTGATGGCGAATCGAGCCAGCGTTGTGGCTGTTGATACGACCGGAGATCTTCTTCGTTATACTTCCGGTCATCGAAGTGCTCAAGGGTCTGTTTTTTGCTTTGACTGGAAAAAAACGGATAACCCTGCTCAAGGTGAGTTTTGGCCAAGGTGGAATCCGTTGTCGTCGCGAGATTTGCCTGATAAAAATCCTAAACGAGCTCTCTATTTGAGAAAATTGGCCGTTCATTTTGTGGTGCCTTCGGCGGATAAAACCTTAGATGCTTTATTGCTGGGTACTATTGATACGTTGTTTAATTTTTTCGCCGCTAAATTTCAGCACGCTTGCGTTAACGACTATCTTTTGAGCCGTTTGATGGATAATGGTGCTTTTTCTGATGAAGATTGTTCCGTTTTGCAGAGTTATTATTCGGCGATGCCATCAAATGTGGCTCAGAAAGCTGTTCAGGAGCTTAAAAACGGCGATGTTACCGTTGATAATTATTTGCCGGTAGGATGTTGGACCGGTGTGCCAGATGCTTGGAAGGGAAAAGAGCTTTGCTTGGCTATGATTGCTGATGTTTTGCAAATCTTGGCTTTGAAAAAAAATGAGAATCCTGAACAAGATGTTGTCGGTGAATTTTTCCAGAATTTGCAAAAAGAGGCTTTGTTCTTTGGGTATGATAACCGTTTGGAGACTATGTTTGCCGAGTTAATTCATTTGGAGGCGGAGCTTAAAGCCGCTTTGTTGGTTAAATTGGTTGCGGCTTTTGAAATTTTTCAGCATCAGAATATTCGCGAGCGGACGTCTGTTAGTGATGTTTGTCTTAAAAATGCTCGCGGTTTTAAGGATAAAAATTCCGGTGAATGGCGGCTTTCGACTTTTTATTTGGCCGCTGATAATCCTCAATCGGCATTTATGTCGCGCCTTATGCTCGATATGCTCTTGTCGCGAAATATGGAAAAACATAAGTCTTTTCCTCAAACGCAAATGTTGGTCGTTTTTGATGATTTGGATAAACTGCCGAAATTTGAGTCTCTTGAAAATGCTCTTTCCTTTGGTTTCGAAAGCAATATCAGCTTGTTGTTGCTTACGCAAGGGCTTAAGTCAATTAGCGAAATTTATGGAAAAGCTTGGATTGAAAATATGCTGTCTTGCTGTTCTTATAAATTGTTGTTTGCTCAGGATAATGTGGCGTTAAGTCGGCAATTTCGTGCTTTGGCGGTGTTTGGGGCTAAAACTTTACAAATTCCGGCCTTTAAAACCCGTGCGTTTTCAAAGGTTAAGCATGGTGTGGCCGATGCCTTTTATTATCGTAAAATTGCTGATGATTTGCTTAACTTTCGTGAAAACAAAAAAATTACAAACGGTCAGCATCTGCTCTTGGTGTCCGGATTTTATAATCTGCCGGTGAAGGTTGATGCTGAACGTTTCAATCTAGATGCTCGATTTAATCTTTTATCTCAGAAAAAAGCTCCGCTTTCTCTTCCGGCGGCATGGGTTAGTCGACGCGATGAGCAAGATGTGCGAGTGCCCTCGTCGGCTTATGTTCTTGAACAGGCTCAAAAGGCCCGTGTTGTTGCCTCGCGTGTTAAAACCGTTTCTCATTCAGAAAATCAAAAAATGTTTTCTCATGTGCCTTCTCCTGAAAATGATAATACCCATTTTTCAAAGGCGGAGCCTGTGGTTTTGGCTCAGGCTAGCGGTAGCGATGATGACTGGTGGATGGACGAAGGAGCGTTTGCCGTGCAAAATGAGGAAGATGTCGGTTTGTTGAAAAATTGTTGATATTGCGGATGACGTGATTATGGAAGATACGCTGTTTTCGAGTAATATTAAAAGACCTTTGGCTGATCGACTCAGGCCTCAAACTTTGTCCGAGGTGGTTGGTCAAGATCAGGTGATTGGTGATGATGCTCCCCTTGGGCGAATGGTGCGTTCGGGAAAAATTTCCTCTTTTATTCTGTGGGGGCCTCCGGGGTGCGGAAAAACGACGATTGCTCGTTTGATTGCTGAGCATACAAATCTGTATTTCGAACAAATTTCGGCGGTGTTCTCGGGGGTGGCCGATTTGAAACGTGTGTTTCAATATGCTCAAGAACGTCGGGCGAATCAAGGTAAAGGGACGCTGTTGTTTGTCGATGAAATTCATCGTTTTAACAAGTCTCAGCAAGATGGATTTTTGCCTTATGTTGAAGACGGCACAATCATTCTTGTCGGTGCAACAACCGAGAATCCGTCTTTTGAGCTGAATGCCGCTTTGCTCTCACGGTGTCAGGTCTTTGTTTTGAACCGTTTGGAAGAGGCTGAATTTGAGATTTTGCTTCAACGTGCTGAAAAAGAAATGGGCAAGCCTTTGCCGGTTGATGAAGAGGCGCGTTCTTTTATGAAGTCTGTGGCCGATGGCGATGGGCGCTATATCCTTAACTTGGCCGAATCGGTTTGGAATTATGCTAAAGCCGGTGAGGTGTTTGACAAAGATATGATTATGAAGATTATTCGTTCTCGCGCGCCGGTTTATGATAAAGGGCGCGATGGGCATTATAATCTGATTTCGGCCGTGCATAAATCTCTCCGTGGTTCTGATGTCGACGCGGCGCTTTATTGGGTGGCGCGAATGATTGTTAGCGGCGAAGATCCAAAATATCTTTTGCGGCGTATGACGCGTTTTGCTGTGGAAGATGTGTCTTTGGCTGATCCTAATGCTATTACGCAAGCCATTGCTTGTTGGGAAACTTATGATCGCTTGGGTTCTCCCGAAGGCGATTTGGCCATTTTCCAACTTGCGGCTTATTTGGCAACCGCTCCGAAATCCGTCGGGGTTTATAAGGCGATGTATGCGGCTAAAGATGCCGCGCGCCGTACCGGTTCGCTTATGCCTCCTAAGCATATTCTTAACGCACCGACCAAACTTATGAAACAACTCGGTTATAATGAAGGTTATGAATATGATCCCGATTGTGAAGATGGATTTTCGGGGGCAAATTATTTTCCGGATGGAATGCGGCGTCAAAAAATGTATTTTCCGGTTGATCGCGGTTATGAACGCGAAATTAAGAAGAGAATCGAATATTTTGATAAATTGAGAGCTCAAAAGCAGGCGCAGAAGCGCAAAGAAAAACAATCTGAACGTAGCGAAGATAAGTCATAAGGTGAAAAGGAAAGAATATTATGGCCGGAGTTTCTTTGATTAAAGTAAAGGCATGTGATGACGGAATGCGCCTAAACCGCTGGTTTTTGAAGTATTATCCGGGGCTGTCTTTGGGGAGGTTTCAAAAACTTTTGCGCACTAAGCAGATTAAAGTTGACGGGCAACGTGCTGAGGCTTCTTTAAAGCTTGCTGTCGGGCAAGAAATCCGCGTTCCTCCGCTTGATGACGAAAAAAGTCCCGCGGTTGTTAAAAAAGATTTTGTTTCGGCTAAAGATGCCGCTTTGATTCAGTCTTTGGTTATTTATAAAGACAAGAATATTTTGGTTCTTAACAAGCCTTCCGGTTTGGCTGTGCAGGGAGGAACAAATACGTCTCGCCATATTGATGGTATGCTTGATGCCTTGACTTTTGAGGCGGAAGAAAAGCCAAAGCTGGTTCATCGAATCGATAAAGACACCAGCGGTTTGCTCCTGTTGGCGCGAAACAGAAAATATGCTGAGCTGTTGACCAAAGCTTTTCGTGAGCATCAATTGCAAAAAACTTATTTGGCTTTTTGCTTGGGGGTGCCATCTCAACCGCAAGGTGAGATTAAAAATAAATTGCTTAAAGTCGGGGAAAAGGTTGCAATTTCTGATGATGGAAAACCGGCTGTAACTCAGTATCGTGTGATTGATTCTGTCGGGCAAAAATTTTCTTTAATTGAAGCTTGTCCTTTGACGGGACGTACGCACCAAATTCGCGCTCATCTCGAATCTATCGGTTGTCCGATTGCCGGTGATGATAAGTATTTTGGCGGTGAACGTAAAAAATTTTCGCTTTTGAGTGATAAATTGTATCTTCATGCATATAAAATTAATCTTTCGCCCTTATATAATAAGAAAATGGAATTAACCGCATCGTTGCCGTCGTATTTTATTGAAACACTCAATGCCGCCGGTATTAATGTTAAGGAGTTTGCTAAATGAGATTTGTGAAAGTTCTTTTTAAGATAATTTTGGTTCTGCTGATTTTGATTATTCTCGGCGGCTATATCTTTTTACGCACGTTTGATTTGAATAAGTATAAACCTCTTATTGCCCAAATTACCGAAGAACAGCTCGGACGCAAACTTGCTATTAACGGTAATGCCGAATTGGGTATCTCGTTTGTGCCAACTCTGGTGCTTAATGATGTGACTTTTGCCAATGCTCCTTGGGCCTCAACCGAAACGATGGTCAGCGTTGAAAAAATCGAAATTACCTTGGCGGTTTTGCCCTTGTTAGAGCGTAAGGTTCAAATTGATAATATCTCTATTATTCGTCCTGAAATTAATTTGGAAATAGCTGCCGATGGTGCCACGAACTGGGATTTTTCGAATGTTAAAAAGCCTTCGGCTCAACAATTGGCTCTTTTGAAAGATCAGGCTGTGGCAACAGGTTTTATTAGTGCTGATAAAGCTGATAAGGCCGCTGAAGTTATTGCGGAAAAACCGCAAGCTTTGGCTTTGGCCGGATTTGCAGCCAATGATGTGCTTATTGAGAATGGCTCGTTGGTTTTTGCCAATCAGCAATCCGGTGACGTTATTTCAGCGGTGTTGAATCGTTTTGAAATGTCGATGGATAGTCTTGATGCACCGATAAATGCGACGTTTGATGCCCTTTATAATAATCAGTCTATTAAGGGAGAGGTTCAGCTCGGTGCGTTGAACGATTTGTTGAATGAAATTCCTAATTTTCCGGTAAAGGCCGATGTTGCCGCTTATGGTGCCGAAGTTAACGCTAATGGGGTGGTTAATGGGGTGCTTGATGGAAATATCAGCTTTGATTTGGCGTTGGATATTTATAATCCAAACGGTAATTTGGGAGCGCCGGAGGTTTCTTTGCTGGGTAGGGCTTCTGGTACGGTTCAAAAAATTGCTTTGACACTCGATAAATTAACCGTAAACGGAAATGTTTTGACCGGACAGGTTAATGCTGATTTAACTCAAAAACTGCCGTTTATTAAAGCTCAGTTAAACAGCGATTTTCTTGATGTGACGACGCTTGTTCCAGCGGAAAAAAAGACGGCTTTTGTTCTGCCTTCTTTGATTTCTTCGGCTCAAGCTTCCGAGTTGGTTCCGCCAACAGAAATTCCTTATCAGTATTTGGGGTTTGTTAATGC
>CASFLB010000029.1 GCA_949295395.1 uncultured Pseudomonadota bacterium | reverse complement strand
CTTTTATCACTTCATCTATAACGCCGAAATGTTTTAAGTCTTGCGCCGTAAATCTCAGAGCTTCAGCGGCCTCTTTTACTTTATCGGTTGAACGCCAAAGAATCGAGCTACAAGCTTCCGGTGAAATAATCGAATAAATTGAGTTTTCAAGCATCAATATTCTATCGGCCGCCGCAATTGCGATTGCTCCGCCGGATCCGCCCATTCCAATCACGGTTGAAACAATCGGAGTTTTAATTTGCAAGCATCTTTCTATTGATGAGGCAATCGCTTCAGCTTGACCTCTCGCTTCAGCTTCTACTCCAGGATAAGCCCCATCGGTATCAACAAGACTGATTACCGGAAGATTAAACTTGTCGGCCATACTCATTAAGCGTTGAGCCTTGCGGTAGCCCTCCGGCTTAGCCATACCAAAATTGTATTTGATACGGCTTTCCAAATCATGACCTTTTTCTTGTCCGATAACAACAACGGAAATTCCCTTAAAACGTCCAATTCCGCCAATCATGGTCGGGTCATCAGCAAAATTTCTGTCTCCGGCTAAGGGAACAAAGTCTTCAATAAGATTATGAACATAATCCAAGCAATGCGGTCTATCCGGATGGCGGGCAACTTGTGCCTTTTGCCACGGCGTTAAATTAGCATAAGAAGCTTTAAGCTGACGCTCCAATTTTTCTTGAAGACGTCCGACCTCTTTACTTATATCAACACCTTCTTCCTTTGCCGCCATTTTTAGCCCTTCGATCTTTGCTTCAACTTCGACAATTGATTTTTCAAAATCTAAAACCATGCTGTTTGTGTTACTCATATTTTCATTCTCTTCTTATTATTTAAAATCTTTTTTCTTTCTTTATCACGTTTTATCTTAAATTTCGACTCTTATTTTAAAATATTGTTAATTTTCGTTATTTTGATTGAATTATACGCCGAATATACTACTATATTTTCAGTTCTGTTTTTTTATTTTGGAGAATTTCCTTGTTGGCTTTGGCTTTTTTTCTTTCCGTCTTTTCTAGTCTGTTTTGGCTGATTTATGCCGGTTTGTTTGTTGCCGATAAACTTGGCGGGCTTCCGTTTGTTGCGTTGAGTTTATTTGATGCCGCCTTATACACCTCTTTCCTTTTATTGCCGGTTTTCTTCATCTGGGCTGTTTTTGGCTATGTTAACCAATACATCAGCCATCGCGCGTTTGAAAAAAATCTTGTTTCCTTGCTCTCGCATATGAAAAAAAATTTGGATTATACCGATTTGCTCGCCCGTGTTATGCTCGAAGCCGAACAAGAAGTTAAAGATGGCTTTATTCTCAGTAAATTTGACGTTTTTGTCGCTGATATGAATGAGCTTTTATCCGAGATTATTAAACGTGCCGGCATCGCCTCCAGCGAGCAAATTGAAAATTTGTGGGCTAAAGTTCAAAATGGCGGAAAATGGTCTTTTGGAAAAGTTTTAATTGAGGTTTCTCAAACCCAAGGAGAATTTCAGCTCCGAATGTTTAATCGCGCGCAGAACGATACTATTCTTTCCGGCTCTATTTTGGAGTTTGTGGCTCGCTATCAAGCTCTTATCGCTCTTTTGGAAAAGCATGACAAAGAACACGTTTTCTTAAACCTTATTGAAACCGGCGTGTTTGGAAAGGTTTATTCTATTTTGGCACCTGTATCCGAAGAAATTAAGCGTTCAAAAGAAATTTCCGCCCTTAAAGCAAAGCCTTCTTTTGCCGAGACGGATACCTTAGATAAGTCTTTGCCTGAAGAACCTGAGACTTTTAAAGCTCTTGATCGTCGAGTTAACGAATCGAGAGAAGAAGATTCAAATGCCCTTAAGGTTAACCTTGAGGCCGAGAAACCAACAAATTCTTCCCGAAACAGCTTTGGTTTTATTTCTTCTCTTTTTCGGAAGAAAAGAATCAACACCTCTGATGATTTCGATACTGAAGAAAGCGACAAGCAGGATCCTTTTACGCTTGCCTTGGAAAGAAGTTTTGGAACAGAAGACACGTCAACATTTCTTCAGGAACCAAAGTTTGATTCCTCATCGAATGCTTCTAAATCTAATGATTTAACCGCCAACATTCATGAGCCTTGGCATGATGATGAACAACTCGATATTGAGGATTTTACCGGCCATCCTAAAGAGCCTAAAATTTCCTTACCTAAAGAAAGTTCAAAAACTATTGACTTCAACGACAGCAAAAAAACTCTCAAATCCTTGCGTCGTGAGTGGGAAAAAATGAAAAAAGACGATACACAAAAATCTCTTAAAAATACATCTGCCTCTCTTGAAGAAACGCTGTCTTATCCTTTTGGAAACTGGGTTAATGATGTTGCTAAGAAAAATTAACTTTTTCATTTTTACCTTTTTAACAGCCGCTGTTTGGTGCGGCTGTTTTCGTTTGGCTTGCGCTCGAGAACTTTACTCTCATATCGCTCTTTATGATGAAGCCAAATATCCTGATACTTTTTCTCATTTTGATTATGTAAACCCCGAGGCTCCTAAAGGTGGAACAGTCGTCTTGCCCTCTTATGGTGGGTTTGACAGTTTTAACCCTTTTATTTTTAAAGGCAATGCGGTCAGTGAAGTGGCGGCACTTACGCTTGATACGCTCGGTGTTGTTCCCGCTGATGATATTAGTGTTGTCTATCCGCTCTTGGCTAAGGAATTTGAGTTGCCGAAAGATAAGTCTTATGTTGGATTTATTCTTGATGAACGGGCAAAATTCAGCGATGGGTCTCCGGTTTTGGCCGATGATGTGATTTTCAGTTTTAATTCTTTAATCGAAAAAGGCGCCCCCATTTATAAAGTTTATTATCAAGATGTCGAAAAGCTTGAAAAAATTAATGACCGTCATGTTCGCTTTTATTTCAAAAAAAATTCTGAAAATAAAGAGCTGCCTCTGATTTTGGCACAGCTATCCATCTTTTCAAAAAAAGACTGGGAAGGAAAGGATTTTAGCGCTCCTACCTTAAAACCTTTTTTGGGGAGCGGGCCTTATATCGTGCAGAAGTTTAAGGCCGGAAAATCCGTTATTCTGAAACGAAACCCTCATTATTGGGCTAAAGATATTCCTTCACGAAAAGGCTTTTTTAATTTTGATACGGTTGATTATGAGTTTTATCAAGACACAACCGTTACCTTGCAAGCGTTGTTTTCCGGCAATATTGATATTCGTGTAGAATATATCGCAAAAAACTGGGTAACCGGTTATGATAATAATGTGGTTAAAAGCGGAAAAGTCATTAAAGAAGATATTCCTCATGGGCGGGCTGCAAACTTGCAAATGTTTGCGTTTAATATTCGCAAAGATATCTTCAAAGACAAACGCGTACGCCAAGCCATAGCCCTTGCCTTTGACTTTGACTGGGCTAATGAGATGTTGTTTTATAATCAATATCAGCGCTTAAACAGCTTTTTTACCAATACAGGCATGGAAGCAACCGGTCTGCCAAAAGGAAAAGAGCTGACTATTTTGCGCCGCTTTAAGTCTCAACTTGCGCCGGAAGTTTTTACGCAAGAGCCACGTGTTATTCATCATGAAAATTATAGGCAAACACGCGAAAATCTAAAAAAAGCCGTTGCCCTTCTGAATGAAGCGGGATATGGTTTTCGGGACGGGAAAATGGTTAATCTCGCTACCGGTGAGCCTTTGGCTTTTGAGATTTTTGATAATTCTTCTAACGGAAGCTCTTTCACACGCGTGATGTTGCCGTTTATCAAAAACCTACGTAAAATTGGAATCGATGCCTCCTTTCGTACCGTTGAGGTTAATGTTTATAAAAACCGTTTGGATAATTTTGACTTTGATATTGCCATTATCGCTCTTGGCGTGTCGCAAATGCCGGGGAATGAACAAAAAGAGCTTTGGGGAAGTCAGTCAGCCATGGTCAACGGTTCTTATAATATTATCGGAATCCAAAATCCTGTGGTTGATGCCCTGATAGACGGTCTGGTTAAAGCCCAGAAAAAAGACGATTATAAAGCCTATGTTTCGGCACTTGACCGCGTTTTGCTTAGCGAAACTTATATGATTCCGCAATGGTATGCTCCGGCTGACCGTGTGGCTTATCAAAATAAGTTTGAACATCCGAAAACCAATCTTAAAGTTGGATATCAGCCCTTTACCTGGTGGATGAAGGAGGATTTTCGTTCATGAGAAATTATATTATCAAGCGCTTGCTACTTATTCCTCTGACACTGCTCGGAATATTAACCGTCAATTTTTTGATTATCCAAATGGCGCCGGGGGGACCGGTTGAACATATGTTGGCTAAGTATCGCGGAATGAATGTTGATGCAACGGGAAGTCTATCCTCAACAGCGACGATGAACGCCTCGACCTCAACATCAAAATATCAAGGTGCGCGCGGTGTACCTGATTATCTGATTAAGGATTTGGAAAAGCAATTCGGTTTTGATAAGCCGGTTCATGTCCGTTTTTTTAATATGATTAAAGATTATGCTACTTTTGACTTTGGCAAAAGCTATTATAAAGACAAAACCGTAAGCCAGCTTATTTGGGAGCGAATGCCGGTATCTATCTCTCTCGGGCTATGGTCAACATTGATTATCTATTTGGTTTCTATTCCGCTCGGCATAAAGAAAGCTCTGCGCGATGGTTCAAAATTTGATGTTTGGACATCTTTTGCCGTAGTTCTCGGCTCTGCCGTGCCGGTTTTTTTGTTTGCAGTCTTACTCATTGTCTTTTTTGCCGGTGGAACTTATTTTCAGTGGTTTCCGCTGCGCGGCTTGACCTCGTCTAACTGGGACGAGCTCTCCTTATGGGGAAAAATTATTGACTACTTTTGGCATATCACCTTGCCGGTTTTGACAATGGTTATCGGCGGTTTTGCCTCGCTGACCATGCTGACTAAAAACTCGTTTATTGACGAGCTTGGAAAGCCTTATGTGCTGACAGCAAAGGCCAAAGGCCTGACTGAAAATCAGGTTTTATACGGCCATGTGTTCCGAAATGCGATGCTGATTGTGATTGCCGGTTTTCCTTCCATGCTGATTAAAATGCTGTTTACCGGCTCGTTGCTGATTGAGGTTATTTTCTCGCTCAACGGCCTTGGACTTCTTGGCTATGAGGCGATTATGACGCGCGATTATCCGGTGATTTTTGGCACGCTCTATATCTTTGCCTTGCTCGGCCTTGTTCTTAAACTTATCAGCGATTTGACCTATTCTTGGGTGGATCCAAGAATTAACTTTGAGGCGATTTAAGCTCTTTCGCGCTCATTTAGCTTGCTACTTATTTGCAGCATGACCTTATTATCAATCTGCGGTGCATTATTTTTTACAACCTGTTGCAAAAGCTCCGGATGCTGGTTCAGCATAGCTAATTTTTGTTGTTCCAAACTTCGCTGTATCAACTGATTTTGAATTTTAAGCAATTCTAATACCTGAGCGTTAAGCAATTCCGGCGTATTTCCCATAAACCCAAGTTGCAGCAAATCTTTGGTAAACAGCTCGCGTTGTTGGGCTTGAGCTTCTTGTTCAGCGTGTTTTTTCTTAACATCTCGAAAAATAGCAAAGGTGTCCATTCCTTCAAGCTTGTAGCCTCGTTGTGCGTATATTCTTTGCGGTGAAAAAGCATAAAGCATATTTTCAGGATCAATGGCTGGCTGGTTAAAGTGAATATGATTGCCGTCATAAAGCGCAATGTTATCGCGAAAATATTCGTAGCTGTGTTTTTTCTGGCGGTGTTTGTTTATTCCGGCATAGCTGTATGCTATTGCGACCAAATCTTTGGTGAAATCTTCTCGGGCTAAAATCGGCAGATTTATCTCAGTTGCCTGTGGCTGATAAGCACTTTG
This sequence comes from uncultured Pseudomonadota bacterium, assembly GCA_949295395.1. GTDB lineage: Bacteria > Pseudomonadota > Alphaproteobacteria > RF32 > CAG-239 > HGM16780. The sequence continues at coordinate 6,289 of CASFLB010000029.1, read as the reverse complement.
TAAAATTGACAGTTGACGCAACTTTACTAACTCTGAAAATTGTTCTTCCTTAAACGGAACATTAGAACTCAGACCTGTGCGGCCGGCTCTATCAACCATTTCCATCATCTTGTCATGGAGTTTGTTATTCATCTTTTTTACTCCGAAAAGCTTAATTATGCTCGGAGTATAGCATATTTTTTCGTCTATTTAAAGATAAAATTTTATTCAAATTTTTCGATTATCGGAGCGAACTCTTTTATCACGCGGCGATAAATTTCTTGCTTAAAAGCAATGACCTGTTTGTCTGCTATTTTAATATCATTCCAGCGCCAATTTTTAAACTCCGGCTCAGCTGTTCTTAGATTTATTTCACTTTCCTGTCCTTCAAACAAGAAAAGCGACCAATACTGCTCCTGACCGTCCGTGTTAATGCCGCGGCGGGCAAACCTTTCTTTTATCTCCGGCGGAAAGTCATATTTCAATCCTTCCTTTATTTGTGCAATTAAACGAACAGAGGTGATAGATGTTTCTTCCATTAATTCTCGACGTGCGGCTGCTTCCGGTGTTTCTCCTTGTTCCATTCCGCCTTGAGGAAACTGCCAACTCATGTTGGCATCACCGTCTATTCTTTCACACATCAGGACTTTTTTGTCTCGATTAAACACAACAATTCCGGCATTCTTGCGATAGCGTTTCATATCTTTACTCGGTGACGGTTGATGATATCGGAACTAAGGCAAACGGGCGTTCTATTTCGTCGATGCCTTGTTCTTTCATTTGTTGGTAGCTTAATTGCGGGGAAAAGGTATTTACCCATTCAACTATTTCTTTTATGGCTGATGCTTTCATGCCACTCACAATCAAAACACTTCCCTTTTCTTGAGCGATAAATTCAGCTTCTTTTAACTGACGTCTAATGCTTCCCGGACGATAGTCATCTTTTATAACAATATCAGCTTTGCGGTGAGGTATTCCGCTTATGTCAATCTTAGAAATATCATCTTCACCGGTCGCATCAATCATCAGTAATCCAAGTTTTCCGGCTGTTTGAAGAATCTCTTTTATCCGCGGACGGCTGTCTTCTCCGGCCATACCGTTATTTATGACCAAACCACCCGTTGGCATTCCAGCCGACAATGTTTTATAAAGACGCTTTTTATTTTCCTCCAAACTAGCGGTTATACTTAAGGACAACGGACCGCTGTCTGATTTCAAAAAATCTTTGGACGGCAATAACAAATCTGTATAGGTTTCATGGCCCTGTTGGCGTGCCTGTGCTATAACCTTTTTGTTATCGCGCCCATAAGGTGAAAAGGCCAGTCCAATCTCTGAGGGAAGTTTATTTATCAATTCTTCACTCATCCTTTGATTTAACCCCATACCGTTTATTATAATTGCAACTTTATAGAAATTTGGTTGTACTTGTTGTAGAGGCCGTGAATATTCTATCCATGGTTTTTTGCCATTTTCTGATTCCGCCGGCACCGTAATACCGTCGATAACCGTTTCAAGATCTTTGTCGCTTTCAATTTGCGGTAGTGGCTGCTTGCCTTCAATCTTTTTGAGCTTACCGATATGAGGTATTTCTCTCATTAGTCGTTGACGCTTTTGCTCATAGCTCTCACTCTTATTTGGCAATGTTTCTCTTTTAGAATCTTCGGCATTCAAAAATTCTTCTTTTCTTGAATAAAAAAACTTGTCCGGCAAGGTTATGATGTATTTGGGTGACTTGTTCTTACGCTCAAACATAATACGATCAATCTTGCTTGCAAACTCTGGTTCACTTTTTTGTTTGGCAAAGTAGTATCCTACCCCGACAACAAACAGAATGATCCCGATTGCTATACCCAATATTAAAAACTTTTGTTTGAGCGTTTTAGCCACAGTCTATTCCTATTTATTTTTTATCCAAACCTTGTTTGTATATGCCTAAGGCACGAACGAGATCAAGCGCTTGCGACAGCTGATAATCTTTCGCTAATTCTTCCTTTTCGGCCTTTGCGGCTTCAAGTTTTTTGGCGGCATTTTTATCTTCGCTGTCGTTCTTTAAGGCGTTTTTATATTCACCTTCACTCAATTCAAAATTATTTTCAATCTCTTCAACCTTTGATGGTTTTACGATAATGTCCGGAACAATTCCGTTTACTTGAATCGAGCGACCGGACGGTGTGTAGTAGCGAGCGGTGGTTAAGCGCATCGCTCCATGATTGTCTAAAGGAATAACGGTTTGAACTGAGCCTTTACCAAAGGTTTTTTCTCCTAAGATAACGGCACGCTTGTGATCTTGTAACGCACCGGCAACAATCTCTGAAGCTGAAGCTGAACCATCATTTACCAAAACGACAATCGGCAAGCCTTTTGCAATATCCCCCGGTTTGGCGGTATATTTTACCGTATCTTCCTCGTTTCTTGAGCGGGTAGATACGATCTCCCCTTTGTCAAGGAATAAGTCCGAAACATTAACGGCTTGATCCAGCAAACCTCCCGGATTGTTGCGAACATCAATCACAATGCCTTTTAATTTGTCTTTATATTTCTTTTCTGCATCTTTAACGGCTTTGCTGATAGCGGTGTCAACATCTTCGCTAAAAGAGGTAATACGAACATAAAGCACATCATCGCCTTTTATGCTGGTCTTAACGGACTGAATTTTTATTTCTTCACGTTTTATTGTCACATCAAAAGGTTTTTCATTAAAACGGCGAATCGTTAATTTTACTTTTGTACCAACCTTTCCTCTCATGCGGTCAACCGCGTCATTCAAGGTCATACCGACAACGGATTCATCATCAATATTGGTTATATAATCCCCCGGCTTTAATCCGGCTTTATAGGCTGGCGTATCGTCCATCGGCGAGATAACCTTTACGACACCACTTTCCATGGTGACTTCTATTCCTAAACCGCCGAATTTTCCTTTGGTCTGTTCACTCATATATTTAAAATCCTTACCATCCATGTAGCTTGAATGAGGATCGAGTGATGTGAGCATTCCATTGATTGCGGCTTCTATTAATTGTTGATCGCTGACTTCTTCAACATAGGAATTTTTGGCGCGTTCCATTACATCACCAAACAAATTTAATAACTCGTATGTGTTTGCGTTTTCACTCTCGGCTTTTTTATCGACTTTGGCGGCGGCAAAAACGATGCTGCTGCTCATCATAACCAAACTTAAGGCCGTGGCCGTTATTAATGAAACTTTTTTTATCATATCTTTTCCCATTCTTTACTTTAACTTTTTATCCAAGTCAGCGGATTTATCGGATGATTGTCTTTTCTAATTTCAACATAGAGTTTTGAATCATCTTCCGGCATCAGCCCTATCGGCTCTCCGGCTAAGAGCATTTGACCCAGCTCGCAATCAACCGTGTCTAGCCCTGCCATCAAACTTAAGTAGCCTTTTCCATGCTCTATAATAATTACATTACCATAACCGCGGAAGGGTCCGGCAAAAATAACATTGCCGTCAAACGGAGCCACAACTTGCGCCTGCGGACGTGTTTCGACAATAATTCCTTTTGAGGTCACACCTTTAGCGGTTTCTTCCCCATAGCGCGTGACAATTTGCCCTCTGGCCGGAAGCGGAAGTTTACCCTTGGCTTTGATAAAATTCTCACCTATTTCTTTTATAGACTGCGGTTTGAATTTAATCAAGTCAGCTCTTTGTTTTTCCTCCTCTTTCTTTTTACGTTTTTCTTCAGCCAAACGCTTACGCTCTGCTTCTTGCTCTTGACGCTGTTTTTCAAGCCGTTGCTTCTCTAGCTTATCAAGCAAATCCCTTATATCTTGAGCTTGCGCCGCTAATTTTGAAACTTTCTTTTTCGCTTCTTCTGATTTGTTTTCTATTGAATTTCTTAAAGCCGATTTGCGCTTCATCATTGATTTTAATTCAGCGTGTTCTTCTTCCATTTGTTTTTTTTGCCGTTTTATTTTTTCAACTTGCGTTTCGACTTGCTTTTTTTGTTTTTCAATTTTATCCAGTTGAGCTTTAATTCGGTTTGCACTTTCTTCCAAATGAGGAACCGTTTCTCTTAACAGCATCGCACTGCGGATAATTTCAACCGGTGTTAAGGGCTGCACAAACAATGATTCCGTTGGTTTTAAGGCTAAATTTTGCAAGGCGGATAAGGTTTTGATTAAATGTTCATCTTCCAGCGTAAAACTCGCCTCGGCCGCTTTGAGGTCTTGCTGGAGTTGTTCGAGCTCTTGCTCCATTGATGAAATTTTATCTTCGTTGTTTTGTATTACTTTAGCATATTTTACAATATTGGCGCTTAAGGTTTTGACCTCTTCCGTGATTTCGGCCGCTTGTTTGGCCAGACGTTTGCTTTCGGCATCTTGCTCAGCCATTTGCTTTTCCATCCGCGCCAAATCTGACTTTGAGACGTCTGCCGCCATAAGGGACTGAGCTGAGAATAAGATTATTCCCAGCGCAAGTCCCATGATTTTGGCGGTACGTGTTTTCATCTTCGTCGTTCTTTACTCTTTTATCAGTAAAGACTGTCCAGTCATTTCTTTCGGCTGCTCGATACCTAGCAAATCCAAAAGGGTCGGAGATACATCGGCTAAACGACCGTCTTTCAAACCTTTTATCGGTTTGTTGCAATTATACAAAACGGCTCTGACTTTACCAACCGTATGTGCCGTATAAGGCGCTCCGGTCTGTTCATCGACCATTTTTTCAACATTGCCGTGGTCAGCCGTAATGAACAATGTTCCGTCAACCTTTTTAATCGCGGCGGCAACCTTGCCGACACAATCATCAACAGCGGCAACGGCCTTCAATGCGGCTTCCATAATGCCGGTGTGGCCTACCATATCACCATTAGCAAAGTTGCAGATAATGACATCAAATTTTTGATTTTCAATGGCGTCAACCAGTTTTTCGGTCACTTCATAAACCGACATTTCCGGCTTCAAATCATAAGTTGCAACTTTGGGGCTGGGGATAAGAATTCGTTCTTCACCTTTAAACTCGCGCTCTTCACCACCATTGAAGAAGAATGTGACATGAGCATATTTTTCGGTTTCGGCAATGCGAAGCTGGGTTAAGCCATGTTCAGAAACAACTTCACCAAAAATATTGGTTAAAACTTCCGGTCCGAACAAAGTTTTCATAAAGCGGCGGTGATCAACCGAATATTCGGTCATACCGACGCACTCTGCGAAATTAACGATTTTCTTACGAGAGAATCCGTCAAAATCTTTATCACCTAAGGCATATAAAATTTCTCTGGCGCGGTCGGCACGGAAGTTGCACATCAAAACAACATCGCCGTCCTCTGCCCCTTTGTAACCATCAATCACGCAAGGAACGACAAACTCATCATTCACACCGCGTTCATAAGAGGTGGCAATTGCTTCATTTGCCGTCGGCGCATAATTTCCTTCAGCCGAAACAATGGCGTTATAGGCGGCTTCTACTCTATCCCAGCGCTTGTCTCTGTCCATGGCATAAAAACGGCCGGCAATCGTGGCAATTTTTACTGTTGGCAAAGCGCTGATTTCTTTTTCAAAATTGTTAACATATTCTTGAGCCGAAGTCGGCGGCGTATCACGACCATCCAAGAAAGCATGAACCGCAACATTAATCTTGCTATCTGCCAAAATTTTGCATAAAGCAACGATATGATCCTGAGAAGAGTGAACACCACCTGGTGACATCAAGCCCATGACATGGCAGGTTTTGCCGCTCTTTTTCAAGGTATCAATCATGTCTTTGATAATCGGGTTATCTCTTATTGAACCATCTTCAATAGCCGCATCTATTCTCGGCAAGTCTTGCATAACAACACGTCCGGCACCTAAGTTCATGTGACCAACTTCGGAATTGCCCATCTGTCCGGTCGGCAGGCCCACATCTAAGCCTGAGGTTTCAACAAAACACGTCGGACATTCGCTGACGAGCTTATGCCAATTTGGCGTGTTTCCCATTTCAATAGCGTTATCTTGCGTTGTTTTTTCACGATAGCCCCAACCATCTAAAATCAGGAGCATTACTGGTTTTTGTCTCATCTGTATTTTCCTCTTCCAATAATTATCATTTGCTTTGGTTCGTATTATATATATTTCTTTCAAACATAAAAGCACTATTTTTTATTAATCATATTTTTGAATGTTAATTTTCGGCCGCAAGCATAACCTCTTTCCAAATTTGAGCCGGGAGTGTGCCACCGGTAATACCTTTCATCGGTGAATTATCATCATTTCCGACCCAAACCGCCGCAACATAATCATCCGTAAAACCGACAAACCACGCATCGCGATAATCCTGCGTCGTTCCGGTTTTTCCGGCAGCAAAAAA
>CASFLB010000028.1 GCA_949295395.1 uncultured Pseudomonadota bacterium | reverse complement strand
TACTCAATGTTGACAATAAAGTTGCCAACACTCTTAGAGTATTAGCTAATAAAATAATGAAAAGCAAGAATAAAATTAAAAGTATACTAGAAAGAAATAAGCTGAAAACTAAAACCTAATCATTTATTATAAATTAACGAAATTTAATCTTTGCGATTGCCCCTGTATTGCCCCAAGATTTTTAGATAAAATAAAAAGGGTTAGAAAATCAATCTAACCCTTTGTTTTTCCTTGGTTGCGGGGGCAGGATTTGAACCTACGACCTTCAGGTTATGAGCCTGACGAGCTACCGGGCTGCTCCACCCCGCGATAAATGATGTGCTTTACATACGCTTTTTTACACACCTTGTCAAGGGATAATTTCAATTTTTTTTTATTTTTTTTGTTTTAAGTCTATTTTTACTCATTTTTTTTATTTTATTTTTGTTCAGTTTTTTATAAAGGGTATTCTTTATGCAGTCTTTTCTTAAAAATAATCAGTCTCAAAATCTTATTCTTTTTTTCTCCGGTTGGGGATGTGATGAAAATCAGTTTGTAAATCTCAATGATACCAATGATAATGTTTTAATTCTTTTTGATTATCAGGATTTAAATTTGAATTTTGATTTTTCTCCTTATAAAACAATTGATTTAATTGCTTATTCTGCCGGTGTTTTCGTTGCCTCAATTTTACAAAAATCTCTTCCTCCTTTGCGGCAAAAAATTGCTGTTAACGGAAATCCTTATTTGTTTGATGAAAAATTTGGACTTTCTTCTCAAACTGTCAATGTCTTTAAGTCTATCACTCTTGACAATTATTTGGATTTTCGACGCCGCTATATGGTTATTTCTCAAGAAGAATATGAAAAATATAATGAGTTTCAATCTCTTCGTACTCTTGAAAGCTGTCAACTAGAACTTGAAGCTTTGCAAAAATTTTATGCTCTTTATCAAAAAGAAATTATGTCAGATTTTGATCGTGCTTTTGTGGCTGATCATGATCCGTTTTTTGATCTCAAAGCGCAACAGGAATTTTATGGGGCTAAACTCCGCTTAATTCCTGATGCGAAGCATCATGTTTTCTTTCGCTTTAACTCTTTTCGGGATATCTTGAATCAGTCATAAAAAAAAGCCGCATTACCTGCGGCTTCAATTTGGCTGCTTCACATGGATTCGAACCACGATTAACGGAGTCAGAGTCCGCTGTCCTACCATTAGACGATGAAGCAATTTGTTGTGCCTCTTATAGGCTATTTTTGTTTGCTTGTCAATAGGTTTTTTGTTTTTTTTATTTCACTTGACAAAATTTATCTTCTCTCTTATAACGAGAGAAGTTTTTTATTATTCTTAACTTATTAATTTTATTTATTATGGATACATCAATTCAAGTTAAAAATCAGGTTGCGGCGGGTATGTTCCATTATGCTGATGATAGTGTTTCTTTTGAACGCCTAGTGACTAAAGAAGTAAAAGCGGTTGTGGCTTATGTCGATGCTCATGGTTTCTATTCAATTTGCATAGATCAGGAAAAATTGCCGTGGTCTTCCGGAAAATTAAAGTTGCTTATTTGTCCCGAGTTATCCGGTATTAATGCAACAAAGTTGGTTGTTGATAATGCTCGTGCTTTGGAAAGATCTGCGGAAGCGGCTACTTATTGTTTTGAATATCATAAAAATGGTGTGCTTGCCGGTCAGGCTTTTTTGCCATCTATTGGAGAAATATGTCGTTTTTTTACGAATGAGAAGGCCATCAATCAAGGTTTAAAGTTGTTGGATGCGGCACCTCTTGATTCGATGCTCTCTGTGACTGTTCCTTATAAAGATTGCGTTTGTTGCGGTTCTTCCTATGGGGTACGTTATGCCGAGCCGACAACGCCGTATTTTGTGCGACCCGTTCTGTACACGAAATTTAAATGATGTGTTTTGAAAAAAAAGCTACCGAATTTCGGTAGCTTTTTTTGTGACTATTTCTTCAGATGTAATTTTTCTGCCAAAATGGCTCGAATGGTTTTTGCTCGATGCATCTTGTGATAGGTTTCGTAGCTGATTAAAACAACTCCTGAAATCATTAATGGTAATAAATAATAAATGATGCGATAAGCAATTAAAGCTCCAAACAGCATGGCCGTGTTATGATCTCCGGGGATGATTAATAAGAATAAGCCTTCAAAAACGCCTAAGCCTCCGGGGACTTGTGAGAAAGTGCCTAAAACTTGGGCGATGATGAACACGCCGATGAAAACATCAAAAGGAATCGGAACAAATGGTGTTAGCGTAAAATACAAAACCAATGACGCCATTAAAATGTCAGCTCCGCCGATAATAACTTGTTCTAAAGCGAGGCGGAAACTTGGAATTTCAAACTTTATACCTTTTATGGTCAGCGGTTCTTTGTAAAAAAGACTAATGCCAAAGTAAATGGCTAACCCGAGAGCGGATAGTATGGTGACAATTAAGGTCGTTAGTTTTGAGACGCTGCCTTCTCCAAAGGCATGGTCCGGCGTTAGAAAATAACCGACAATAATTAAGAAAAAGCAAGCAACAAGATAGGTGAAACCGGAAAAAGTGACCATCTTGACTATCTCGTATCCGTGAAAACGCCAGCGGGTATAAAGTCGGTAGCGAATGGCTCCGCCTGACACAATGGCATGTCCGGCGTTGTTGCTGACCGAAAAGCCAATGAAACCAGCAAAAATCCATTTCCAAGCCGCTAGTTTTCTTTTGATATATCTTAACGCTAGCCAGTCATACGAAGACAAGGCAATATAGCCGCAAAATGAGGCCAAACATGCCATTAATAAATTGTGCTGAGGAATGCTGAAAAGCGCATCTTTAATGTCGGAAAAAGGATATTTTGATAGCTGATGATAAATCATATAAGCCGCTAGTCCAAAGAAAAACAGTCCGGACCAGGAGAGGATCTTTTTTAATATTCTTTTAGCTTGAAATGACATTCTTTTGTTTTCCTTAAATTTATTTCTCTAATGCCTATTAATATATAAGTTAAATCTTAATTGGCAACAATATCTGTATATTTTATGCAGAATTTTAGAGTTTGGCGCAGGCTTTTTTGAGCCAGTCTTTTGTAGCACCGATAATCTTAGGCGATAGGGCCGCAAAAACTCGGGCATGGTAGTCGTTTATCCAAGATATTTCTGCAGGGGTTAGTTGTGCTTTGTTGATTAGCTTTCTGTCATAGGGAACGAGGGTTAACGGTGAAAAGCACAGCATGCCTTTTTGTTTGCTTTCAACAATTTCGACAAGATTTTCAATTCTAATACCGTAGCAACCTTCTTTATAATATCCGGGCTCAATCGAGGTTATCATGCCGACGGACAGCGGATAGGGGGAATAGCTTGTTGATATGCCTTGAGGGCCCTCATGGACGTTGAGAAAGCAACCAACGCCGTGACCGGTGCCGTGAGCATAGTTTAGTCCTTGTTTCCATAAAGGCAATCTTGCCAGGGCATCTAGTGATTGACCGCTTGTTCCTTGAGGAAAAACGGCTCGGCTGATATTTATGTGGCCTTTGAGAACGGTGGTATAGTTTTGTTTCATTTCTTCTGTCGGTTCGCCGATGGCAAGGGTTCTGGTGATATCGGTTGTGCCGTCATAATACTGAGCGCCACTGTCTAATAAAAGCAAAGAACCGTTCTGTAAGGCTTTGTTGCTTTTGGTTGAGGGTTGATAATGGACGATGGCTCCATTGGAGCCAAAAGCAGCGATGGTTTCAAAGCTCTCAGAAAAATAATGTTCTTGCTTTTGGCGAAAGTTATGAAGTTCGGCAACGATTTCCATTTCGGTCTTTCCGAGACCATTGTTTTCAAGCCAGTATAGAAAGTTGACAACGGCAACGCCGTCACGTATGTGGGCGCGGCGAATGCCTTCAAGTTCAATCCTGTTTTTTATGGCTTTGGCGGTTTCGGCAATGTCTTTGTGATGAAGTGCTTCTATTTTATATTTTGCAAATAATGTGTTTATGAGCTGAGGGGTTTTGTATTCATCTATATAAAGGCTTTGCTTTTTGAATTTTTTTAATACATTTTCTAAAGCTTCAAGCGGATAGGTTGATAGCGGATATTCCTTATTGCCAAAATCAAGATTGCCGCCAAAAAGCGTTGTGTTGCCGTTTCTTTCAATTAAAACATAGCCGCGTATTATCGGTGTGTCGGGTAAGCATTTGGCGCGGAGATTTAAAAGCCACGAAACCGAATCGGCTGCGCAAAATAGCCATCCTGCGGCATCAGTCGGAGCTAAAAAGTCAAGAACAGCGCCTATTTTTTCTTCTCGGCTGATGCCTGAAAATTCGATGTTGTGTTCAAAAATACGGCCTTTTATCAGCGGCATGGACGGTTCGACTTTTTCTGCTGTGGCTACCCATTGAATGTCGGGGAGCTTTTGTTGGAATTGTTCTACGTCTTTGATTGAAAGGCATTGTGGGTTATAGCCTAAACGAAATTTTTGCGGAAGATTTTCTTGCAACCATTTGAGCATTGGTGTTTGTGCGGTGCAAACAACTTCTATTTCTTGAGAATCGGTTTCTAACGGTGCTTGTAAGGCATAGCGGCCGTCAACAAATAAAATAGAGCGGCCTTGAGTTTTTATCAGTAATGTTCCGGCAGAACCTGAAAATCCGGTTAACTTGAGTATTTTGTTTTCGGCCGGATGTATATCTTCTCCCAAAAACATGTTATTACGCGGTAGGAAATAGCCATCTAGTTTTTCAAGTTTTAAGATTTCTTTTATTTCTGCTAAAAGGGGCATTTTATTTCTCCATAACTGCGGCGCACCAATCATTAATTTGGTAGAGCTTTATAAGTTTTAAGCCTTGCTGTTCGTGAGCGGAAATTACCCAGTCTTTTTGATCTTCAACAAAGCCGGATAAAATTGCATAGCCGCCTTGATTTAAGGTTTTATATAAATCAGGAGCCATTTCAATCAAAGGGCGGGCTAATATGTTGGATAAAATGAGGTCATAAGGGGCATTGTTTTGCACAAAGTCTGATTTATAGCCATCGCTGACGGCGGCATGGATAACATCTTCTTCTTGGTTGGTGGCGGCGTTTTGCAAAGTGACAATAACGGCTTCTTCATCAATATCAACGGCGGTTATTTTGGCAGAAGAGCCAAAGAGTTTGGCTGCACCGAGTGATAAAATTCCAGAACCGGTCCCCATATCCAGAATTTTATGAGGTTTTATGCCTTTTTGTTTTAGATCACATAGGGCTTGGAGACAGCTGCGCGTCGTCGGGTGTTCTGAGCCGAAAGCGGTGGCGGCGTAGATTTGCAAAGGAATTTTATTGGTTTGCGGTGTTTCTTTTTCATGGATGCCGTAAATTAAAAAGTCTGCAACTTCAACCGGAGGAAATTTAATGACATAATCTTTGAGCCAGTTTTGGCTTTCAAGCAAGGTTTTTTCATATTCGGGGAGTGAGACGCCTTGTTGTTGGGCTTGGGTTAAAAAATCTTTTTCGTTAAAGTTTATATCGGCATAAGCTGAGAGTATTTCATTGCCGTTGTCACAATAATCTAGACTCGATGTTGTAAAATAATCGTCAATGAAGTTGGTGAGCTTTTCTTCATATTCTTCTTGCGGCTTAAATTTTATTTGCCAGCAACTTCCGCCTTTGTTTTCAATCATTTTATTTTTTTCCTGATGAACTTTAATTTTGCTAAAGATTTGTTTACTTTATTGTGATAATAGTTCTTATCATAGAAATGTTAAAGATTTTTTTAAGAGTTTGAATATGAAAAAAACGGTTGTTCTTTTAAGTGCTTTAATGCTTTCCTCTTGCGCTATTCATGCCGGAGATCATTCTTTTTGGGAGGCGCGTAAGGAGTGGATCGAAACACAAAATACCTATCCAATTGATTTCTTTTCGCAAGAGCCAATGCTCTTGAAAACTGATTATGTTTATGAAAACAGCCGTAAGTCTCATGAAGTTTTGACAACTTATGTTGGTTATTCGATGATTTCGAGCAAAACTTATAAAAAAGATTATTTTGTGGCCGATAAAATTCAAGCCGTGATGGACGGTGGTATGGTTAGTGAAGCCTCGCCCGTTCTTTTTCGAAAAGGAGAATCGATTCCGTTACTTGGACAGGTAACTCTTGATGGCGTTGATTATGTTTTGGCTCCTGATAAAAGCGGCGATTATGTTCTTCTTGTTCGGCGCGATGGAACGGTGTACTCTAAAATCGGTGAGATAAGGTATAATCGTTTGTTGCTGTTGGATAGTGAATATTTGCCAAGTCCTGATGATTTTCATTTTTCACCGGTTGTCGATAGCAAAATTCAACAGACAAAACCGGTTAATGGTTATGATTTGCGCTATGATGGAATTAAAAACGGTAAAATTATGATGACTTATATGGTCTATAATCCGATTTATAATTCGAGTGGACAATTTGAAACTTTTGCCTTTCCTCACAAAGCCGGATTGTATCGTATCAATGAGCTTGAAATTAAGGTTTTGAGTGCTGATGAGAATAAAATTGATTTTATGATTTTGAAAGATTAATTGCGTCATCGGTTAAAAAAAATAGGGTTGGGACTTGATTTTCGTAAAATTTTAGAGTAAAACGGCTCTGAATTTATGTTTTTTATTTCGGAGATTTACTGATGTCAGGTCATTCCCAGTTTAAAAATATTATGTACCGTAAAGGTGCTCAAGATGCTAAAAAGGCAAAAGTTTTTGCCAAACTTGCCCGTGATATTACTATTGCCGCTAAGAGCGGTTTGCCTGAGCCCGATAAAAACCCGCGCTTGCGTTTGGCTATTCAGGCTGCTCGTGCCGAAAGTATGCCGAAAGATAATATTGAGCGCGCTATTGCCAAAGCAACACAAACAGCTGGTGGAGCTGATTATGTTTCGGCTCGTTATGAAGGGTTCGGTCCGGGTAAAGTGGCCATTATTGTTGAGGCTTTAACCGATAATAAAAATCGTACGGCCGGTAATGTTCGCACCATTTTTGGTAAACGCGGCGGTGTTATGGGTGAAAGTGGTTCTGTTGCTTTTAATTTTGAACGTATCGGTTATATTAAATATCCACTTTCTGTGGCTGAAGCTGATAAAATGTTTGAGACCGCTTTGGAAGCCGGTGCCAACGATGTTTCTTCTGATGATGAAGCTCATGAAATTGAGACCTTGCCAGATGATTTGAATATGGTTACCGAAACTTTGGAAAAGGCGTTCGGAACACCGTCGGCTTCTCGTTTGGATTGGAAGCCAACCGTTAAAACCGATATTACTGATTTGGAAACAGCTCAGAAGTTTTTGGAATTTGTTGACGCTTTGGAAGATGATGACGATGTTCAAAAAGTCTATCATAATGCTGAATTTTCTGAGGATGTTTTGAAAGCCTTGGAAAGCAGCGACGATTAATTATTAAGGCAGGTCTTAAGGCCTGCCTTTATTTTTTTTTTTGAGGGCAACATGCGTATTTTGGGGCTTGATCCTAGTTTGTCGTCGACGGGCTGGGGTGTTATTGAGGTTGAAAATAATCATATGAAATATGTGGCGGATGGTTTTATTAAAACAGATCCAAAGCAACCTTTGCCCGAGCGTTTGGCTCAGATTCACAGAACTCTTAATGATGTGATTGAATGTTACAAGCCTCAAGAAGCGGCGATTGAACAGGTTTTTTTGAACGATAATCCAAAATCAACTATAAAACTTGGCATGGCACGTGGTGTTGTTATTCTTGCTCCGTCGCTTTTTAATATTCCCGTAACGGAATATGAGCCGACTTTGGTTAAAAAAGCGGTTGTGGGCGTGGGACGTGCCGAAAAATCTCAGGTTGAGGCTATGATTAAGGTTTTACTTCCAGGATGTAAGCCCAAAAATAATGATTCTTCCGATGCTTTGGCTATGGCTATTACGCACAATGCTTTTCGTAAGTCAGCGGCTCTGAAACAATCTTATTAAAAATTTTTGTTGATTTTTGTATAAAAAGTGATAACCTTTTTATGATTATCTCTTATTGTGTCATTTAAAAAATTATTATACTATGAAATCAATAACAATGGAAACGGTTGACAAGCTTAAGGCTCTTGATCGTAATTCCTATATTCAGAAAAATTTGTTAATGTGTCGGTTCGACAAGGTCTTTGAAACAAAACTTACGCAATTTGATGCCGATAATTTGACTTTTCTTGATATTTTGCAGGCTCCGAAATATGCTGATGCTGATATGGTTTATTCCGAGCTTAAAAAAATCGTAAAGCATGGTCTTTCGGCGCAGGATAAAGAACTTCTGTATAATGTTACCAATACCTGTTTACAGGATACGGCCGATCATGATTTTGACACGGTTATTGAAGAAGTTTTTTTGCAATTGATGAATGTTGAACATTGGCAACGCGTTATGGGGCTTCCGTGCCGTTTTGAGGATCAACGAGAAGAATCGGTTTTTTATTTTCATAAAGAACCTTTTTGGATGGCAGAGTATTTTGTTGAACTTCCATGGGGCATTGAAACAGAAGCTATTTTGGTACAAAATGGTCATGCTTTGTGTGTGCGAATCGTAAAACGGTTGGCTGATGTGTCTAAGCTTTGGCCTCTTTTGAGCTTAAAAGGAAATAGCGATTTTTATTTCTTTCGACGCAAAATGTAAAAACGGAATTCTTCGGAATTCCGTTTTTATTTTGTTCTTGATTGTTGTTAAAAAAGACTTGCGTCTTAAAGGGAAGTTTTATATCTTGTTTAGAGATTGTGATGGTTTTCAAACAGGTGAGTTTTAATGATTGCAAAATTGCGCGGCGTTGTGGATACGCTTGGAAGTGATTATTGTATTCTTGATGTGAACGGTGTGGGCTATTTGGTTTTTGCTTCTGCTAAGACTTTGGCTAAGCTGTCTCGCGGGGCTCAGGTGGCTTTATTGGTTGAGACAATTGCGCGTGAAGACAGTATCTCGCTGTTTGGGTTTGCCGATGCTTGGGAGAAAGAATGGTTCTTGACTTTAACCAAAGTTCAAGGTGTTGGGGCTAAGGTTTGTTTGGCTATCTTGTCGGTGTTGTCCCCCATGCAATTGGCTCAGGCTGTTTCGGCTCAAGATAAAGCTTCCTTTACTCGTGCGGCTGGGGTTGGGCCGAAATTGGCCGCGCGAATCGTTACCGAACTGAAAGATAAAATTGTAACCATTCCTATGGAGGCAAGTATGAAATCTGATCTTTCGTCAACCGTGGACGGAACAGCAAATACCGAGACCGAAGGTTATGAAGACGCTTTGGTTGAACTGCAATCTGAAGACAGCTCAATGAATATTGATGATGCCGTGTCGGCACTGGTTAATCTCGGTTATCAGCGGATTGAGGCTTATCGCGCGGTTAATCTGGCTGCAAAAAATAATCCTGAAGCCGATGTTCCAACCTTGATTAAACTTGCTTTGAAAGAATTTGCCACGAAAGAAGTCTAGCCTATGCCTGAGAATAATCGAATCGTTAGCCCTGAAAAAATTAATGAAGATAATGCTGATAGCGCTAATCCGGTTAGTTTGCGTCCGAATTCTTTGGCGGAATTTGTCGGACAACGTGCGGTTTGTGATAATTTGAAAGTTTTTATTGAAGCGGCAAAAGTTCGCGGTGATGCCTTGGATCACGTATTGCTGTTTGGACCCCCGGGACTTGGTAAAACGACGTTGGCCTCTATTATTGCAAAAGAGCTGGGTGTCGGCTTTCGGGCAACCTCGGCGCCCATGATCAGCAAGTCCGGCGATTTGGCTGCGATTTTAACAAATTTGGAACGCAATGATGTGTTGTTTATTGATGAAATTCACCGCTTGAATCCGGCGATTGAAGAGGTTCTTTATTCCGCAATGGAAGATTTTCAGCTCGATTTGATTATCGGTGAGGGACCGTCGGCAAGGTCGGTGCGAATCGATTTGCAACCGTTTACGCTGGTTGGTGCTACAACACGTTCCGGCTTGCTGTCTACTCCATTGCGTGAGCGTTTTGGTATTCCTCTGCGCTTAGATTTTTATTCGCCCGAAGATTTGGAAAAAATAGTTATTCGTGGTGCAAACCTTTTAGGAATGCCGATTTCAGAAAACGGAGCGAGGGAAATTGCCAAGCGTTCTCGCGGGACACCGCGTGTGGCCGGACGTCTTTTACGGCGTGTACGTGATTTTGGAATTGTATCCAAAGCCGCCGAAGTTGATAATAAAATTGCTGACACGGCGCTTAGACGGCTTGATGTGGACGACTTTGGACTTGATGCTTTTGACCGTCGTTATCTTAACTGTATTTTGCATAATTATGGCGGAGGGCCGGTCGGAGCAGATACTTTGGCGGCGGCTTTGTCAGAGGAGCGGGATACGATAGAGGAAGTTATCGAACCCTTTTTGCTTAAACTTGGCTTTTTACAACGGACACCTCGTGGACGTGTTATCTCTGATTCGGGCTGTGATTATTTGGGCGCGCCACGCTTAAGAAAAGGTGTGAAACCGGCGTCCGAACAATTTGATTTGCTTAAAATTATTGAAGAAGAGGAAGTTTGATATGGTTGATGTGAAAGCTCCTGAAGGTGTTTTTGAAGGCAAAGTTTTTAAGTTTCCGGCACGTGTGTATTATGAAGATACGGATGCCGGCGGTGTGGTTTATTATGCTAATTATCTGAAATTTGCCGAGCGGGCGCGAACTGAATATATTCGTGCGCTTGGAATGTGTCAGCAACAGGCCTTGGAAGCCGAAGATAAGTGTGGGTTTATGGTACGTTCATTGGCTGTGGACTATAAAGCTCCGGCTGTGCTTGATGATTTGTTGACTGTGACGTGCGAAATGGTGGAAGCTAAAGGTGCCGGCGCGGAAATGAAACAAGAAATTTTGTGCGGCGAAAAGCTTTTGGCACAGATTTCGATTAAGCTTGCTTATGTTTCTTTGTTGCGCAAACGTCCAGTGCGGATTCCGGAAGAATTGATGCAAAAAATCAGTGCCTTGTAAATCACTTGCTTTTGAGGTTAAAATGTGCTAAAAAGTTTTTGCGAACTTATTATTAACTTCAAAAATTTGTTATTATGAAAAATATTATTAGACATTTGATTTTATGGGCGGAAAAAGGACGCGTTTATGTTGGTGTTTCGCTTCTTTTGGCTTTGATTGTCGGCTTGGCGAGTTGGAGCCTGATGTGGGGCGTCATTGTGTTTGTGTTTTTAATTGATCTGAAGGTCTTTTATGAAACCTTTTCCTCCTTTGGGTATAAGGATTATAATACTGAAAATTGGAATGTCCTTTCGGCTTTGTTGGCACTTGCTCTGACATGTATGGGAGTTTATTTTCTGCACCGCTATTTGGGCGGAAAAGAGGTTTTTGCTTCTTCGGATCTTTTGCTGAAAGTTGAATTACTTCTTTTTGTGGGGGCGGTTGTGTTTTATTCTGCCGTTCGGTGTTGGCTTGGTATGGTCAAATGGGCTCATAAATCTTAGAAAAGTTTTTTTGATAATGAAAATATCCGGCTCTTGTGCCGGATATTTTTTTGACGAATGTGAAAAATTTAGAACTCTAACACGGGGCGAACGTATTTGGATTCCTCTTTGCCGTATGTACGAAGACCTCCGACGCCTCCAAAGTCTACAGAATATGCTGAGGAAGAAGCATATTCCGTTGATGACCATCCACCATAGCTGAATGAAAATTTTGAAAAGGCTGATCCACTTGCTTGATAAAAACTATTATCTATTTTTTCTTTATTGTAATAATATGTTTCAAATATTCCGGCGGCCGGTAGACACCAATCACCGGCTTTGGTTCCTTCCGTGCTATATTCAAGGGCTGCCCATGCCGCCTGATAGGTATTTTTATCTCCAGCTGCAATAATTTTTTTGGTATTTTCACAGCTATTATACATATCTTTACAACCAATTTCAGTATGCTTGGATGACCATTTATAGCTATTTCCTACGTTTTCTAAAGCTAAGGCTTGACCGCCGCTACCACCGAGATAAACCACAACTCCAATTGGAGTTTTGCCATATTGAGCTTCATCACCGCAGGTTTTATCCGAAAATAAAATACTGCCGATTTTACACGTGCTTGACGCATTGCCGGAGTTACCTTGGGATTGTTCAATTTTTTGTTCAAGTTCATCAATTTTATTGGCAAGGTCGCAATTCCAATAATTACCAAACGGGCATTTTATACCGTTTGTACAACTTGATGTGCTGGTATAGCCCAAGGTCGTACAGCTTGGTGTGGCGATACAAGCCGCCTGACTTTGCGCTAGGCCGCAAAGAATAAAGGCGGTGGTGGTATAAAGTATTTTTTTCATTTTCGTTCTCCTTTGCTTTTCTACATCGCGCAATAATCACAATAATCCGAATAT
>CASFLB010000027.1 GCA_949295395.1 uncultured Pseudomonadota bacterium | reverse complement strand
CGCAGGCTATATCTGTTTTGACCTTTTTCTTGATTATCTTTACCATTATTATGGAGCTTTTTATGCCCCAACTTATGTTGCTGTTGGCTCCGGGGTTTGCCGATGATCCTGAAAAGTTAAAACTGGCAACAACTCTTTCTCGTCTTACGTTTCCCTTTTTGCTTTTTATATCCATCGTGTCGTTTCAATCCGGCATTTTGAATGCTCTTAATAAATTTGCTGCCCCAGCCGCGGCGCCCGTTATTCTTAACTTAATGATGATTTTTTCGGTGTTTCTTTTTGTGCCGTTTGGCGAAACACCGGCTCATGGAATCGCTTTTGGTGTTAGTTTTGCCGGTGTGCTCGAAATTTTTTGGTTGGCTTTCTTTTTGAAACGTAGTGGTGTTGTGGTGCGCCCTCAATGGAATATTCGGGCTTTGATTAAGCATCATGATATTAAAACACTTTTTAAACGTATTGCTCCAGGAGTGTTAGGCGCCGGTGTTTATCAAATTAATATGATGGTTGACACCATTATTGTTTCTTTGGTTGGTACCGGTGCCATTTCTTGGCTCTATTATGCAAACCGGCTTCAACAGCTTCCTCTGGGCGTTATTGGTGCCGCTATTAGTGTGGCTTTGCTGCCGGTCCTTTCAAAGTCAATTAAGGCCGGTGATGCCGAAGAAACGAATCGTATGCAAGCTCGTGCCGTAGAGTATGGCGCTTTGTTGTCTTTTCCGGCTGCCGTGGCTCTTATTATCTTGGCTGAACCAATTGTTAATATCCTTTTTCAACATGGTAAATTTGGTTCCCTTGAGACAGAAATGACTGCCTATGCGGTGATGGCTTATTCGGTCGGTCTGCCGGTTTATGTTTTGGTTAAAGCCTTGACGCCTAACTTTTTTGCCCGTGGTGATACCAAAACTCCGGTTAAATATAGTATTGTGGTTTTTGTTTGTAATATGGTCTTTTCTATCGCCTTGATGAAACCTTTGGGACATGTCGGTGTGGCCTTGGCGACAACCTTGGCGGCATTCGTTTCTTTTTATCAATATAAAATGGGGCTTAAAAAACGTGGCTATTGGAAGTTTAGTAAAGCCCTTAATCTTAAAATCTTTTATATTTTTCTTTCCTCTTTGGTTATGGGGGCTGTTCTTTGGGGGGCTTTGTGGGCTCTTGATGTTTGGGTCGGTAACTGGTTGGCCTTTGCTTATTGGAAAAAATGTGCTTTTTTTGCCTCTTTGTGTATTTTGGGTGTTGCAAGTTTTGCGATTATGGCTAAACTAACTCATATCTTCGACTTTAGCGAGTTACGTCGTTTGTTGCCGAATAAAGGAAATGCTCATGCTCAAAAATAAGGTTACGGATTTTTTTAAACATGTTTCTTCGATAGTTCAAAATTTTTGGACCTCGGGTAGTCGGTTTAAAAGTGCTTTGTTGCTTTTCTTTAAATCTTGGGGTCGGCTTATTCTTTTTATTACGGCATTGGTTTTCTTTTTGTACTATCCTTTTGGGGCTTATTTTGTTTCTCATGTCGATAAAAATGTTGACTATGATGTACGGCCTGATAAAGCCTCTCAGTCGGCGGTGGTCGAAATGGCCGCGTCTCTTATTGACCGCGAAGTCAATCAAAATTTGTGGACGCCGAATCTGCCATTCTTTTTTCCTTCGTTTTTCTTGGATAATATGCCAAATTTTCAGCTCGGGATGTTCTCCGCTTTGGATACAACGCTTGATGCCTTGAGCCAAAAAATTTCACCGGATAATGCTGTGGGTGGCAAAAAAGACGAACTTCGACTTGCGGCGGACTTACTTTCTTATCCGGGGACGGTTTGGTTGTTTGATCCTCAAAATAAACTTAAAACAGCTCCGTCTTCGGCTCGTCAATATCGTAAGGCTCGGCGTGAGCTTATGATTTTTAATCAAAAGTTGGCTAAAGGTGAGGTTTCGTTTTATCGTAGTCCTCAGGATTTGGCTTTTTTATTGGCTCGTATGAATCGGAGTTTGAAAGAATCGGAACATAGCTTGAATGTTCATGTTCGTGAACTTAGCTCTTCATGGTTTGATTTTAAATCTGATGATGTTTTTTTCTTTGCTCAGGGGAAAGCCTATGGTTTTCTTTTGATGTTGAAGGCTCTTGCTGTTGATTATCGCACCGAAATTGTTGATCGTGGTCTTTATGATCAATGGACGCAGCTGTTAAAAGCTTTGGAAAATGCTGTTTTGATTTCTCCGATGTTGGTGCGAAATGCTGATGTTAACAGCTCTTTTGCTCCTAATCATCTTAATTATTTAAGAATGCAACTCTTGAAGGCGCAGTTGTTGGCTGCGGATATTCAACGTCATTTGTCTTAACTTGTTTGGATTTTATACCATGTTAATTGAAACTCAAATTACGCCGGATGGTAATGTCATGAATTTTTTTCCTGAAGGAGAGGTGTTACCAAAAGGAAAGGCTGAATTTAGCGATGCAAAGTCTTTGCGCCGTTCTCCTTTGGCGGAGGCTTTGTTTGATTTGGGAATGGTTACCTCGGTTTTTATTGCGCCGGATATGATTTCCGTGACAAAGTCGGCCGATGCTTCTTGGGATGATTTGAAGCCGCTTGTGTTGGCTGAAATTATGGATTTTTTAGCTACCGGTGAACAAGTTATGCTTGATCCTCATGAAAGTCATGAAGATGAAATTGTGGCTAATATTAAAGGTCTTCTTAATGCCAGAATTCGTCCAGCGGTTAAGCAAGACGGTGGTGATATTGAATTTCTGCGCTTTGAAAATGGTATTGTTTATGTGGAGATGAAAGGGGCTTGTTCTGGGTGTCCCTATGCGGCCGTTACTCTTAAAGAAGGCGTTGAAAAAATTTTGAAAACATATATTCCGGAGGTTCAAGCTGTCGAAAATTCTAAAGCATAGTTTTTGGATGGTTTGTTGCGCTCTTTTTTTCGTCTTTTCAGCGAAAGAGGCACAGGCTCTTGTTGTGCCTAAAGTCTCTTCTCTTGAACTGGAAAATATTTTTAAAGAGCATGATTATGAGAATTTTTTGTTGCCGTTTAATTGGCGGTATCCAGACATTTTTGTTCAGACGCTTCCGTATGACTTTTCTTCTATTAAGTCCGAAACAGAGCAACGTCGTTTCTTTATTATGATTCTTTTGCCTTTGTCGTTGAAACTTAATCAAGATATTCTTTCTGAAAGAGATGTTGTTTTGTATCTTAATTATAAATTTCAGAATGAAAAGCTTGATGATGTTGATCTTAAAATGATTGATGATTTTGCCCTTAAATATGACGTTTTTACACGGGAAAAAGGGCAGAAAAGAGTTCAACTTATTTTAACGGAGCTGCTTTTGCGAATCGATGTTATTCCGCCGTCTATTATGATTGCGGCTGCGGCTCTTAATACAAATTGGGGAAATGCCAAGTTTTTGCCGAAGTCAAATGCTTTGTATCGTGAATTGGTGTGGTATTCTGATGAAGGGTTGGTGCCTGAAGATGAAACCGAGGAAACGGATTATCGTATTAAGATTTATCCTTCTCTTTATCAGGCGATGCAAGCTTTTGCCTTGCGCTTGAATTCTTCGGTCGATTTTCCTGAATTTCGCTATTTGCGTGCGTATCTTCGTGCGGCAAAACAGCCTATTTCTGGACGCTTCTTGGTCCCTTATTTGCTGTTTGCTTCTGAAATAGAGAATTTTGCCGGCTTGATGGATTATATTATTACGTTTTATCGGCTCAATGAGGTTGATAGCTTTGCTCAACTAAGGGCATAACAGGAACTTGGGTATTTATTACAAAAGTTTAACATATTTTTATAAAAAGTTAGTATATAATAGTTTTATGAAACAGAAATAGGTGTCGTATTATGGCAAATAACAAGGATTTATCTTTGGAAGATGTTAATCGTTTATCGCTTGACCCTTCCGCTGAAAATAAAATTATTACCGTAAATAAGCTGTCTTCCTTATATGTTCAGCCTAATTTGACTTTGCGTGAGCGCAAGTTGGCCGAAGATATTTTTCGGATTATGGTCGAAGATGTGGAAATTAAGGTGCGTCAGATTTTATCGGACTGTTTGAAAAATGCAAAAGATATTCCTCATGACGTGGCCAAAAAACTTATTTCTGATGAAAATAGTGTTTCTATTCCTTTTATTAAATATTACAAAGGTTTGACTGACGCTGATTTGATGGACATTATTAATGCACAAAATATTGATAAGCAAAAGGCGGTAGCTCAACGTCCAAATCTTTCAAATGAAGTTTCGGGATATATTGTTGATCGTTGTTCTGAAGATGTGGTGGTAACCCTTATCTCTAATAACTCTGCTAATATTCTTGAAAATACTTTCCAGTCTATTATTGCTAAGTATCCTAAAAATGAAAAAATTAATCGTTGCCTTGTTTATCGCGAGGAGCTTCCTGTTACCGTTATTGCTAAGATTGTTGATTCGTTGTCTGAGGATTTGAAAAAAAGACTTATCTTGAAGCATAATCTTCCGGTCGACTTTGCGACGGATATTATTGAACAAGTTAAGGAAAAAGTTACTTTGAAAGTCTCTGCCGAATATAGTACGGATAAGCAGGTTGAAACCTTGGTTCATGAGCTTTATACGGCTAACAAGTTGACGCCTTCACTTGTTGTTCGCTCTATTTGTATGGGGGATTTGAAGTTTTTTGAGTATGCTCTTGTTTATCTTTCTAATACACCGATACTTGAAGTGCGGAAGATTTTGTTTAATACGCAGTTAGACTTTGTGGTTCGTAATTTGTTGCGTAAGGCTTTTATTCCTAAGAACTTTTTTCCGGCTGTGTTTAGTGCGCTGAAAGTTATTAAGGAAATTCGTTTTGATTTGAAAAATAGTAATAATCAGACCTTTACTCATAAAGTTATTGAGCGAATCCTTTCTTACTCTAATGTTGATGAAGAGCTTGATAAAAAGGATATTGAGTATCTGATTTCAAAAATTAATTGAAAGCACCGGCTGGCTTCTTAGAAAGCCAGCTTTTTTTTAGATCAACTTGGCTATTTCTGCTCGTAAATCGTCTATTCCGATATTTTTTTCAGAGCTGGTGGCTATGATTTCGTTGTAGGCCGCGGCATGTTTCTTTATCTCGGCTCTGAGAGCGTTTTCTTGTGCGTTTAGAGCTTTGGAACTTATTTTATCGGCCTTGGTTAATATGATTTGGTAGGTGACGGCGGCTTTATCCAGCATATCCATGACCTCTTTATCGCTCTTTTTGAGTCCGTGGCGGGAATCAATGAGCAAAAATACCCGTCTTAAATTTACGCGACCCCGCAAATAATTAAAGATTAAATCTTGCCATTGTTTTACGAGCTTTTCCGGTGCTTCGGCATAGCCGTAGCCCGGAAGGTCTACAATATGAAGTTTGTTGTTAAGATTGAAGTAATTTAGCTGTTGAGTTCGTCCGGGGGTGCTTGATGTTTTCGCAAGCTTTTTTTGGTTGAACAAGGTGTTTATTAGGCTCGATTTTCCGACGTTTGACCGTCCTGAAAACGCAATCTCTTCAAGTTCTGATATGGGGAGTTGCGACAGATTGGCCACGCTTAGCACAAAGCTCACGGGCTCTGCAAACAGAGATTTGCCGGCGGCTTTTTCTTCTGGGGTGAATCGGTCGCAACTGTTTTCCATTTTAGACTCCGTATTTTCTCATAATCAGTTTTTGCTGGATGATGGACAAGATATTGGTCAAGGTCCAGTAAATGACTAATCCTGAAGCAAAATGTCCGAGCATGAAGGTGAAAATTATCGGCAACCACATGAATATGCGGGCTTGGTCCTTGTTCATCGGGGCCGGATTGAGCTTTTGTTGAATGTACATCGTCAATCCCATGATAATCGGCCAAACACCAATGTTTAACAAGCTAGGAATCGGAAGGTGTGACCATACCGAAATTGTCAGCGGATCTGGTGCGGACAAGTCTTTTATCCAACCAATGAACGGGGCGTGGCGAATCTCGATGGCTATGTTTAATACCTTATACAGAGAGAAGAATACCGGTATTTGTATCAATAGCGGTAAGCAACCTGCGGCCGGATTTATCTTTTCTTTGCGATAGAGTGCCATGGTTTCTTGTTGAAGTTTCATTCTATCATCACCATAGCGTTCTTGCAGAGTTTGAATCTTTGGTTGCAATTTTTTCATCTTAGACATACTTTCATAAGACTTTCCGGCTATCGGATACATTGCAACTCTCAATAAGGCGGCAAACAGCAAAATTGCCCAGCCCATGTTGCCTATCAAATTGTATAAAAAGTCAAGAATGTAGAAAAACGGTTTGGTTAAGAAATAGTACCAACCGAAATCAACGGCTAAATCAAACTTGGGAATGTTGTAATGCTTTTTGTAGTTATCAAGGAGTTTGATTTCTTTTGCACCGGCAAAAAACTTAATGTTTTTTGTCGCAACAGCTCCTTGGGCGATTTGAGTGGCCTCTCCCAAATAATCAACTTGGTATGATTTTTCGTTGTTACGGCGAGCTTTGACGGTATTTTTTTCACTACCATCGAGAATAAAGGCGCTAAACCAATAGCGATCTGAGAAGCCGGCCCAGCCGTCGCTGGTTGTGAATTTTTCGCTTTCTCCGGGGTCTAGGTCTTTGAATTTTATTTCATGTAGGTTGTTGTCTAAGACTCCGGTTATGCCTTGGTGTACAACGGCATTTGAGCTTGCGTCTTGGTCAGGGCTGTGGGTTATCAGTCCATACGGATATAGTGTGATGTCTTTGTTGGAGTTGTTTTCGACGCTGTCCGCAATTGTGAACATATAGTTCTTATCAAGGCTTATGGTGCGGACAAATCTTAATCCTTGGCCGTTATTCCATTCCAATACAATCGGGCTTTCGGGGGTTAATTTTTTGCCTTTGACTTGCCAAACGGTTTTGCTGTTTGTAACCAGCCGAATTCAGCAAAATAGGGGCTTTCGGTTTGCGCCGGTGTCAGTAATTCTACGTCGGGGCTGTCCGGTGATAGCGTTTGTTTGTATTTATCAAGCATGAGGTCGTCAAAGCGAGCTCCTTTAACGCGAATTGAGCCTTTTACCGCGGCGTTGCTGATTTCTATTCTTGGGTTTTGTTGTAATACTTGTTCAACCGGATAAATTTTTTCTTCCGCTTTTGTGTTGGCCTGTAGCATCTCTTCTTGTGGGGCGTTGAGGGGGGCCGTCGGTGTTGGTGTTGCCGGAACAGTCTGTTCTGTCTGCGGAAACAGGTAGCGGCTGGCTATGATGACTATGGCGCAAAGGATGGTGGCTAAAATTATGCCTTTTGTATTATTTTCTTCATCGTACATTAAAATTGCTCCGTTTTTTTGATGAATCTGTTGAATTTTGAATCTGTTTTGAAATTTAATCTATATTTTGCTGAAACGCAAGGTTTTAATCTTCTTTTTGTTTTTTGGGAGGTACGGGGTCATATCCTTGTCCGCCCCAAGGGTGACAGCGTAATAATCTTTTTGTGCCAAGCCATAGACCTTTGATTATACCGTGGATTTGTATGGCTTCAATCATATATTGTGAACACGTGGGGCGATAGCGGCAGACTCCGGGGAAAAAAGGTGAGATGTATCGTTGATAAAGTTTAATCACAAGTATCAGAAGAAGTTTTATTCCTTGAGTCAGGAGTATTTTCGCTTTTTTCATTATTGGTTTCTTCTTTGAGGCTGAGTTTGGCAAGTTTTTTTAATCCCCATTTTAGGTCTTGGCAGAGTGTTTGATATGAGCAATCGGCTGTGTTATAGCGGCCGATTAATACATAGGTAACATTGGCTTGGGCATTTTGAGGAAATGTATCCCTGACTGCTGCTCTTAAGCGACGTCGAGCTCTGTTGCGGA
This sequence comes from uncultured Pseudomonadota bacterium, assembly GCA_949295395.1. Taxonomy (GTDB): domain Bacteria; phylum Pseudomonadota; class Alphaproteobacteria; order RF32; family CAG-239; genus HGM16780. The sequence continues at coordinate 11,508 of CASFLB010000027.1, read as the reverse complement.
TATGGGCTTTGCCAATTTTTTTGGTGGTGGTGTAGCCGACAAAAGTTTCTTGTTGTTCCGCTGATAAATTTTGAGCCGCCTGCACAATAACTGTCGATGTTACCACCCTTAGTCCTTTGCTGGCGACTCTTACGAAATCTTTACGTTTTTTTAGTGTTAAAATTTCCATTTGCTTGGCGTTTGCTCTAAGCTGAAATTTTAGCACGTCCTCTAGCACGGCGCGCTGCCAAAACTTTGCGTCCGTTCTTGGTGGCCATGCGTGCACGGAAGCCGTGACGGCGAGCTCTTACCAATTTACTTGGCTGATAGGTACGTTTCATTTCATTTCTCCGGTTAAATGCGAGGCTTGTGCCTCTGGTTATTTATTTTTAGTTAAGCTCAGTTCCCTGAGCCTCGGAAACGCTTTTTTTATAGCGGTCTCTTCTTTGTTTGTCAAGAAAAAACTCTTGGGCAAAAATAAAGACCGGAAAACCGGTCTTTATTTGGTTCTTTATCCGTTTAACGGCGGTCGCCAAATAAGCGAAGCAAGGCGATAAACATATTGATAAAGTCAAGATAGAGCGCTAAGGCTCCGGCAATTGCCTTCTTGGTGTAGCTGTCTGACGAATCGCCTTCAAAATACATTTGACGAATCTTTTGTGTGTCATAGGCGGTTAAGCCGGTGAAAGCAATAACAGCCAAAATTGACAAGGCATAAGATAAGCCGGGGCTTTGCATAAACAAGTTAACGATTGAGGCAATAACTATTCCCCATACGCCCATGATTAAGAAAGAACCCATGGCTGTTAAATCTTTCTTTGTGGTATAACCATACAGACTCATTGAACCAAACATGGCGGCCGTGATTAGAAAGATGCGGGCAACGCTGGCTCCGGTATACATCATTAACGTCGGAGCTAGAGAAATTCCCATGACGGCTGAAAATCCCCAAAATAGTCCTTGAACTTGACGGCTGGTGCCTTTTATCAAAACCCAGTTGAAAGCAAAAACCATAATCAGCGGAGCAAACAAAATTATCCAGCCTAAGCCTGACATGCCGGTTGCATAGCCTTGTGCGTTAAAGCTGAAAAACATCTTTAGCAGTGAAGGTGAATTTAATAACACATAAGAGGCTAATGCCGTTACGGCAAGGCCACCGGCCATAAAGTTATAGACTTTCAGCATATAGGTGCGTAAACCTTCGTCAATGACGGCACGGGCTTGTGTTTTTGAGGTTTCAATCATTAATTTTTCTCCTTATTAAGGTGTTTGATGTTGTTTCTTTTAATATAGGGAGATTTTTTGCTAAAATCAATAGAGCTTTATTCGTAGCCGTATAACTCTTTTCCGTGTTCTTTTAGCCAGCGCTCTCCTTGTTCGTAATCCGGACATAATCTTTCAACACACTGCCAAAAACTGTTCGAATGATTTTGATGCTTTAGGTGGGCGACTTCGTGAACAATAAGATAATTAATGACAAATTCTGGCGCTAAAGATATTCGCCAATTGTAATTTAAGTTGTTGAGGCTGGAGCAACTTCCCCAGCGTGACTTGGTGTCTTTTATGGTGATGTCATGAATTTCTTCGCCCAATTTTTTGGCATATTTTTTTGAACGCTTGTAAAATTCGTCTTTGGCCTTCTTTTTGATGTAATCTTTGATACGGCGGTGCAGAAACTCTTTTTCTCCAGATACCAGTAAGGTTTCGCCTTCTAGTTTGACTCCAAGGCGTCTTTCCGGTGCGTGTTGAATTTTTATTTCTTTGCCAAACAGGCTTATTTTTTCACCGTTGAAAAAAACACGCCGTTCAGGGAGTTTCTCAAGTGTTGTCTTTACCCAATCTTCGTGACTCTTGATAAATTCAAGAGCTTTCTTTTGACTGCAATAACGCGGTAAGGTTAATACAACAATTCGTTCTTTGCTGTCTATCCTTAAGGTTAATTTTTTGGCTCGAGCTGACTTGTTTACCTTTAACGGAAAGTCAAATTCTTGCTCAATGTTATAGGTCTTGCCAGTCAATAATGTAATTTTCATAGTCTTCTATTCCTGTTTCCGAGACCGTGTTGCGGTTGCGAATCGACATGCCTGCTTCATGTACGGATTCGGCGCGTCCGGTTATCAAGGGATGCCATGACGGAAGAGGCTGATTGTTGTCTAAAAGCCAGTAGGCACAAGTTTTCGGAAGCCAACGCGGCTTTTCTCGAATCGCGGCTAGGTCTATATCACGGCAGTCCGAAACTTTTTCAAAGCGGTGTTCGTAAATTTTGCAAAGTGCGTTGTGGCAATCTAAAAAACGGCAACGGGTGTTGGTGAATTTGATTTTGCCTTTGATTTCTATTTTGTTTAAACAGCATTTGCCGCAGCCATCGCATAACAACTCCCATTCTTCTTTGCTCATGTCTTCAAGTTTTTTCTTTTCCCAAAAACGCTCTTTTATCAGGTTTTGATTATGGAAGCGTTCTTGGGCCGAATCGGGTTGTTCTTCAATTTGGTATTTAGTTGTTACGGACATTAGAGATCATCCCAATCAACAATATGATCTTCGAGTTCGTCTTCTGAAACTTCTGTTTCTGAGATGCAACGTCCTTTGATGCTGCTGAACGGAGCCGGTTCCCTTCCTTCGGCAATGCGACGGTAGGCACAGCTATCAGGCATCCATGTAATGTCTTTAACATTGTCTTTGGTTAATTTTAGGCATTCGGGAACAAGTTCGCATCTTTTTTCATAGACGGAACAGCGGTTGTGTTCTTGGTCATAATATTGGCAAACGATGTCGGTATAATAAATTTCTTCTGTCTCTTCATCTTGTAATTTTAGAAGACAACATTTGCCGCAATGGGTGCAGATGTTTTCCCATTCTTCTTCGGTGTAGTCCTCGAGTTTTTTGCTCACGGTGTGCCTCTTTTTTAATCTTTTTGTAATTAACCTGTGCTATAATATCATTGTTTTGACAAAGGGGAAGAAAAATGTTTAAATGGCTGGCGAATTTAATTGTGCGAACACCTATTCAGGGAACTTGTTCTTGTTGTGAGGGTAAAAAAGAGCAATTGCGCCAAATGCAAAAAGCTCTTCTTTCGGAGGAAGAGCCTGATTTTCTCTCGGAAAATGAGACCTCTTGCGGAGGAGAGTGTTCTTGTTTGGCTTCTCAGACTAATCCTTATGAAGGACTAAACCTTTCGTCTTCCATGCAAGGGCGTTTTGAATTTAATCCAGAAAGCGGCACTTTTAAGCGCTCGGTGCGTTATTCGAACGATAAGACCAATCAGGGTGGCGATTAAGATATAAAATACGCGCCCGAACATTAGCCCGAAAATAAGCAAGGTGTTTATGAGGGGGCTTGGTTTCATGTTTATCCTATTTGATCAGGAAGGTTTTCTTCTCGGATTAAGTTTCCAAACTGAGCAAATTCACCGTTCCAGAAAAGCTGAACCGTGCCGGTTGGGCCGTGACGTTGCTTTCCGATGATGACTTCACCGATGTTTTCGGTTTTTCTTAAACGTGTTTCCCATTCTTCAATACGGTTTTGGAAGTGTTCCGGTGTTTCTCCGGCGTGTTGTTTGGGTTCTTCGTTTTTGATGTAGTAATTTTCACGAAAGACAAACATGACGATATCCGCATCTTGCTCAATGGAGCCTGATTCTCTTAAATCGGACATAACCGGACGTTTATCATCTCGTTGTTCGACGCCGCGGTTCAATTGTGATAGGGCTATAACCGGAACATTTAGTTCTTTGGCGAGTATTTTTAATCCACGCGAAATTTCAGAAAGTTCTTGTACGCGGTTGCCTTCGGTTCTCTTGCTGCCACTGCCGTTAATTAATTGAATATAGTCAATGACAATCAGGCCTAGTCCTTTGTTGCGTTTTAGTCTGCGGGCGCGGGTACGAATCGTGTTGATGTTGACGCCAGGAGAATCGTCAATATAGAGTGGAATGTTTTCTAATTCTCTGACGCCGGCTGCAACGCGGATAAATTCTGATTCCTCAAGTTCGCCCGTTCTCATCTTGTGGCTGCTGGTTTGAGTGACGGTCGATAATATACGGCTGGCCAACTGGTCGGCCGACATTTCAAGCGAGAAAAAGGCAACGCCTCTGTTCTTTGGATCAACTTCGCTTTCTTTGGCTCGACTCATGTATTCGGCAACATTAAAGGCAATGTTGGTCGCTAAGGCGGTCTTGCCCATGGCCGGACGTCCGGCTAAGATAATTAAGTCTGAGTTGTTTAACCCACCGGTTTTGGCATCTAAGGCATCTAATCCGGTTGGTAATCCGGATAATTTTCCTTCTTTTTGATAGGCTTGCTCTATCATGCTTAATGAACTGGTTAGAGCCTCTCCAAATGAGACAAATCCGCCGTTGATGTCTCCTTGATTTGATAGTTCAAAAAGGCGTTTTTCGGCTTGTTCTATTTGTGTGTTGGCGTCATTGTCCAAATCTTCTTCCATGGCCGAGTTTACAATATCGTAGCCTGTGGCTATCAGTTCTCTTCTTAAGTATTTGTCATAGATAAATTGGCCATAATATTCAACATTGGTTAAAGGAGAGGCACTGTCGGCTAATTTTAAGAGATATTTATGGCCGCCAACCTCGTTTAAACTTCCTTCTTGTTCAAAGTAGTTCTTTAAGGTGATGACATCGGCAATATGGCCCCTTTGGATTAACTTTGAGATAACTTCAAATATTTTGGCGTGGATTGAATCGGCAAAGTGAAAGGGTTTTAAGTATTCGGAGATCTTTTCAAAGGCTTTATTATTGACCAGTATCGCCCCTAAAAGAGCTTGTTCAGCTTCCAAATTTTGGGGTAATACGGTATTGTCCGGTTTGGTCTCCATGGGTTTTGTCCTTTATCTTTATGTTTCTGCCGTATGATGGCAAAAAATTTTTTTCTTGGCAATGCCTATTTTTTTACCACTCTGTTAATTATGGGGATAAAAAATCCCGCTTCCTGTTGAAAGCGGGAGGAACAATCTATTCCTTGATGCGGCAAACTATGCTTTGCTCATTTGTTTTTTGATTTTAACAGCTTCAGCTGAAAGTTTGCTGTTTGAGGTTGATTCCAAATAAGCGTCTAAACCGCCATTGTGTTCAATTGAACGTAAGGTTTTGGAACAAATTTTTAATTTAAATACTTTGCCAAGTTTTTCACTCAAAAGTGAAACAACTTGAAGATTCGGCAAAAAACGACGGCGGGTCTTGTTGTTTGCGTGGCTGACATTGTTGCCGCTCATTGCGCCGGTGCCGCTGATTTCACATTTTTTTGACATTGTTTTTTCCTTAACTTTTCTAACAAAACATAAACTTGTTGCCTCTTAATAGACGCAAAATCGCTTTGAGTCAAGTGAAAAATTATTATTTGTTGTTGTTTTTCAAAAAAAACAGCGTATTTCCTTGTTTTTGAAATACGCTGTTCGACGTTACTGTGGTTTTTGGCCGTTGATTTCTTCAATTATTCGGAAAAGGCTTTCCGCTGTGGCGGCGTTCTTGGTGCCAATCGTTTTGGCTTTCAAGTCATTAAGTGCCGATTGGTTGAAATTGTATTTGGAGGCATAGTCTCTCAATGTCTGTCGGATTTCTCGGCATTGGGTTTGTGCCTCGGGCTTGCGAATGTTTCCGGCTAATGTGCGGTCATTCTTTTGGAGGTAACGGCACATACGGTACAACATAACACTTTCAGAATCGCTGCTTAATTGGTATTCTTGCGCGTAGTTTTTGATTTTGTTAAAACTTGCGGTGGCTGCAAAAACTTGTTCGTCTTGTAATAATAATTTTTCCATACTTTTTATCATTTAGGGTTACACAATAATTGTTTTTCGTTTCGGAAGCTAACAAAGTTTATGTAATTTGTCCAGCATATTCTTTAAATTTTTGCTTGAGTCTTTTTTATAAATAAGGTAGAACATTCTTGTTTTTTGTATCCGTAGCTCAATTGGATAGAGTGTTGGCCTCCGACGCCAAAGGTTGTGGGTTCGATCCCCGCCGGATACGCCATTTTCAGCGCTCTTTTTATGTGAGCGCTTTTTCTTTAAAATAAAGGATTGTAAGCCCATTGTAATAAAGCTTGACGTTGACGTTTGCGACATTCAATGTCTCCGATGTAACAATTCTTTAGGATTTGAGCCTTATGACGTTTGAAACTTTTCCATCTTTTTATTTGGAGCGAATCGATTTCAGGCAAGCGGCGCCCATAGTAATAACGACAATACCATTGAAACCAACCTCTGACGTCAGGGCCGATTATCCAGCCCCTTTTTTGCCATTCGTTTAAGGATAATCGTGATTTGACGCCAAAGTAGTTTTGCGTGATATCCGGTGTTGTTTTTGATAAACGCGCGTTGACAAACCAAGATCGTGGAAATTCGTCTTGACAATCGGTTAGGTAATGCCCTTCAAAAACTCCCATTTCCAGCATTTGCTGTGGGGTGAGCTCCGGCGTGAAATCCGGTGCAAAGTCTTGACCTTCTGGGGCTGCAAGTTCGTATTGGTAATTCTTTTGCATTTTGTCGTGTACGTTTATGATTTTCATTTATGATTTCCTCGTCTTTAATTCTTGATATAATTGTTTTATGCTATTTGACAAGCGTTTTTATTTTTGATGTTATTGTGGTAAGTTGTTTGCGGAGTTTGGCTATGTATTCTTGTTTGTTTGATATGGCAGAGGAAAAATATCGGCTTTTTGCCTTAAAGCTTTTGCCTGATACGTGTCAGGAAAAGTTGATTGGCGTGCGGTTGCCGAAGCTACGTCATTTGGCAAAAGAAATTGCTCATGGTGATTATCAAAGCTTTTTGGCCCTTGAGGTGCCGCCGTTATTTGAGGCGGAAATGCTGTTTGGTTTTGTTATCGGTTATGCTCCCTTATCCGATGATGAAAAAATTTTTTATCTTGAGCGCTTTTTGCCAATGATTGACAACTGGTCGGTGTGTGACAGTGTATGTTGCTCCCTTAAATTTTCGGACAAGGATAAGCTATGGCGCTGGCTTGAATCTAAGTTAAAAGCTTGCTCTGAGCAAGAGTATGTTGTGCGCTTTTGTTTTGTGATGATGCTAAATAATTTTGTTTCGTCGGCATATTTAAAGCGAATCTTGGTTTTGGTTCGGCAATGTCCTTCGTCGGCCTATTATGTTAAAATGGCGCAGGCTTGGCTTTTGTCTATGCTCTTTGTGCCTTTTCCTGACGTGGTTGAGGCTTTTATTTTTGATAAAAAAACCGATGCTTTACTCCTTTCTCTTACGGTACAGAAAATTTGTGATTCTTTGCGGGTGGAGCGAAGTGTTAAGCAACGGTTGCGTGCGTTAAAAAAGAGTTTTGTGTCTTAGTGCCACGGTAACTCGGTTTGTTGGTGGCAATAAAGATATTTGGCTCCCAATTGTTTTATCGTATAGCGGTAGCCAAGAGCAACAATCAACGAAGCCCCAATCCAAGCAATCGGGCTGGCTAAACATATTCCTATATATCCAAAGTTTGCTGCTAAAACTATTGCCGCAAAAGAACGGAGTAAAAGCTCGGCAACGCTTGAAATTACAGGAATGAGCGGTTTGCCCAGTCCTTGTAAGGCGTTGCGGTAAATGAAGATTTGCCCCAAAAAGAAATAGAATAACACGCTGATATTTAAGTAAGCTTTGGCTTGGCGGATGACTTCTTGATTGTCTTCTTTAACAAAGATTTGAACCATATGCTCGCCAATTGTAAATATCATAAGTGCCATAAAAATACTTAGGCACAAAGATATCATTGAACAGTTGAAGACGCCTCTTCTGATACGACCTATCAGTCCGGCTCCGTAGTTTTGGGCAACGTATGTGGCCATGGCAATACCAAAAGAAACCATCGGTTGAACCGCTAATTGTTCTATTCTTGAGGCTGAGGTGAAGGCGGCAATTGTGGTTGGGCCAAAGGAGTTGCACACACTTTGCAATACAATGCTGCCTAAGGCGATGATTGAAAACTGAATTGACATCGGAATCGCGATTTCCAAGTGCTCTTTGCAAAAAGCCCAGTCAAAAATCCAGTCTTTTCTTGTTATTCTTAGAATCGGATATTTTTTGTGAATGTGTATAAAACACAAAATAACGGATATGCTTAAGGCCGTTACGGTGCCTAAGGCTGAACCTTTGACGCCAAGTCCGACATATTTTATTAGAACATAGTTTAAGATGACGTTTATGATTGTGGCAAATATCAGAAAATAAAGCGGTGTTTTGCTGTCGCCCAAAGCGCGTAATATGCTGGCTAAAAGATTGTAGTAGACAATCATGATTAGCCCGATGGTGATGACCGTCATAAAATCATAGGCTTGGGAAAATATTTCTTGCGGAACATTCATCCATTGTAGTAAGCGCGGCAAAATAAGCAAGGTTATGCCGCTTATGGCTAAGGTATAAATGCCGCAGATGAGGGTTGAGGCGGCTGCTGAGCGGCGAACATTTTTAAAATCATTTGCACCGAATCTTTGGGCAGTAATAACTGTTAAGCCGGAGGTGAAGCCAATGGTTAAGCCCATTAGTAAAAAGAACAACGGGCCGGTTGAGCCGACAGCTGCTAAAGAGTTTACGCCCAAAAGTCGGCCGACGATAATTGTGTCTGAGATGCTGTATATTTGCTGAAAAACATTACCTATCAACAGGGGAATCGTGAAAGCAATTATCAGTTTTATCGGATTGCCCGAGGTCATGTTTTGAATCATCTTTTTGTGCCTCTTTTATCAGTCATAAGCGTTTCTTAATTTTTCTCTGTCAGATGTATACAACCTTATTTTTTTATTTCAAGCTTTAATAACTATTTTTTCTCGCTTGAAAATGTATAATTTGGTATGTATCTTTTACTCGCTATCTAATTGTAAAGGAATCGCTTATGGCAAAATATTTATGGCAGAGATTGAAGCCCTTTTTTTATTGCTTTATTGTTTTTCAAATCATTTCTGTTTGCGGAAAGATTTTTCAGACTTATCAGGGGTTTGATTATTCGCCGCTGAGCTTGTTGTTGATGCTCGGAAGTCTGGCGCTGACGTCGGTTATCGCCTTTATGTATATGATGATCCCGTTTTTGCTGTTTTTGCTGTTTTTGCCGCAAAAGCGTCTTTATGGCAAGGGAGATAAGATTTTTACGCTCTTGTCGTTTTTTGTTTTTGTATATGCGAATCTGTTCGGGGTTGTGGCTGAGCAAATCTTTTGGGACGAGTTTCAATCCGCGTTTAATTTTATTGCTGTTGATTATTTGGTTTATACAACCGAGGTGGTCGAGAATATCTATCAATCTTATCCGGTGAACTGGCTGTTGCTTGGCATTTTGGCGGTTACACTGGCAGTTATGAAATTTGGTTATAAATATCTGTTTCCTGCTGTGGAAGTTCCGTGTTTTGGTCGCCGCTTGGCCGGTGCGGTGATTTATGTTTTGGTTCTGGTCGGGGCGTATCATGGGGTTGATATGTCGCGCCTTGAGTGGGGCAAAAACCATTATAATAATGAGGCCGGAAAACAAGGAACGTTTAGTTTGTTTAGCGCCTTTTTGAAAAACGAAATTGATTATAAGACTTTTTATCCGGTGCAGGATAAGGCTAAAAATATGGAAATTTTACGGTCAAAATTCGGTGGAAAGAATGTGACGTTTCTTGAGCCGGAAGAATCGATTGAGCGCAAAATTTCTTCACCTAAAAAAGAAAATCGCGCCAATGTGATTATTGTTTTGATGGAAAGTCTGAGTGCAAAATATTTGGATATGACCGAGCCTTCTCCTGAAGGGGAGCAGGTCAAGCTGACGCCGAATCTGGATAAGCTTGCTAAAGAGAGCCTTTATTTTAGTCATGTTTATGCGACGGGGACACGCTCTGTTCGCGGAATCGAGGCTTTGACTTTGTCGGTGCCGCCGCTTCCGGGGATGTCTATCGTGCGTCGTGATCATAATGAAAATTTGTTGAGTATCGGTTCTATCTTTGCGGATAAAGGTTATGACAACAAATGGATTTACGGTGGTTTCGGTTATTTTGATAATATGAATTATTTCTTCAAAAATAATCATTTCCAAGTCGTTGATCGGCGCAAGTGGGATAAGGGCGAAGTTACTTTTGCTAATGCATGGGGTGCTTGTGACGGTGATACTTATCGCAAGGTGATTAAAGAAGCCGACAAGTCTTATGCCGAGGGTAAACCGTTTTTATCGGTTATTCTTTCAATCTCGAATCACAGGCCTTATACTTATCCTGATGAAAATTTGCCGTTAAAATCCGGTAAGCATAAGCGCCGCGGGGCTGTTCTTTACGCGGATTATGCTATCGGCCAGTTTATTGAAGAAGCAAAGACAAAGCCATGGTTTGATAATACGGTCTTTGTGTTTGTGGCTGACCACACTGCCGGTGCCGCCGGAAAAGAAGAAATTAATTTGGCCGGACATCATATCCCAGCGATACTTTATGCGCCGAAGCTGATTAAGCCGAAGAGAGTCGATACGCCGATTAGTCAGATTGATGTGTTGCCGACCTTGCTTGGAATCCTTAATTTTGACTATGTTAGCCGTTTTTGGGGGCAAAATGCGCTGGCCAAAGATTATGAATCTCGTTATTTTGTCAGCAATTATCAAAAAGTTGGTTATGTCAAAGACGGGACAGATGTTATCTTAAAACCGGTCAGACAGTTTTCGTATGAAGGAAAAGAAATTTCTCCGGCCGCACAAGAAATGCTCAAGTCGGAAGCGATTGCCTTTTATCAAGAAGCGGAAAACTGGAAGCCATAGTTCTTCTTAAAACCTAAGAAAAATCCCTGATATAGCGGTGATAATTTCAGGGATTTTTTTGTGCTAGAACTCTAACACGGGGCGGACCTCGTAGCCGTTACTCTGACTGTAGTAGTACAATCCATGGCTGCTGGAAAAATATGAAACCCACGCACTGAAAATATCAACCTTAGACGACGACCAAGCCTTGAGACCGTATTCTAAGTTTGTCCCATTTACCCTATCAAAGCTAAGATTAACTGACGTTCTATTATCATAATATGAGGAAAATATTCCGGCCGCCGGCAAACACCAATCTCCGGCTTTTGTTCCTTCGGTGCTATATTCATTCGCCGCCCATACCGCCGGATAGGTACTCTTATCTCCTACTGCCATTATCTTTTTACTATTATCACAACTTGCCAAATCTTTTGAGGCGTCAAAAGCTGAGCTGTAGTTCGTCAAGCTTGAGACATCTTTATATTCTGTTGACCATGGATAACTTCCTATCGATTTCAAAGACAAAGCTTGTCCGCCGCCGTTGCCGTCAACATAAACGACGACGCCGATTGGCGTTTTGCCTTTTTGCGGGTTTAAGTAACAACTTTTATCTGAATATAATATACTACCTATGACGCAAACCTCCCCTTGTGATTGACTTGTTTCAATTGTTTTTTCAAGTTCCGTGATTTTATTGGTCAGCTCGGTAATTTTATTGATATGCGTGCAGTTCCAATAATTGCCGAACGGGCATTTGAGGCCATCGGTACAAGAAGTGGTGCTGGTATAGCCTAAGCTTGTACAGCTCGGGGTTGGAATGCAAGCCGCC
>CASFLB010000026.1 GCA_949295395.1 uncultured Pseudomonadota bacterium | reverse complement strand
ATTTTGTGCGAGCGGTTTTTCGCAGCCTCCTAAGAAGTTGGCGCCCTCCGGAGAGGATTTGGTGAGCGCAGCATAGATCACTGCCCCTTCAAGATAAGAACCCGCCGCCGTCGGGTGACGGTTATCCGCAACGGTCAGTTTCAAATCAGGCCGATCTTTGAGCGCATTGGCAAAGGCAAGTCCGACAGGAATGACCATGGCTGTGTTCTCATTGGCGACTTTAAGTGTGGCATCGGCCAACTGCTTGGTCATTTCAGGGCGATCAGCGTATGCCCATGTCATCAGAAACACGGGTTCGGCACCTGTTGCACGGATATCTTTGCTGTGAATGGCAGCGTATTTTTCAAAGAATTTTTTAGAATAATGAGGCATGTTTCATATTTTCAAAATAGCGATTTATGGCTCTCGTTGTTGCTGCGGCTAACTTTTTGCGATAACTCTGCTGTTTAAGCAGCCTTTCCTCAACGCGATTTGACAAGTATCCCATTTCCAGCAAAACGGATGGAACATCCGGTGCTTTCAAAACCGCAAATCCGGCAAAACGATGTGTATCATTAACTAATTTTGCTTCATCTCTCATTTCTTGCACCATGAAAGTAGCAAACTCTGATGAGCGATTCATGGTTTCTCGTTGGGCGAGGTTTATCAAAATATCTGAAACCTCCTTTGAATGTTCAACTAAATTTAGTCCCGCGATAACATCGGCCTTATTTTCTCTTTCCGCCAGCGCTGCAGCTTCTTTATCTGAAGCTGTTTCGGACAATGTATAAACCGATAAGCCTTTGGCTCTTCGGTTCTTGGTACTATCCGCGTGAAGAGATATAAACAAATCAGCCTTATATTTTCTGGCAATTTTTACGCGATCTCTTAAGGGAATAAATTTATCGGTACTGCGAGTTAGATATACTTTATATTTTCCTGTTTTATCCAACATCGCTTTTAGTTCTTTTCCCATTGATAGCGTAATATTCTTTTCATACATACCGGAGTATCCGATGGCACCGGGATCTTTACCGCCATGTCCGGGATCAAGAACAATCACTTTTTTTCCACCATCGCTTACTTTCGTTTCTGAACTTTTTTTGGCCTTTCTTTCGGCATAGCTTTGTGGATTATCTTGACTGGTGTAAGCGTGGCTTGTGCCGATTTTTGAATTAAACTCTCTTTGTGACACAAGCTCAATATCTATAACAAATCGCCATCCAAAATTGCTTTGCGGCGCAAGCATAAATGCTTTTTTGATAATGGAGGGTTTCGCCAAATCAAACACTATACGGCGTCCATCGCTTTCTATGGTACCGATACGTCCTGATTTTATTAAATTGTTTTTTGTTATTTGATGCTCTATATCCGGATTAACATCTATGCCATAAGTATCAATGACCAACCGCGATGGAGATCCCAGCAAAAAGGCTTTATACTCAAATTTGCTATCGGCATCAAAAACAATGCGAACCGATCCTACGCCTTGACCTATTCTTAAAGCACTTATTTCATCGGCTTGGGCTTTTCCGGCTCCGCATAACAAACTTATAAGCAAAACCATCGGGACTAAATGTCTAAGACATTTCCCTATTTTTTGACCTATGTTCGTTAGATATTGTTTCATTGTTCTTTGCCGTATTTCCTCCTTTTATTCTATCTTATACTTCTTACCATTGCGTTAATAAAAAATATATTGCTTTTTTGCAAAAATTTGTTGTTTTTTTTAACCATTCGTATATTCTGTTGTTTGTTATGAGTTTTCTGTGTGTTATTCGGCGTTCTTTTTTGTGTATAGTTTTAAATGTTGACGCCTCTATGCTTTTTGAAAACAATCATAACAACGAGAAAAGTTTTTATAGGGTTTGCTCCGAAAGCGACATAACTAAGCAAGAATAATTCAGCGCTCTTCGGAAAGAAAAAGATTTTTGGTAGCTTCTTTTGCCTTTTGTCGGCAATAGAAGTTTTGGGCGAAGTTTTTTTTCGCTGTTGTCGTTGTTTAAAGAGGCTTTATTGCCTTAGATGACGCCTTTATTATCAGTTCTTTTTTTAGCCAGCCCTCTGTACGTATAACCTGCCGCTGCTGCGTGCTGTTTTATTAGGAGTTTATTATGGTTAAAAGAATGCTCATTGATGACACTCAACCTGAAGAAACAAGGGTTGTTGTCGTTGATGGTAACAAGATTGAAGATGTTGAATTTGAATCAACAAACCGCAAGCAAATTAAAGGTAATATTTACCTTGCAAAAGTTATGCGAATCGAGCCTTCTCTTCAAGCTGCTTTTGTCGATTATGGTGGAAATCGCCACGGTTTTCTTGCTTTTGGAGAAATTCACCCTGATTATTATCATGTTTCTGATGAGCTTGTTGCCGAAATCGATAAAGAAGTTGATGAAATTATTGAAGGCAAAAAGCAATATCTTAAAGAGAAAGAAGCTGAAAGAGAGCGAATCCGTGCTGAAAAGGCTCGTCGCCGTGAAGAACGTTTGAAGGCTGAGGCCGAAGCGGCGGCTGCCGCAGCTCGTGAAGCTGAACAGGCATCAGTTGCTGAAAATTCTGAAGATCATACAGACGAAACCGTTGCACCTGTTATGGTGTCTACCGATACGGTTGCGTTGAATGAGGAGCTCCCGGCTTCTCTAGAAGAACAACATCCTGTTGATGTTGATGATGTTTCTTTTCAGGTCGAAAATTCTCTATCCTCTGAAGAAACAAACTCTGTCGCTTTAGATAACCATGACACCCCTTCAGAAGAAGTGTCTGAGGCTTCACCTGCCTCGTCCTCTGACGACATCACTCAAAGTGATATCTCAGCGGCATCTAACGAACAAGATGAAATTTGTGAGAATACATCATCCGAGGAAAATACCAACGCTGACGAAAATAAGCACAAACGTCCTTATCATGGTAAAAAACGTTTTCGCCGCAGAAAATTTTCTGCCCCCAAAGAAGAGCTTAAAGTCTTAAATATGGCATCTTCAGACAATGACGAATCGTTGTCGACTGATGCCGATTATGATGAAGCTGATGAAGCGGTCGCTCAACAAATTAATACCGCAGATTCTTGTGTATCTCCTGCCGAGGTTATCAATGAAACTGTTGCGGATACTGGCGTAACTGATGAGGCTGATGATGACGATGATGATGCTGATGTCGATTTTGAGCTTCAGCGCAAGCTTCTTAAGGTTCGCAAACTTTATCACAGAAGCACCATTCAAGATGTTATTAAAGAAGGACAAATTCTTCTTGTTCAGGTTGTTAAAGAAGAACGCGGAAATAAAGGAGCGGCTTTGACGACCTATATTTCTCTTGCCGGTCGTTACTGCGTGCTTATGCCCAACCGTATTAAAAGCGGTGGTGTTTCTCGAAAAATCACCAATGCAACTGACCGTAAACGCTTAAAAGACATTGTTAAAGAACTTCCGTTGACGATGGATATGTCAATGATTGTTCGTACCGCCGGCGAAGAAAAATCAAAAGCTGATATTGTTCGTGACTATAACTATCTTATCCGTACATGGAACGCCATTCGTGTTGCGGCTCTTAAATCAAAAGCACCTATTCTTATTCATGAAGAAGGAAATTTGATTAAGCGAGCTTTGCGCGATATGTTCAGCCGTGATATGGCTGAGGTTATTGTCGATGGAGATAACGCTTATCACACCGCACGCGATTTTATTAAAATGCTTGCCCCTCAAAACTTGCGTAAAATCAAGAGCAATCGCAAAAATGATCTTCCCTTGTTCCAGCGGTTTCAGGTTGAATCCCAATTGGATAAACTTCATGATACAAACGTTCAGCTTGAGTCCGGCGGTTATCTTGTGATCAACCCGACAGAGGCGCTTGTTTCTATTGATGTTAACTCCGGTCGAGCAACTAAAGAAAAAGATCTTGAGGAAACAGCTCTGAAAACCAATCTTGAAGCTGCCGATGAAATTGCTCGCCAACTACGGATGCGTGATTTGGCCGGTTTGATTGTCGTCGACTTTATCGATATGGAAGACCCTAAGAACAATTTAGCCATTGAAAAACGTATGAAAGAAGCTATGAAAGATGATCGTTCTCGCGTTCAGATTGCTAAGATGAGTTGTTTTGGTCTTCTTGAAATTTCGCGCCAAAGAATGCATTCTTCTTTCTTTGAAAGCAATTACAAGGTTTGTCCGTTCTGCCATGGTAAAGGCCTTATTCGTACTATTGAATCCAGTTGCACCCTTATTCTTCGAAATATTGAGGAAGAAGGAATTAAAAGCCGAGCAACCGGACTGAATGTTTTTGTTCCGGCGGATGTGGCTATTTATATTCTTAACCAAAAACGCGACGCCCTCATGGCTCTTGAAAAACGTTATAATCTTTCGATTTTTATTAGTGCTGATAATGCTATGAAATGCGTTGAGGATTTTAGAATCGAGCGAATTAAAACTCCTAAACCTGCTCTAAAAGATGAACGGCCAGCGGCTGAAACCGTGAAAGGTTTTGATGATATTTATGCCGACGCCCAAGAGACAACAGCTCAAGATAATAGTGATGAAGATATTTTGGATCATTCGGATGAAGAAAAAGACTCTTCAACGGCTCTTGATGATGTTTCTACCGGTACGTTCAAAGGTCGTGGCAAACGTGACCGTCGCAACCGTTTTGATCGGCGCAACCGTCAAAAAAATCGTATGCGCCGCCCTTTTAATACGAACGAAACTCAAGATAACATCTCTGAGGCTTCTGACAAATCAGAACCTGTTGTTCTTTATAACAGTCATGAAGATTCATCAGAACCTGCTGGAGAATCCGGCGATGCAAAAGATGAAGGTAAAAAATCAACATGGTGGCGAAAGCTCATAAGTTAACCCAATTCTTTCTCTCAAGCTTTGGTTTGACAGTCTTTGTGATTTTCTTGTCAAACCTTTGCTTGTTGAGCTCTGCCTGGGCTCAATCCATGAGGCTTATTTCTGATGAAGAAACGGAGCTGTTTTTAGCCGACATTCTTCGACCGATTTATAAAAGCGCCAATATTCCTTTTAATCGTGATAAAGTTTTTATTGTTCAAGATCCGTCGCTTAATGCCTTTGTGGCCGATGGAAACAATATGTTTGTTCATACGGGGACACTTGTTTCCGCTGATAATTATAATCAAGTTGAAGGGGTTTTGGCTCATGAAACAGGGCACATTCAAGGAGGTCACATTCTCCGCCTTAAGATAAAAAGCAAGCAGATGCAGAATGTCAGTCTTGTTTCGTTAATTGCCGCCGGAATTGCCGGTGCTGTCAGCGGAAGAGCTGATGTCGGTATGGCGATTGCTCTTGGTTCGCAAACATCGGCTTTGCATCATATTATTCGCTATCAGGTTCAGGAAGAAAGAAGTGCTGATGAGGCAGCTCTTTCCATCTTGTCTAAGCTCAAAAAATCCCCCGAAGGTTTGCTTGAGTTTATGAAAAAGATTCAGCATCAAAATATGCTTAGTGGAATCGAAGAATCATCTTATTTTCGCACACACCCCATTACAGCTGAGCGTGTGGCTTTTCTATCTGATGCCGCAAAAAAAACGCCTTTTGTTCCTAATGATGCTTTGTCCAAGCGTTTTGATATGATTAAAGCCAAGCTCGTAGCTTTTCTCTATCCGCCTGAGACCGTGCGTAAGCTTTATCCTCTTAACGCATCATCCCAAGCGGCGTTGTATGCCCATGCCATTCTCAATCTTCGTGAATTTAAAATTAATGAGGCGCTTCATGATGTGAACACTTTGATTGAGCAAAACCCTGATAATCCTTTCTTTTGGGAATTAAAAGGGCAGATTTATTTTGAAAGCGGACAAGTTCATAACGCGCGCATAGCCTATCAAAAAGCTTATAATCTGCTTCCTAATGCTTCGGCGTTTCAGCTTAATCTGGCGCAAGCCATGCTTGAAGATTCACCCTCTCCCAAAGAGATTAATACCATTATTTCTCTATTAAATAAGTCGTTGGTTAAAAGTAAAAACGCTTATGCTTGGCTGATGTTGGCACAAGCCTATGGTATGCAGGACAATATGGCCTATGCAAATTACGCCTCAGCTGAGTTTAGCCTCTTTCTTGGTGAAATCGACACCGCCGAAAAACAAGTTCGGGAGGCGCAAAAACAAAATCCGCCGGCGACTTTAGAGAAAAAACTCAATGATATCGACCAGCGGATTAAGCAACTTCAGAAGAAGCGAGCCTCTTTTTAAGAGCGTCCATCTCTTGATCTTGGAGATGGGGCATATCCACCTCTTCTGTTTTCCGAAGAATTATTTTGCTCCGCTTCTTTAGGCTGTTGAGGCTTTTGCGGCCAGTACTCTGCACTTAACTGGCATTTACCCTGACGGTTTGGAACGCGCGTGCCTTTAACGCCCTTAGCATCCAAGTCACCACCAATATTTTGGATTGAACTATAGGCTTTGGTGACAAAGTCATTGACCGTATCTTTTCGTTCCTTGGTTGTCATATCCGGACTTGAAATTTCTTCTCTGACACTTTCTCCGGCTTTTTTAATTTCAAGCGGCAACAAAACTTCATAAATACTTGTTAATTGCGCCGCTGAGAGATTTCTCATTTGAGTGTCGGGATTGAAGTCTAATCCATTCTCTGCAAACTTGGCTTTTATCGCATTTACTTCTTCGGCACTAAAGAAGTTATTGCTTGGGTTCATCACAAACTCTAGTTTAACTTCCGAATCGTCAATCTCTCCACCGCGATAAGCATCAAAAATACGAGAAATCGCACTGGCTGAACCGATAACATTTTCAGCCTTACCGCCGCGGATTTCTTTTTCCATCAAGGGCTTAAAGCTTCCGTCATAAGCGTTGCGGAATGGCTTAAAGTTATAATTTCCTTCCAGCTCTTTTATATAACCATAGGTACGATGTTTGCTGATGTCTACACCTTTTTCGCCATTAGCGGCGTTCTTTCTCATTTGTTGTGCTAAACGCCATTTGAACAATTGGGCATCTTCTTCAGACAACTTTTCTTCCGCTTTTCTAACCATATCTGCGGCTTGATGTTCGTTAAAGCTTATTCCGACCGGAATAACACCATAAGCCGCGCACATGGTTCGAAAGACACTTTTATCGCCATCCGTAATTCCTGAAAATTTTATGTGCGTGTAGCCAGCCGTCTTCATTAAGCCGACTAATCTATCGGCTGTGTTATCATCAACCTTTTTATCTTTTGGCATTGAATAAGCGGCCTCAAAGCCTCCTTTACCGTCTTCTCGAAGCCAAAAGATAGAACTATGTTTTGTTTTGACATTGCCCTTTGAGTCAACGGAGCCATCGCTTTCCATATTGTTTGGACTTTCATCATCAAAAACATACCAAGCGTTCCAACCGTCTTTTTCTCGTTCAAAAAAGCTTAACCCCTTTTTTTTGCCCATTCCGTTTGTTAAGATGTCTTCTCTCATGCGGCGGCAAGCTTCTTCAAAGCTTATTTTTGTTTTTTGCTCTTCCTTTGTTGATGTTTTATTCTTTGAAGGTAAAGTAATCGGTTGAACAGATGGAAGCTCTGTATCTTCAATCAAAGCAGATGGTGCTGATTGTGCCAACGCTTTCTCTCCCTCTTGTTCGGTATCCGGTGATAATATGGTTTGAGGGCCAAGCGGATCTTTTTCATAGCCGACGCTCTCTTCTGCAAGCTTTTCTTGCTGGGCTGTTTGAATAGTTTCTTTCAGTTTTTTATCAAGCTCGTCTGGAAGCTTGAAATTTTTAATCCCTGCCAGTTCAAGGCTGCTTAACAACTCTTTGACCTGTTCTTTGTTGATATCATTATTAGTAAAGCTAAGCTTGCCGTCCTTGATGATGAACGAAAACGGAGATGGCTGCATTCTGTCGATGACGAGCATCAACTCTTTATTTTTATCAACTGTCATTTTAATTTTGGCATCTGTCTGACGAGCTGACATTCTTTCTTTAAGGTTATAAAGATTTGTGTAAGCTTCGGGATTTTTTTCAAAAACTTCATTTTTGTTTTTTATTTTTGAACTTAACAGCGCATTGCTCTTTTTTATGGTCGATAATTTTTCAATTATTTCTGATTTTTTCTCTGGTGAGTTTTTCATCTCTTCCGAAAGTCTTTGTGCCTCACTATTATTTCTTTCAATAACGGCGGCGGCTTCTTGAGCTTCTTTCTCAAGTTTCTTTTTTATATCAGCCGGAGATAAATCTGATTTTAAGCGTGTGTTGTCATTTATTTTTTCAAAATCATCAAAGATAATTGTCAGATTGTCTGCTTTACTTTGCGCCATTTTTTTGCTCCGTTTTATTTAATTGTTTTTATTGTAGCATATTTTTCGAAAAAAACAATTACTTTTTGACAAAAAAAACAGACCTCCCGAAGGAAGCCTGTTTTTTGGTTTTTATTTTTTTCTTATTTTTTAAGAACAACAACACCTGGAAGTTCTTTGCCTTCCATCCATTCGAGGAAAGCACCGCCAGCGGTTGAAACATAAGAAAACTTGTCGGCAACACCGGCGTTTTCCATAGCCGAAACCGTATCACCACCACCGGCAACCGTCATTAAACGGCCTTCTCCGGTCAAAATAGCGGCTTTTTCTGCAACTTTATTGGTTGCATTATCAAACGGCTTGAGCTCAAATACGCCCAAAGGTCCGTTCCAAACCAAAGTTTTGCATTCTTCAAGCTTTTGATTAATAGCTTCGATGGTCTTTTCACCAACATCCATCAAAATCCATCCCTCAGCCGGAATATGCTCTAAATTAACTGTTTTATGCTCTGCATCGGCCTTGAATTCTTTTGAAACGACAACGTCTGCCGGCAAGATAATCTCGCAGTTATTCGCTTTTGCGGTTTTCATAATCTCTTTGGCGGTGTCAATCATATCCATTTGAACCAAAGAGTTCGCTTCATTAACCGTATCAATACCGCTGGCTTTCATAAAGGTGTGAGCCATACCGCCGGAGATAACCAATTTATCAACCTTTTTAACGAGATTGTTCAACAAGTCAAGCTTGGTCGAAACTTTTGAACCACCAACAATTGCCATTAACGGACGTTTCGGGTCGTTCAAACCTTTTGACAAAGCGTTCACTTCTTCAGCCATCAATAAGCCCATTGCGACCGGGCGCAATTTTGCGGCGGCAACCATAGAAGCATGGGCACGGTGAGCGGTTGAAAAGGCATCAGAAACATAAACATCAACCGGTTTTACCAACTCTGCGGCAAAAGCTTCATCGCCCTTCTTTTCTTCATTATAATAACGCAGATTTTCTAAGAGCAAAATTTCGTCATCACGCAAAGATTTAACAGCGACGGCAACTTTTTCACCAATACAATCATCAACAAAAACAACTTTATAGCCGGCCGCTTTTTCTAAATCTTTTACAATGTGGCTCAAAGAGTTTTTAATATCGCCCTTACCTTCTGGACGACCAAAGTGAGATACGACAACAACTTTTGCGCCTTTATTCTTCAAAAGTTTAATGGTCGGAACGGTACGAACAATGCGCGCATCGTTGGTAACATGAAAATTTTCATCCATAGGAACGTTCAAATCGGCACGCAACATAACGACTTTGCCCTGCAGGTTGCCTAAATCTTCTATTGTTTTATATTCCATTGTGTTTTCCTTCTCTCTCAATAAAAAAATTACCCGCCGCGGATTCTGCCCCTAAAAAAACAGAGCTTAAGAATCCTTATGCGGCGGGAAAAAACGAAATTATCCGTTTACTTTAGCCATGTGGCGGATGAGGTCTAATACCTTGTTAGAATAACCCCATTCGTTATCGTACCAGCTAACAACTTTAACGAAAGTCGGTGTCAACTGAATACCAGCCTTGGCATCAAAGATTGATGTGCGAGAATCGCCCAAGAAGTCAGAAGATACAACGGCATCTTCGGTATAACCCAAAATGCCTTTCAATTCGCCTTCAGAAGCTTCTTTCATGGCTTTGCAGATTTCTTCATAAGTTGCCGGTTTGGCCAGGTTAGCGGTCAAGTCAACAACAGAAACATCCAAAGTCGGAACGCGGAATGACATACCGGTCAATTTGCCGTTCAAAGACGGAATAACCTTACCAACAGCCTTTGCTGCACCGGTTGAAGACGGAATGATGTTGCCAGAAGCAGCACGACCACCTCTCCAGTCCTTCATAGACGGACCGTCAACGGTTTTCTGAGTAGCGGTGGTTGAGTGAACCGTGGTCATCAAACCATCGGTAATACCGAATTTGTCATTCAAAACTTTTGCAATCGGTGCCAAGCAGTTTGTGGTGCAAGAAGCGTTTGATACAAACTGGGTACCTTTAACATAAGAATCGGTGTTAACACCGCATACAAACATCGGAGTGTCATCTTTTGAAGGAGCTGACATTACAACATATTTTGCACCGGCATCAATGTGACCTTGAGCTTTTTCTTTGGTCAAGAACAAACCTGTTGATTCAACAACATATTCAGCACCGATTTCGCCCCATTTGAGGTCTGCCGGGTTCTTTTCAGCGGTAACGCGGATAGCTTTGCCGTTAACAACAAGCTTGCCGTCTTTGACTTCGATAGAACCTTTGAACTGGCCATGCATCGAATCATAGCGCAACATATAGGCCATATATTCAACATCAATAAGGTCGTTAATGCCGACGATTTCAATATCATTATTTTCTTGAGCGGCACGAAAAACTAAGCGGCCGATACGACCAAAGCCGTTGATACCAACGCGAATTGCCATATTATTTTCCTTCCTTTAATCTAAAAGTTATATGCGGACAACCCCGCACAGGCAGTTTTTAATCCGCTTGTAATTTACCACTTAATCTTTTTTTTTCAAGAAATAATTTAAATCCCCTGATTTTATTAACAGGCTTATGATCTTTGTCTTTTTTTCTTGTCTTCTTACAATAAAAAAGCGGAGCTTTAAGCTCCGCGTTTTTTAAGAGATATATTTTATTCTTCAGATGTTGGCATTTCAGCTTCTTCAATATCAACTTCTGCTCCTTCTTCAACAACTTCTTCAGGAACAGGACCGCTCATGCCTTCTTCTTTTTTCAAGAAGTCATGTTCAACTTTATCGCCGGCTTTGATATTGAACTCTTTAACTTCGCCTGCATTTAACTCAATAACCGAATCAAACTCAACCGGGCAAATGATTGTTTTGGTGGACATCGGCTGAGCATTTTCATAAATCCAAACAACGGCGTTGTCTTTTACAAAAATCATATCCAACGGCATTTTGGTGTCTTTCATCCACATAACCGCATTTTTATAGCCGTGAAGGTCAAAGAACATACCTGTTCTTGCCGGAATCGACTCTCTCCCCATTAAGCCATGTTCAAGCTCTTGTGGGGTTAATGCCTCTTCAACAAAGAAGCCTGTTTTTTCTCCGCTTTGAGAGATGATGGTTAAGTTATAATCCTGTGCATCGGCTGATTCTTCTTTTTTTGAACAGCTGACGACTAAAAAAACTGCTAGAAATACTTTTAATAATTTAGACATCTTTACTTCTCCTTAATGTTGGCTGAACCAGCTGAAAGCTTTCTTGGATGCCACCGCGAAACAACGACCGGTCCGTTCTGAGAGAGCAAAACTTTTGTTGAATTTTTCTCACCCTCACTGCCGAATATTTTACTATTCTTATTTAAAATTTCAACAATTGTTTTATTCTCAATTAAAATTTTTGAATTTTTTTTATATTCCTCTCGATAAATCAAACTGTCTTTGACTTCTTTTTCGAGCAAAGACTTCGCGCTATGGCCATATTTATCCCATATTTCTTCCAAAAATTTTTCAACCTTTTTCTCAAATTTTGCTCGGGGCATAAATGGTCGCCCAAGTGTTAGTATTTTTTTGATGTTCGGTTCATAGAATCCGTTTTCGTCACAGATAAACACCGTCGGCATCAGAACCTCACCGTTATACATCCTAGCGAAATAGACTTGCGATAAGTATAGCAAAGGTTGTAATTTTTCCTCATCAAGAAAAAGCTTTTCTTCGTCGGCTCGATCTAAATACCAATAGGCGATATCTATTGCCGAATCGGCTGCGCTTGCTTTCATTCCCTGTTTCTCCCGACTTTTGACTTTTTTTGATTATAGCTTCTTCTCTTTAAAATACAATCTTTATTGTTTTTTTTGTTTTTTTGTTTCGATTTGTTCTTGTCTAAAGCAAGATTATATTATATCACTATGGGTAGTTATGAATTTTATCGTAGGGTTTCAAGGTATGAGAAAATTTTATGTTTTTGCTTTTTTTTCAATGTTAACCATGATTTCCGGCTGTGCTGTTTTTGATGGAGGAAATGCCTCCGTCGATGATGGAAAAATTGTCGCCGGAGATGCTCTGCCCTCTGCGCAGCATGAGTTTGATGATTCGAGCGACGTTAAGGAAGTTGCTGATAATACGTCATCCGAAACTTCGGCCAGCAAAGACGAATCGAAAACAGCTTCCGTCGAAAGCAAGCTTGTGGATAATTCTGCCGACGAACCTGACAATACCTCTAAAGATGCTTCGGAAAATCGCCCCCAAGTCCTTGAGGAAGAAACAAAGCCTTTGGTTGATAAAATCACCGAAGAAACTCCTGACGAAACCCGCAAGATGCCTGAAATAAGATATCTCTCCGATGAAGAGTTTATTGCCTCGATGGAACAGGTCGGTTCAGCTAAAACCACTCCGGTTGAAACCGAAGAATTAGATATCACATCATCAGAAGTTAGCCTTGAACAAGACGCCCCTTCAACGAAACCTTTTGAGCCAAGTGTTACCTATCAGCTTGACACGTTTTATTTTGCTAACGGAAGCTCGTTCCTTGATGAGGATTATCGTGAACGAATCAGAAAAATCGTACGTGCCGCCAAGAAGGACAACGCCCATATTCGCGTTGTCGGACATGCTTCCAGCCGCACCAATGATACCGATATCGTTTCTCATAAATTAGCAAACTTTAAGGTTTCGCAAAAGCGCGCCGAAGCTGTTGCTCGTGAGTTGCGCCGCGCCGGTATGCCTGCAGACTTAATTTCAATTGAGGCAATGTCGGACAGCGCTCCAGCATACTTAGAAGTTATGCCCGAAGGTGAACGCCTTAACCGCCGTGTTGAAGTTTCTTGATTGTCTTCTGTGCCTGATAAAGAAAAATCTCTTGCCGGAAATTTATGGAAAGCGGTTTCGTTTTCGGAACGCAATGCTGAGCTTATTGCTCAAAAATACGGCTTATCGCCCCTTGTCAGCTCCGTTTTGACGGCTAAAGGAATTTCTCCTGATGAGGTTGGGGATTTTATTACTCCCAAACTGCAACGTCTTATGCCGGAGCCTTATGTCTTGAAAGATATGGAAATCGCTGCCGAACGAATCGCCAAGGCGATTCAAAATAACGAAAAAATCGGTATTATCGGCGACTATGATGTTGATGGAGCCACCTCAACATCTGTTTTGCGTTTGTTTTTAGAAGCTAACGGGAATGTTCCGTTTGTGCATATTCCCGAACGTGACGAAGGCTATGGCCCCAGTATTATGGCGTTTGATGAATTTGCAGCCCAAGATGTCAATTTTGTTATTACCGTTGATTGCGGAACGACTGCCTTTGATGTTTTCGACTACGCCAAAGAAAAAGGCTTTGAAATTGTGGTTCTTGATCACCATGAAGCGGAAATAAAACGCCCAAATGTTTTGGCTTTGGTTAACCCCAAGCGTCTTGATGAAGAGGATACAGACTATCCCTATCTTAAATATATGGCAGCGGTAGGCGTGGTCTTCATGACGGTTGTCGCTGTTAATCGTGTTTTACGTCAACGCGGTTTTTATCAAAATCATCCTGAACCGCCGCTGATGAACTGGCTTGACTTGGTCGCCCTCGGTACTGTTTGCGATGTTGTTCCCTTGCTCGGTCTTAACCGTGCTTTTGTTCGTCAAGGCCTAAAGGTTATGGCGCAACGGCGAAATCTCGGCCTTAAAGCTCTGTTTGACAAATCAAATGTCACGGAGGCACCGCGTGCTTATCACTTAGGTTTTGTTTTGGGACCGCGAATTAACGCTTGCGGTCGTGTCGGAGAAGCGGCACTCGGAAACAGGCTTTTATGCGCCCGGTCAGAAGTTGAGGCAAACTTGCTGGCTGATAAGCTCAACCAGTTTAATGATCAACGTAAGGAAATTGAGTCCTATGTTCTTCTTGAAGCGATTGAACAGCTTGAAGGGCAACCTCAGTCTTATCCGATTGCCTTTGTTACCGGAAAAGACTGGCATCAAGGTGTTATCGGCATTGTTGCCGGAAAGCTCAAAGAACGCTATAATCTTCCAGCTTTTGTGATGTCCATTGAACCCGATGAGGTAAAAGGGTCGGCACGATCTATTCCCAATGTTGATTTAGGCGCCCTGATTATTGCCGCTAAAGAACGAGGTCTTTTAACCAAAGGCGGTGGACATATTATGGCAGCCGGCTTTTCGCTTAACGAAGATAAGATTGAAGACTTTCGTACCTTTGTCGGAACTTATGTTAAAGAAAAACTTGGTGACGAAGAGATTGTTCCCATTTTGGAAATTGAGGCCTGCCTTGATGTTGGCGGAGCTACGCTTTCTTTGGTGGAAGAGCTTGAACAACTTGAACCTTTTGGTGCCGGAAATGCCGAGCCTCGGCTTATGTTAAAAAATGTTCATATAAAGAAACCGGCACTGTTCGGAAGCGGCCATGTACGGTGTTTTTTAACCGGAGATAATGGAGCCTCCTTAAAGGCTATGGCGTTTCGTGTTGCCGACAGCACTCTCGGGAAAGAGCTTTTGGCACCTGAGGCGTCTTTGTATGATGTGGTTGGGGTTTTGCGGCGAGATACATGGCAAGGTCGAAATTCTCTCCAATTTATTATTGAAGATGCTCGGAAAGGGGGCAACAAATGAGTGATAAAATAAAACAAAGGGCTCAAAACATTAAACGCATTCGCTTAGAGCGCGAGCGGGCGGTGTTTATGAAACTCGGCGAGAAAATCAGAGCTTATTTCTTCACCGGAATTTTGGTTACCGCACCGGTTGCTATCACAGCCTATATTGCCTATAAAATCTTTTTGTGGATTGATAATTCCGTTCATAACCTGATTCCACCCGAAATTATTGAACGCTATAATATTCCAATGACCGTTCCGGGGATTGGGATTATTCTTCTTGTGCTGTTTTTAATTTTTGTGGGAATGTTTGCCGCCGGTTTTATCGGAAGATTTTTTGTTCACCTCGGAGACTGGATGGTTCGGCGCCTGCCTGTTGTTTCCAGCGTTTATTCATTATTAAAAAAAGTATTCGAAACAATTTTTGACAATCAGGGGCGAGCGTTTTCAAAATGTGTTTTACTTGAATATCCTCGCAAAGGTCTTTGGACAATTGGTTTTCTTGGTGCCGAAACAAAAGGCGAAGTCAAAAAAAGCTTAAAAGATGATATGCTCAATGTCTTTGTTCCGACCACCCCTAACCCTACGTCAGGTTTTTTGATTTTTGTTCCCAAGGCTGATGTTATTGAGCTAAAAATGTCGGTTGAAGAGGGCTTGAAATTTATTATCTCTTGCGGAATTGTCGAACCTGAAAAACTCGGTGCCAAAATAAAATCAAAATCCAAGAAAAAACTCTTCAAAAAATCAGCCCAAAAGAGAGGCAATTAACTCGCGGATGGCGTTAATCGTCTTTGGATTTTTGATTTTAGAAAGAGACGTTATCAGCTCAATATTTTCCATACTGAACAGAGGATCGCTTGTCTCTCTTTCTAAGGATAAGTCCTCACCATACAGATGACGCGGACTTTGAGAATGAATATCAGCCCCCATGCCGTCAAAAAAATAAGTAATAGGAACATTCAAAACCATGGCAACATCCCATAACCGACTGGCACCGATACGATTGAGACCTCGTTCATATTTTTGCACCTGTTGAAAGGTTAAGCCGAGC
>CASFLB010000025.1 GCA_949295395.1 uncultured Pseudomonadota bacterium | reverse complement strand
CCAGACCGTCGCTTCATTCTAGCAAAGGAGTTTTTTATCTGTAAAGCTATAAGCTCTTTGGAACTACCGGCCTAGCCGGTAGTTTTCTTGTTACAAAAATAAGAACTTTGCGGCGCAAAGTTCTTATTTATTCGGCTTGTTTGTGTTTTAACGAAACGCTAGTTCTCCAACGGCTTTCTGCAGTTTTCGGATGGAGTTTAGTTCTATTTGTCTGACGCGTTCTTTTGATATGTTGTAAGCTTTGCTTAAATCATCTAAGGTTAAGGCTTTGTCATTTAAACGCCTTTTATATAGAATATCTCGTTCGCGTTCATTTAGGCACGATAGAGCTTGCGTAAAGAGTTTTTTGCGATATTGGTAAGTTTCGTTATATCCTAGCGTTTCTTCTTGATTGGGTTTTTTATCCGCAATAAAGTCAAGCCATTCGCTTCCACTATCTGATGAAGAGTCAATCACCATATTAAGTGAGCCATCATGACTCGACATACGGTTATTCATATCCGTCACTTCTTTAATGTTGACATCAAGCGATTTGGCAATATCTTCCATTATCGCGCTGCTCATTTCACGATCTTCGACCAACCTTAGGCTATTTTTTATTTTTCTGAGATTGAAAAATAGCTTTTTTTGAGCGGCGGTTGTTCCGATCTTTACCAAAGACCATGAATTCAAAATATATTTTTGAATTGAGGCTTTTATCCACCATAAAGCGTAGGTCGAAAAACGAAAACCTTTGTCCGGGTCAAACTTTTCGACGGCGTAGAGCAACCCCATATTGCCTTCCGATATCATTTCGTTTATCGGTAATCCATAACCTCTGTATTTTGAAACAACTTTGACGACTAAACGCAGATGAGGCGTTATTAGTTTATAGGCTATTTTTTCGTCTCTTGTTTCTTTATAGTTTTTCGCCAAATTGTATTCCTCTTCCGAGGTAAGAATTGGATATTTGCGAATGCTCTGCAAATATCTCGCCATATTAAGCTCAGGCGAAAAGTCAAGTCCAATAGGAGTTTCTGTCATTTCTTTGTTTCTCCCTAAAATGAACTGCGTCAACTTTATCGTGTATTAGTTTTTTCTACAATCTATACTTTAGTTGTATTTCCCTTGATTTTTTTATTTCCAGTTTCTAAGTACTTGCTGTAATTTCCGCATATCTTCAGGCAACTCGGAATGAAATTCAAGCCATTTTCCGCTTTCCGGATGTATAAAACCTAAAGTTGCAGCATGCAAGGCTTGCCGCCCAAACGAATTTACATATTCTTTGGCTTCCGGCGGAAAAGGAAGTGAACTTTTATGATTTTTTACATAAACTTTATCACCAATTAAATTCCAACCCTTTGAAGAGAGGTGAACTCGGATTTGATGGGTGCGACCGGTTTCTAGCTTACAACATAGTGTTGCAGCCGCGTTATGATAGCCTTCAAGTGTTTCATAATTTGTTACGGCTGTTTTTCCTCCACGACTAACCATCGCCATCTTTTTACGATCATATGGGCTTCGACCGATGTTACCTTCTATTCTTCCGCTTAAAGGCTGGGGAACACCATACACAACCGCATAGTATCGTCGCTCAATACTATGTTCGGCAAACTGAACACTTAACCCCCTATGGGCGGCATCATTTTTGGCTACGACCAGTAATCCACTGGTTTCTTTATCAATACGATGGACTATTCCGGGGCGTTTGACGCCTCCTATTCCCGACAATTCTCCTTGGCAATGAAATAATAAGGCGTTCACTAATGTTCCGCTCCATGCTCCGGCCGCCGGATGAACCGTCATGCCGGCCGGTTTATTGACAACAAGAAGAGATTTGTCCTCATAAATTATGTCAAGCGGGATGTTTTCTGCGGTCGGGGTTGCTTCTTTAGCTTCCGGAATATCAACCGTATAACTTTCTCCGGCTTTAACTTTATACGCCGCATCACTCAAGATAATATCATCGATGCTGATATGTCCGTCTTTTATCAAACGCTGTATTTGTGAGCGCGACTGATTCGGCAAGCACAAGGATAAATATTTATCCAGCCGTGTTCCTTGATCTTGCTGGTCAACTTCAGGACTTTGGATAATCTGCGTTTCGTTTTCCATTTACTTTTTCCTAATTTTCTTGTAGTATGAAGGATACAGATTATTCTGATTTTTGCAAGGAAAATGATATGGATAAACTCAAATTGATTAAAGCCGTGGTTGCCTTACTGACCTTTTTAATCGTGTTTGGTATTCTTATGGCTGCCACGCTCATTTATAAAAAAATTAATCCATCTACCCCTACGGATAACTTAGCGGAACTTTCTTTAAATGAGCCCTCGGGCAGTCGTATCCATACTTTATTCGAATCCGAAGGAAACCTTTATTTTCTTATTAAAGACGGTGGCGAACCTGATCGTCTTCTTGTGCTTGATGCCAAGACCTTGCACCCCAAAGCACGCGTGATGCTTAGCTCATTTTGACAGGAGGTATCATGACTGACGAAAAAATGGATGATGAGGCCTTTGAACAGCTTCTTAATGATTTTATCTCATCTCAACTTCAAGACGTTGAGGAGCCCAATCTTTCTCAAAATAATAAAAAAGATGACACATTAAATGAGGCCATGCCCGATGAAGAAAAGCCATCGGCTTCAACATCTGATGATGAGGATTTTCCTGAATTGGCGGCTTTACGCCCCGAAGAGAAGGCTTTAGCACGTGCCTATCAAAATTTTTCAGATGCTTTAACGCTTATCGCTGATGATGCCAATCTGCCTCTTTTTGATTTTCATGTTGTTCCGCATATGCTTTGCCCTAAT
The DNA here is from genome assembly GCA_949295395.1 of uncultured Pseudomonadota bacterium. Taxonomy (GTDB): domain Bacteria; phylum Pseudomonadota; class Alphaproteobacteria; order RF32; family CAG-239; genus HGM16780. Next base: position 10,273 of record CASFLB010000025.1, on the reverse strand, counting down.
TATAAACCCTCCATCGGGCAAAAAATTGCTGAAGACACTCTTTTAGGCTGGGATCTTTTAATTAAGGCATTTCCGGATATTACCGATAAAATTTCTCCTGACATGAATGACGAAAAGCTTTTGGATTTTGCTGAAAAAACGTCAAATGAAAACCTGCAATTTGCAATTATTTCTTATGTTGAAATTCTTATTGAAATGGAAGGCTGCGAAATCAGCTACAAAGAGAGAAAGCTCCGCAAAGAAAAACGCAAGCTTGAACGCGAAATTTATCTTGAACACCAGCGTCGCGCGGAAAAGGCAAAAGCCTATATTGATGCCATTCAAGAGAAACAGTTTCCAATTAATGCCGAACGGTTGGTTAAAAATTTTTTCAAAACATCAAACAAAGATCCTCAGGGTGCCTTTCAAGTTCTTACCGAAAATCCGGCTGTTTTTGCCCCGATTGATTTTAGCAAAATTAAGCCTCGCTTGTTCGGCTTGCTTAAAGTCGGTCCTCAAGACGGAATCCGTATGAACCGGCTTATCGGAAACTTCTTAAAGCATTTAAAATTATAGTTTTTTTGCAGAAAATTATAGACAAAACATTTTTTTGATGTTATGATTAAAGAAAAATTGTTTGGAAAAGGCAAAAAAAATGGCTGACGATACCCAAAATAGAGAAAATACTGAACGCCGAGGCGGGCCTGATGCTCGTCCTAATCATGAGGTCGTTGATAACGAGCCCCAAAAAGAAGTTACCGTTCACGAACCTGAAAAAGAAGTTACCGTTCATGAGCCCCAAAAGGAAACTGTTGTCAATGAGCCAAACCATTCAACGGAAACTTTGGTTAATGAAGCCCCCTCTCAAACCCCATCTCAGACGCCTGAAGCACACACCGGTGACAATGAAGACACTAATGAAGGTGAAATTTCCAGACGAATTGATGACCCTGGCGAACTTAATCCTGAAAAAAAGAAAAATGGCCCCTTTAAAACCGGCGACATCATTGAATATATGTTTAATGACTGGCTTATCGGTGGTATGAACTGGCTTTGGATTGAAGCCGTTTATGCTCACGATAAAAAATATTACCGGCGCAAATATGAAAAAGAGTGCAAGGCTGCTTCTTCTCCGAAGATGAAAAAGCTTAAAAATTATGACACCTACAAAAAAATGCAGTCACTTGATGAAAAAGCTGTCAAGAATATAGAAGCCGCTGATAATAAATTTTCCAACAATACCGGACTTATTGATTTGGCCGCTCGCTTGCGTGAAGGTGATTTTGAAGGTCTTAGTGATGAAACGGCTTTTATCTTAAAAAATATGTCACGCAAAAATTTTGATAAACTGCTTGATCCTCAACGCATCAAAGAGACGCAAGAGCGCCTGAATAATAATATGATTGCGGCCAGCCAGTTTTCTAATATTTATGCTTATGTGGCGTTGATGGATGCCAAAATGAAAGATGCCTCTTCCCCAACCGATCAAGCTGCATGGGACAGAGTTCAAAAAGAAGGTCTTGTAACCTATTTGCGCTTGATTGATTATGCCAAGCGAAATGGCCAAGATGTACAAACTTACTCAAAAGATTTGCTCAAAACAATCACAGGTGCCGCTGTTAAAGCGCGTGGAAATGTTAAAAAAGGACGTTTTGACGGTTTTTCTAAAAAGAATATCTTTGGACGCATCAAAAAAGGAGCTTATGAGCCAAACGAGGCTTTTCAAGCCATTCTCAATCAAGTTCAAAATGTTAATCTTGAAGGTACACCTCAGAACTTATATGAAGAAGTGGTTATGCAACAAAATTTTGATAAAACCGCTCAAGAAAAAATGCTTCAACATAATATGACCGGAAGTCTTTTGGCTGATGAGCGCGAACGCTTGATTGCTCGTCACAAGGCTTTGGAACGCGCTAAAGAAAACATAAATAAAGATCCTGCCCGCAAAGAGGCTCGTGAACGTCTTGAGCAAATCCGCGCACAAAAAAGACAACAACGCCTTCAAAATCTTAAAAATCCTGACTATGTCATGAAAGATGAAAAAGGAAAAGACAATCCGGCCTTGACCGCTGCGATGAGAAAATATTATCAAGATCGCTTTTTGATGAAATAGCCATGAAAAAATTTTTACGTTTTATACTTGTCGGAACAATTTGGACAGCCCTTTTCTTAGTGGTCTGTCTTTACTTTTTTGTCTTTGTGTGGAATTTTAATTTTCTCTCTGCTCAAGACCGGCAGTTTTTGGTTTCCTTTTGGAATCAGGGTGGCGTTATCAAATCTTATGCCGATTATTTGTTCGTGTTCTCATTCGTGTTTGCCTTTGTGTTATGGCTTGGGGGACTTATCAAGGCCTTACGAACCAATTATTGGGCTTTATTCCTTAAGCCTTTTGATATGTTTCGCAACTGGGAAGTGCGCCGCTATCAATCATCCAAACGTGTTGTTCTAAAAAATATCGGCACAACAATTGTCGGGGCTAAAAGTGAAAAAGAGGAGATTGCGGATAAACTCAAAAAGCTCGAAAAAGATTTAGATAATAATAAAAAAACCGATGAAATTCGTGAAATGTTTAAAGCTAAGTTTTCAAAACCCAAAAACTAAGCTCTTGTTAACTTTATTTTGTTATACTTAGGAAAATTTTGTAAAAGGATTGTGACTTTGAAACCACTCGTTGTTCTGACTCGAATCTTATGCGTTGGCCTCTTTTGGAGTTTGTTCTTCATTGAAGGCGTTCGGGTTATTATGCTTCGCAACTGGCATTTTGATATGTTTCAAACCTCACATTGGCATCATGCTTGGAATTTGTGGCTCTCTGGTTGGGTTATTTCAACACCAAAAGAGTGGGCTTTTATTTTAATCGTTTTAACCTTTATTCCTCTTTGGCTGTCCGGTTGGGCCGCTCTTAGCCTTATCAAATGGGAGAAATATATTCTTAAAGCCGCTGACTTTCCGATTAAGATGTTTCGTCGGATGTTTTTTCAGCCGGTTAAAATTATGGCTCATTCCGGAGCTTATAAAAATGTTCAGAAGAAAAAGTCTTATAAAGAAATTCGCCCCAGAAGCTTACGTCTTCCTCTTGATGATCGTCCGGAACCGGAAAATACGTCTAAACTTATTGCTACCCCTTCTCGGGCAAAAACTTTGACACCGGCGGTTGCGGCCTCACGTGCTCCGTTAATGAAAAACACGACACCCAAGGAGCCTGAACCTAAGGAATTTAACCATTCTCTGTTTCAGATGGATTCATCATCTGATGATGATTTTGATTTTAATATTGACGATTTTGACTTTGAAAAAGCTTCTACCCCCAGCGAAGAGGAGCATCAGCCTGACTCCAAGCCTTCTTTGCCACAGAAGAAAGATAATTTTAATAATCAAAAACAGCCTCAAACTCGTGATAGAGAGGCTTCTCGCGGTCCTAAAAATCGTGATTCTTCCTTGCCTGCTCAACGCAAAAACTCTCAAGCTTCGCCTAAAGGAAGTGGTAATTCCGTTCTTGATGTTATCAAACAACATGGATATGAAACACTTAATGGTCTGACAATCAAAAATAACCTTATTGATTTTGCTGCCGTGTCTCAAAATCAAATTGTTTTATGTTTAATTGATAAGGAAACCGGTGATTGGTTGGCCGATGAAGAGCGATTTAATGATGAAGAGCCTTTGTGGTTTTCTGAGAGTTCACACAGGATATCCCCTGTTCGTAAAATTGATATTGCGCGCAAAGTTTTGGAAGAAACGCTTGCTTCCCAAAATTTAAACTTTACGGTTAAGGCGTTCGTTATCGTCTCAATCGGAAATATTATTAACGCTGAAGATATGGTTGACATTTGGGATGACTTAAAGGTTTCGGTTACGCGTATTGATCGTGGAACACCTAAAGAAATTCCGCTTTTTGCTCGCACCTTGCCCGAGGCCGGAGCTCCAATTTCTAAAAATGACTTTGAAAAACTAAAGAAACTTATTCGTTCGATTGCTTAATTTGATAAGGAAAAGTTATGTCTGAAAAAAAAGGTGAAGAATGGGAAGAATATAACAGCGCTGTCCAATGGGCCGTCGTTACGGTTTTAATCTCTTTGGCCGTTACCGTGGTGTTTGCCATTATTTCTTTGCCGCTCGGATTTCTTATCGGATCCGGAGTGTCGCAAGAAAGTCTTGATACCGCTTATCGTTTTATTAAAACAATTTTTGAAAATCCATCTTATCTCTCTTCTCGTTATGTGAGTTGGTTTAAGCAACTTTCTCACTATAACGGACCTTTTTCTTTCAGTTTATGGCTGCCTATTTTGCCTTTCATCACTTTGCCATTTGGCTTAACAATCGGGCTCTTGGCTAACCCTTATCGCTTTCAGTCCAACATTCATGGTTCGGCTCGTTTGGCTACTGAAAAAGATATTAAACAAATGCCTCTCCTTGGATTTGACGGCTTTTGTCAGGTGGTCGGTAAGTTCAATGGCAAATTGTTGATGCTAAAAGAAACTTTGGCAACTCTTTGCTGCGCTCCTCCGGGTACCGGTAAAACAGCCGGTGTGGTTGTGCCGACAATTTTTAACTCTCATGGTTTAAGTATTGTCGTTAATGACCCTAAACCAGAGCTTTGTTATAGCACAACCGGAGCTCGAGCTAAAGATGGTCCGGTCTTTGTTATTAACTGGGGTGCTGAAGATAACCCTGCCGAAGGTATTTATTATCCTAGCTGGAATCCTCTTTCTCCTAATGCTTTGCCGGCTCCGGGGCCTGATCGAGATATGTATGTCGACTCAATGTGCAATATCTTGGTTGAGGATCCAAAAGGGAATGCTGACCCCCACTGGTCCAAAACTGGTCGTGCTGCGTTAACCGGCTTTATTCATTTTGTGTCCTTTAAATGCGAAAAAGCTCGTGCTAATGACTATTTTATCGCTCGTATTTATGAAGGAAAACTTGATGATGAAGACCGCCGCGTGCTTGAAGGATATTATCTTGAAATGCGCGACCCTATGGCGGCAAAAGCCATCCAAGATTTAAGAGCTGGAAACTTAACTATTGACAACTATCTACCTATCGGTTCTTGGGCTCTACTGCCTGAAAAATGGATTGGTCATGAGGCTTGCTTGGCCATGATTCTTGAATGGATTACCGAGGCTCAAATCAAACAATCCGAAGAAATCAAACGCCGCCTTGAAGAAGGCGATCAGATGGCCGCCATGGCTGACCCGATGCGTAATATGCTTGAAGAAGCTATTGAAGAAGCTCGTCGCTTTGGTTATTCTCAACGTTGTATCGTTGAACTGAGCCAACTCAGCGCCATGCCGGATAAAGAGCGAGGCTCCGTGCTGTCAACCGGTTTATCGGGTATTGGTATCTTTAAGAACGCCGCGGTTGTTTCTCGTACCAGTTTTTCGGATTTACAATTTAAAGATTTACGCGGAATGAAAGATCCTGTCACCGGTGAATGGAAACCAATTTCGGTTTATCTGTCTGTCAATCAGGTTGATGCTCGTGCGTTAAACATTATTTCCGGTACGTTCATTGAGCTTATGTCTTCTTACTTAATTGCTAATCCGCCTAAATTCCACAATAAAACAGACGGTGTTATGGGCCCCTTCCCTGCCTTGTTTGTTCTCGATGAGTTTCCTCAAATGCCGAAACTTAAAGCGATTATTGATGGTCCGGCGGTTGGTCGTGGTCAAAAAGTTTCTTACTTGCTTATCGGTCAAGATTTGGGACAAATCTCCGGAAAATATGGTAAAGATGATCTTGAAACCGTTATTTCAACAACGGCTTGCAAAGTTATTCTTTCCCAAAACAACGAAGTTACTGCCCAGCGCTTTTCTAAAATGATTGGTAATAAAACCGTGCAGACGACCTCTTTTTCTAAAAGCGAGGGTTTTGGTAAAGGTAATAACCCCTTTAATAAAAATGTTTCTTATCAGTTACAAGGAACTTCTGTTATCAGCACGACCCAGCTTTTGAGCTTGCCTATGCTTAAGCAAGTTGTCTTGATGCAAGGTTCTATTGACCGCCCGATTATGGCAGATTCTCCTCGTTGGTATTTGGATAAAAAGATGAAAGCTTTAGCCGCTTTGCCTCCGGCTCCTAATGTTCCGGACTGGATTGTGGCTCAGCGTGAAGATATTAACGCGGATATGTTGGCCAAACTCGGTGTTGAGTATAATCCCGAAGAAGACGAAGAAGCCGACTCTCTTGAAGAAGATGAGGTTGAGCAATAAATTTTTATCTTTTCCATTAAAAAAGGCCTCTTTCTTGAGGCCTTTTTTTACTTTAGGGATTTATAATTATATTCTTAATTCTTAGATTGATTTACTAATCCCTAGCCTTAAGACATACGGGTTAATTCATCAAGCATTTCGTCTGCTGTTGTAATAATCTTGGTTGCAGCCGAATAAGCTCTTTGAGTTACAATCATGTTAGAGAACTCTGTTGCCAGGTCAACGGTTGATTGTTCCAAAGCACTGCTTGAGATTTCTCCGGCGCCATTAGTTCCGGCTCTTTGCAGCAAAGCTTGTCCAGAAGCATCGGTTTCAATCCATGCGTTACCGGTCAAAGCTTCCATACCATTCGGGTTGGCAAAGGTTGCCAAAGGCAAAATAGCAATCGGGCGAGTTTCACCGTTATCAAACAAAGCTGTTACGACACCGCTTTCATCAATCATAACACCCGAATAGCTACCGAATTTTGCACCGTCTTGGTTGATATAGTCGGTGGTGAAGTCACCTGACAAGCTGGTTAAACCATCGTTGGTTCCGGTGTTGCCCATGAACAACTGAATTCTTGTGCCGTTATTCGGGGTTCCATCCATATTTTCAGCACCGTTAGCCCATTGAATAGAGAGCTCGTCAACGTTAAAGTATTTCGGCGTACCATCAGCATTGAAGCGAACAGCCGGAGCTTTTGAACCAACTTCAATTTCGTTTTCACCAACTGAAAATTCATTACTCAAGGTACCATCATAGTTATTTGCTGTTACCCAGCCAGAATTGTCATCTCTGACGACACCGCTGACAGCTGCGCCTAAGCCTTGGGTGTTAATTTCCATATCACCACCGGTTTCACTCGGCAAAATCTCTAAGCTGGTACCACTTGCATTAAAGCGGCTCGGCTCGGTTGCGTTTGCTTGAAGAGTGCTTCCTAAAATGCTGACTAACTGAGCCACATCAACATTCGTACCACCGCTGATTGCTGAAGAAATATCGACTTTTACCGCCGGAGGATCGACCTGAGTTCCAGCTTCTCCAAAGGTATAAGTTACACCATCGAGAACGATGCTTTTTCCGATGTAGTCTGTGCTTGTGGTCGAGGTAAAGTCAATACGGGCACCGTTTTTGATGTCGTTATCAATTTGCGGAATAACGAACTGACCTGTCGGAATACCGGTGTTAAAGTTCGGGTTAGCTGAGTGTTGGACGCAAGCCAAGGTCTTGCTAGCATCTATGGTCAGCTCTGCACCCATTGTGGATTGAACAATGTTAATTCTATCTGTTCCGGCGGTAAAGCGGTCGCCTGAAGACAATGTATTTTGAAGAGCTTCCGCAAATTTTTCCGTAAAGTCACTCAAGCTAACGACGCCTGTTGACAAGTCAACTGCAACTTGGTTCGGATCAACAACTCCGGCCGGATTGTTGGTGAAGACGAAGGTATAAGTTTTACCAGTTGCTCCATCGGTAATTGCAATGCTTGAGCCGTTTTCCGGAATAGAGGTGAACTCTAATTGTCCGGCAGCCGAAAAGACATCTGATGTTCCGTCAATCGAGTTGCTATTGCCGTACAAAATCGAGGTTGCCGCACCATCTGGAACGGTTGCTGTCATATTCCATCCGGTTGAGCTGGTCTTTTGGAAATCAAGACTTAAGTTACTGGCGTTTCCTAAGCTATCATAAATCAAAGCCGAAATCTTTTGTGTTGTTCCGATTTTATCATTACTTGGCAGGTTTGCGCCAAAGTTAATTTGCTGGGTCGGGGTTGCTGTACCACCGATGTTATTTAAGTTAATCGGCTTTAAGTTTTTATTATCAATAATATTATCATTAATCAGTGTTAGGCTTCCGTCGCTTTCATAATAAGCCTTCATATAGGTAATACCATTAATTTCGACTGTTGAAGCTTGGGTATTTCCGTTCCATGGAAGCAAGGTCCAACCTTGAGCATAAAAGCCACCGGTATTTACCAAATAACCATTGTTATCAACGTCAAAGCTTCCGGCTCTGGTATAAGCCCACAAGTCTCCTTCCCCCGGATTAGCCGCCTGATTAACAACGAAGTAGCCGTTACCACTAATTGCGACATCTGTTGAAGATGAGGTGGATGCTAACAAACCCTGTGCGTTAATTTGCTGTTTGCTTACCGGTTGTACGCCACCCGGAGAATAACGGCTGGTAAAGGTTTGTTTGGTTACCAAAGTTTGGAATGCCGTATTATTGTTTTTGTAACCAATAGTATTGATGTTTACAATATTGTCCGAGATAGCTCCCATGGCCGTTGATTGGGCCGCCAAGCCTGATATACCGGACTGCATTGCGCCAAATATACTCATTGTTTTTACTCCCTAAAGTTTTTTATAATATTCCATAAACTGCGGCGCCGGCGGCTTTTGCTGCTGCTGATGCCACGCTTGCGACTCCACTAACGACTTCTTCGACAATAGAGCCATCTTCTTCCGTTCCGGTATCACCGTCTCCATCAATGTTGCCGTCTCCTTCATCTGAGCCGTCACCATCTGTCGAATCGTCTCCATCAGGAACTTTGTCTTTATCAAAATAATCATCATTACGAATGGTCAAGATATCACCTAAGTTAGCCGTTACGGCATCACCCAAGCCAATGTAAACACCATTACTGTCACTGGCGACACCGGTAACACGTCCGAATATCGTTGTTGTAACATTTGCGGCAGTTTCGCCATTGGCAACTTCTGCACGGACAACAATCTGATAAGCACCGTCTTCTAGCTGATTGCCGTTTGAGTCTTTTCCATCCCATGTGAATTCATGTGTACCGGCCGTTGTTTCACCACCGCCGGAATATACAATATTGCCGCTCATGTCTTTTACGACAACGGATACGCTCTTGACATCTTTATCAAGCGTATATGCGGCTTTTGCCATGCCGTTTTCAAGAGGCATTACATCACCCAAGACCTGTGCAACTTTGCCGATGTATGATACGGCCTGAGCCCCTAAGTTTGAAACAGTCATGCTGATTAATGAATCGAGCTTGCTGTTTGTCTGAATGGCTTGCTCTACGCTTGAATACTGGACCAACTGGTTTGTAAATTCGGCTGTATCCATCGGATCAAGCGGATCTTGGTATTTTAACTGGGTTGTTAAGAGCGTCAAAAAAGTGTTCATATCCGCCGACAACGTCTGTGATGCGGAATTTGTTGTTGACGTTCCTGTCTGGGTATAACCATTTATTGCATTTACATCTGTCATGGCTTTACTCCTTTTTTAGATTAAACTCTGATATTCAGAGCTGATTTTCCGTCCCAGCTCTCATAGCCGGAAAGCTCCGCCATTTGGTTATTTTCATTGCCGGCTTCTTGTTCAAATACATTGCTCAAAAACTGGCGAAGCTCGTTGTTCTCACGGTTGCCGGCTTGGTTGTCTCTAAAACTGAAACTCAGGCTGCCGTTGTCTAACGAAAATCCGGCATCAGCAAAAGCTTTTTCCAAAGTCGGAAGTTCTTTTTGCAACATGTCCATCGTTTCGGCACGGCTTGAAATAATATGCGCCTGCAATTTTCCGTCTTTTGAGATTTGCATTTTAACTTCAATATGCCCGAGTTCTTCCGGCTTTAATTTTATTTCGATACTGTCAACACCTTTAACGGCCGATTTGGTAATATTTACTTTGACTTGTTCAGCGACTTCACGGCTCATGCCTTTGTAAACATCGCGGAAGGTGGTTTTATTATCACCTTGAACAGAACCTTCAGCCTTTAGATTATGAGCGGCGGTTTCGGTACCGGCAAGATTTGCCAAATTAGCGGTATTGCTCTGAGTTAATCCTTCGCTAACGCCTTTAAGTCCGGCGCTCAAGCTGCTTGTATTTGCCGTGTTTAGAGCCGCATTTTGCGGTTGTACTTCAGCAGCGACAAGAGGTTGAACAAGATTGTTATTAATCGTTTCCGGCTGTGCCTTTACCTCAGTTGCAGAAGCTGCTGTGGTCTTGATAGATGCCAAATCAAACTTGATATTTTCGACCTTTTCTTCCCCTTTGACATTTACGCGAGCTTTGTCATAGGCAAAATTTTCCTCTTTGACATCAACCTTGACATCAAGTTTTTTATCTTCGCC
>CASFLB010000024.1 GCA_949295395.1 uncultured Pseudomonadota bacterium | reverse complement strand
AGCAACAAAAAAGCGGTAGGATAATCCTGCCGCTTTTTCTGTAATTGGTGGAGGTAAGCGGGATCGAACCGCTGACCTAATGATTGCGAACCATTCGCTCTCCCAACTGAGCTATACCCCCAGATTTTGCCTAATTAAAAACCGCCCCAAAGGACGGTGTTGAAAACTGGTGGAGGTAAGCGGGATCGAACCGCTGACCTTTTGAATGCCATTCAAACGCTCTCCCAACTGAGCTATACCCCCAGCGATAAAGCGACTATAAAGAATCAAAATCCACTTGTCAAATAAAAAAAGAATAAAAAATCACAAAAAGATTATGAATCACCGGCAAAAACTTTTCGAAAGCCAGAGAAACAGCCTTGCGCCCAAGCCATGGATAGAGATTTTTCTCCGTTGTTGTCTGGTTTTGTTTCAGCTATGGCCTTAAACCCTTGACTTTGTAATAAACGCAGCCCTGCAATATTTGAAACCTTAATATACCCCATCAAGTTAGGACGATTCCGCCGAACATAGCGCAATAGCTTGGTTGCAATTTTTTTGCGCTGATACTCGGATTGTACGCATAAATGCAAAATTTCGTTTAACTCGCTGAGGTAAATCAAACCCTTTATTTTTCGCCGGTCAACAAAAACAAAAATTTGGCTCAAGGCAATATTTGCGGCAGAAATACCATTGCTTTCGCAAAGATGGCAAATCTTTTCATAATCCGACGGGTGGGCTTTTCTAATCATAAAATACCTCAACTTCTGTGATGAAAAGAAGATAAATGATTATGGTTAAAGAAGCCTAAATATTTTAAGAAAGATTGTGTTGACAAAATTGACAATCTTATTATAATTCAAAACGAAATTTTATTATTAACAAAAAAAACATATTTATTTTATGGAAACTATTATTGTTACCGGACTTATTATTTTGGGAATAATCGTCTTCGGACAGTTTTATCTCAAAAAATTGCGAAAGCTTTATGACCAAGAATTGTCGGAAAAGAAGGATTTAGAGGAAGATGACGCGGCTACAAAACCGCAATGGCTGATAACAGCGGAAGAAGCAAAGCCTTTTGTCGCTTATGATCAATATCGCACAAGAGCCATTATGGTGTTTGTTGCTTTGGCGGCTGCAACAATTATCATCGGAGCAAGCGTTTATTTCTTTTAATGGCTGCAAAACCCAAAACTTAAAGGCAGGAGATTTCCTGCCTTTTGCTTTTTAAATATCCAAGTCGTCAACAAATTTGGCGCGTTCGATAATGAACTTAAAGCGTGTTTCCGGATTTTTACCCATAAGGCGTTCGACTTGCCGCCGTGTTTCAAAAGCTTCTTCCTTGCCCTCTTCGGTAGCGGTATCAGGCAACATCACACGCAACAACATACGGTTCTTCTTATCCATAGTTGTTTCTTTAAGCTGTAAGGGACTCATTTCGCCCAAACCTTTAAAGCGGCTGATGTCGGGCTTTATATTTCCTTTAACGACTTTTGCTAAAATCTTGTCTTTTTCAATATCATCAAGCGCGTAGTAGTTTTTGCCGCCGGCCACGATTTTATACAACGGCGGCGTCGCGATATAAAGATGTCCGTTTTCAATCAGCTTTGGCATTTGCTGATAAAAAAAGGTCATTAACAATGAGGCAATATGCGCACCGTCGACATCCGCATCGGTCATGATGATGATTTTTTCATAACGGAGGTTGTCTTCCACATAGTTCTCTTTAATGCCGCAGCCCAAAGCCTCAATCATATCCTTAATTTCTTGGTTTTGGGTGATTTTATCAAGCGAGGCGCTGGCCACATTCAAAATCTTTCCGCGCAAAGGCAAAATCGCCTGGGTTACGCGGTCACGCCCCATTTTGGCGGAGCCACCCGCGGAATCTCCCTCAACGATAAAAATTTCGGTATTTTCGGCCGCCGCTTGCGAACAATCTGCCAGTTTCCCCGGAAGGCGAAGCTTCTTGGTTGGGGCTTTGCGGTTTTGAACCTTTTCTTCTTTTTTCTTTTTGCGGGCTTCGGCGCGTTCAATCACATATTCCAGCAAAGCCGAAGCGTTTTCAACATCGGAAGTCAACCAGTGGTCGAATGAATCTTTAACCGCCTGTTCAACCAAGCGAATGGCTTTTGACGAGGTAAGTTTGTCTTTAGTTTGACCTTGGAATTGCGGGTCGCGAATAAAGACTGATAACATTATGCAGGCGTTGCTCAAAAAGTCTTCAGCCGTAATCGAAGCGGCTTTTTTGACATTTGCCATCTCGCCATACTCTTTAAGACCGCGAACCAAAGCCGTTTTGAAGCCGAGTTCATGCGTTCCGCCTTGCGGCGTAATAACCGTGTTGCAGTAAGAATGGCAGAAGCCGTTCTCATCTTCCGGCCAGGTAATTGCCCATTCAACCTTGCCCTCATCATTGGCTAAGTCGGCCTCACCGGAAAACATGGTGCGGCTGATGGTGGCACGACTGCCGATTTGGTAGTTCAAGAAGTCGCGCAAACCATTTGGAAAATGAAGTTCTGCCTCTCTTGGCGTCGGGTCATCTTCGGCCAAAAGCTCAGGCGCACATTTCCATAAAATCTTTATGCCCTTAAACAGAAAGGCTTTTGAGCGCGCCATACGATAGATGCGGTTCGGCATAAAAGAACGAGAGCCAAAAATCTCGGCATCAGCATGAAAAGTGATAGACGTTCCGCGGCGGTTTGGCGCGTTTCCAACCAACGTAAGCGGGGTCAACGGCTTTCCTTTAGAATATTCTTGACGATAAAGCTTTTTGTCACGGGCTATTTCAACCACCAACTTGTCTGATAAAGCGTTCACCACCGACAAACCGACACCGTGCAAACCACCCGAAACTTTGTAAGCGCCACCGCCGAACTTTCCGCCCGAGTGCAAAACCGTCATAATAACTTCCAGCGCAGATTTGTTTGGATATTTTGGGTGCGGGTCAACCGGAATACCGCGGCCGTTATCGGCAATCGTAACCGATAAATCAGCGTTAACGCTCACCTCAATATGATTGGCATAACCGGCAACCGCCTCGTCCATAGAGTTATCCAAAATTTCGGCGACCAAATGGTGCAAAGCGGTTTCATCCGTACCACCGATATACATTCCGGGGCGATGGCGGACTGGCTCTAATCCTTCCAAAACTTCAATATCTTGAGCCGAATAAGACGGGGCAACAGCCGTGGTTGCTTCAAATAAATCAGACATATTTAACCTTACAACTTTCTAAAAACTTGAGGGCAATATACTTCAAAAGCCCTTATTTTTCAAGCAAGAAAAGCAGATTGAGAACAAAATTTTTTGAAACAGAATTTTCTTGACAAAATTTTCGATATGTATTAAAAAGTAAACAACGTCTAATTATTAAAATATTATATTATGAAAAAAGAAATTATCTTTTTGATTGGTGCTTCTATCGTATCGACAATTATTGTCGCCGCTCACCCTGATGTAAACTTTAAGCAAATGATTCTTGTGGCCGTGCTATCGCTCGTGCTATGGATTTGCGGCTATTTTTTTGAACGTAGTTTGGCCCTAGACCCATGGAGCGAAAGCCCTGTACCAAAGCACCAGAAGTGGATTGCAAGCTTTATCTTTTATGGTTTGAGCATATGCCTTTCGCTTTATTTGGATTTAGGCTATTGGTATGCAGCGATAGGAGCGGTTATTATCATTGCCGGTTTTCCCGATGACGAAAAACTTCCGACACGGCAGGAATGGTTCAAAATCTTTGAAAGCGCACTAATTTTTGCGCTAGTCGCTTTTAGTATTGCTTTTTTGTTCCAATTTATTGAATTTTTCCCCGCCTAAGCGGGGTTTTTTTGTTTTTAAATAAAAAAATGCTTGCAATTTATAAGATTAAAGAGTAAAAACAGCCCTGTCAGAGCAATGGTGCTCTGATGATTGTTAACAAAATACACACGCAGATAAGGCGGAAGGTTTATGAAAGCCGTTTCGCTCCGGTGCTTTAGAAATAAAGCCAAACATCTGCGGAGGAATAACCGGAAAAGGATAAAAAATATGGCACTTCCTACATTTACAATGCGTCAGATGATTGAAGCTGGCGTACACTTTGGTCACCATGCGCGTCGTTGGAACCCGCAGATGGCTCCGTATATCTATGGCAAAAAAGACAATGTTCACATCATTGACTTGCGCAAAACTTATCCAATGCTTTATACAGCTTTGGCTACCGCTCGTGATGTTGCAGCTAACGGCGGTCGCGTTCTGTTCGTCGGAACAAAACGTCAGGCTCAAGACATTGTTAAAGAAAACGCTGAAAGATGCGGTCAGTTTTATGTAAACTACCGTTGGCTCGGCGGTATGCTGACAAACTGGAAAACCGTTCATAAATCAATCGCTCGTTTGGTTAAATTAAACGAGATGGAAGAAAAGAACGCTTATGACGGCTACACCAAAAAAGAAATGCTCAACCTCAAAAAAGAACAGGCTAAACTGTCTCAGGAATTGAGCGGTATCATGAATATGGGTGGTCAGCCGGACTTGCTGTTCGTTATTGATACTCCGAAAGAAGCTTTGGCTGTTAAAGAAGCTAAAAAGCTTGGTATTCCTGTTATCGGTATTACCGATACCAATGCAAATCCGAATGATGTTGATTTGCCGGTTCCGGGTAATGATGATGCTATCCGCGCCATCCAGCTTTATTGCGAATTGATGTCTTCTGCCATCATTGATGGTATGCAGGCTGAAATCGCTTCTCAGGGCTTGAAGGTTGAAGAAATGGTTGAAGGCGTTGAAGCCGAAGCCAAAGCAACCAAAAAAAGAGCTCCGCGCAAAGCAAAAGCTGAAACCAAGGAAGAAGCTTCTGCCGAATAATCTTTAGGCAGAAAACAAAATTGCGGCGGTATGAATTCATATCGCCGCCCCCATTACAAAATTTCACGAAAATAGGGAAAAAATAAAATGACAGAGATTACAGCCGCAAAGGTAAAAGAATTAAGAGAAACAACCGGCGCCGGAATGCTTGATTGCAAAAAGGCTTTGACCGAAACCGCAGGTGATATGGAAAAAGCAATTGACTGGTTGCGCAAAAAAGGCTTGGCTTCTGCTGCCAAAAAAGCAAGCCGTATTGCTGCTGAGGGCTTGGTTGCTGTTGCTGTTGAAGGAAACAAAGGCGCTGTTGTTGAAGTAAACTCCGAAACAGACTTTGTCGCCAAAAATGATATCTTCCAAGAATTTGTTGAAGATGCTGCAAGAGTTGCCTTGTTGGATAACGGCGATATTGAAGAAATGAAAAAATTTGCTTGCCCGAAGGTTCACAAACCTTTCTGCGAGCGCTTGACTGATATGATTGCCAAGATTGGTGAAAATATGAACCTTCGCCGCGCTAAAACTTTGGAAGTTAAAGACGGTGTTGTTGCCTCTTACGTTCACAGCGCAACTCGTCCTGGACTTGGCAAAATCGGCGTTTTGGTTGCTTTAGAATCTCCGGCTGATAAAGAAAAACTTCGTGAACTCGGCAAACATATTGCTATGCACATTGCTGCTTCAAATCCGTTGTTCCACACCATTGCTGATGTTGCTCCTGAAGCTTTGGAAAGAGAAAAAGCTATTTTCTCTGAACAGGCTTTGGCTTCTGGCAAACCGGCAAATATTGTTGAGAAAATGGTTGAAGGTCGTATCCGCAAATACTATGAAGAAGTTGTTCTTGAAGAACAAGCTTATATCATGGATCCGGATAAAAAAGTTAAACAAGTTATCGCTGACGCTGAAAAAGAACTCGGCGCCCCGATTAAGATGACTGGCTATGTTTGCTTCAAACTCGGTGAAGGTCTTCAGAAAAAAGAAGAAGACTTTGCTGCCGAAGTTGCTGCTCAGTTGGCTCACTAATCAAGTTCCTCTTTCTTAAGAGGTCTTCAAATTAAAACCGCTCTCCGTTTGGAAAGCGGTTTTGTTTTACTTAAATAAACTCAATGACAACAATTTCAGGCGAGCAAAAGAAACGAAGCGGTAAAATGCTTGTTCCTATTCCTTTTGTTACAATCATTTGATGGTCATCTTCTTCAATCAGGCCGTAGGCGTAGCGACGGCCATATTTAGAAGATGTAAAAACCGCACCATAAAACGGCAATGTGATTTGTCCGCCATGCGTGTGTGCCGCTAAGGTTAAACCAACTCCTTGGGGAACGCTTGGAAAAATATCCGGATTGTGTGATAATAAAATGAGCGGTTGTTTTACATCTTTTAGAGCTTCTGATAAATTTGATTTTCCGGTTGTGTAATCATCAATACCCGCAACAAAAAAATTAAAATCTGGCGTGTTAATCTGAATGTTTTTGTTGTTTAGAACTGAAATTCCGTTGTTACGTAAAGCGGCTTCGACTTCTTCGCCGTTATACCACCAATCATGATTTCCTAAAACAGCAAAGACGCCATATTTTGAGCGAATATTTCCCAGCTCATCCGCTATTTGTTCGGGAGGCAAAGATGAGGATTTACGATGCCCTTTGACAAAGTCTCCACCAAGAAACACAATATCGGGATTTTGTTGATTTATCTTATATACCGTTTTTCTTAAAAAGTCTTTTTGTTTTGGCGAGACATGAAAGTCACTGGCAAATACGACTTTTAATCCTGACAGATGAGGATTTTTGATTTGATACTTTTTAACTTTCAAAAAATTTGGCTCTATAAAATAAGCCCAAAAAAGTAATAAAAGCCCAAGAAACAGAAGATATAAAATAAATTTTTTCATTACACAGACCGTTATGTGACATTTAACTTAGTCTAAGATAAAGGAAATGTAACGATAAATCAAGGCCTAAGACAGAGAATAAAAAAAAGAAAAATTTTTGTTGCAAAAATAGAGTTAATAATATAGCTTAAGCGGAGATGATGGATAGATGGCCGAGTGGTCGAAGGCGCACGATTGGAAATCGTGTGTACCCCCAAAGGGTACCGTGGGTTCGAATCCCACTCTATCCGCCAATTAGGACGAAGCCCACCGAAAGGTGGGTTTTGTCGTAAGTGTTGAGGATAGACGGGATCGATTAAAGTCTCTATTTTTTATGCGGTTTACTTTTCCTTTTTCTATTTGACAAGTGGATTTTGATTCTTTATAGTCTGCATTATCGCTGGGGGTATAGCTCAGTTGGGAGAGCGAATGGTTCGCAATCATTAGGTCAGCGGTTCGATCCCGCTTACCTCCACCAGTTACAAAAAAAAGCGGCAGGAGAAACCTACCGCTTTTTTGTTTGTCATTGCACTTAATTTATTATCTTACAAAAATTTGAACCTCGGCTGAAGAGGCATCCGCGCTGCTGCGTGATGAAATTGAAATTTTTTCAGCACTAACTCCCATATCAATCATTTCTTGGAAGATTTCCGTGGCCTTTTTCTGTGCCATATTTTTGCTGGCTGAACTACCGCTCATAGGGCTTACGGCGACAACATCAAAAAAGACATTTGGTTTTCTATCCAGCGCGCCATTAACAACTTGTTCTAGACCATCTTTGTAATTAACATTGTCACGATTGAATTTGGCTGTAAACAATGGCTTTCCGCTGGCAACGGGAATCGGCTTACCAACAAGAAGAGCGTTTCCTGTCGGGCGGACAATGCTGCTGGTTAACGGTGCATTGGCAACGCCATAGCTACCAACCTTAATAGCCTCGTTCAAGTCAATGATATAGTTACGTGCGGTTTCAACATATTGTTGTTGGCGTGAAACATCGGCATTAACTTCTGACAGCAAGCTGTTCATCAAGATTGAGGTTTGGTTGGTTTCATTTTCGAGAATCCGCAATTGGCGGTGATCTTCATCAACGGCGCCGGAAACACTATAAGCTGCACGTATCGAATCCAGCAAATATTCGGTCATGGCCGCATCAGAGGCGACTCTGGCTGAAAGCTGGTTCAAAGCATCGGTATTAACATTCATGGTTTGAATGTTGGTTTGAGCGCTTTGTAAAACCTGATACATGTTCGGGTTTCCCGGAGTTGTACCGACCTGTAATTTTGCTTCAATCGCACCAATGTTTTTATGATACTGCAAGGCATTGCTGATTACAGAAGCTCTGATTGACTGCAATTCTTGATTGTTGGTGCGTATCGAATCCTGAAGTTGGGTTAATTCTTTGCGGAAAGATATAACTTTCTGCCCAACAAAAGTTCCGGTCTCGCTACCGTCTGAAACTTCTATCGGTTCAAAATTTGTCGTCCCCAATATCGGCATATCGTTCCGCGCATAGTCATCCTCTGAACCAACAATTGTCGGAAACAAAGCCTCAGAACTTGATTTGCAACCGCTTATCAGCATAACCGATAACGCTGCGAGTGATAAATTTAATACTGTCTTTTTCATAAAACGAACCTTTTATTAAACCGATTAATTTCAGATTTATTGTTTTACTCTTTTCTTTTTATTTGTAAAGGTTATTTTGCAGAAAAACAAGTCTTAATCCCTAATTTTTTGCAAAAAAATTTTCAACCTTGCGTTTTATCTTAGTTTCAACAAATTAAAATTCTTTTAAATTTATGAAAATTTTGCTTGCATTATTTTTTATTTCGTTATATTAAACTTATCGAACTTAGTTCAAGGCACTCGTAGCTCAATTGGATAGAGCATCTGACTACGGATCAGAAGGTTGTGAGTTCGAACCCCGCCGAGTGCGCCAGTTTCTTAAAGACTTCAGTTTTTTTTAGCTGAGGTCTTTTTTGTTGCTTTAAATTCTCGGCGACCGGGTTCGAACTAAAGTTCGTCTTGCTCCTATGCTCATTTCATTCGCTAACTCGCTTCGGTCAGTCGATTTGTAACGCTCTTTCAAGCCGCTGTCGCGCCTTTCAATCCCTAACAAATTCTCCTCGCTCGTCACCAAAGCCTCCACCGGAGCCTTTGCTTTCCTCTCGCCCCGCCGAGTGCGCCAGTTTCTTAAAGACTTCAGTTTTTTTAGCTGAGGTCTTTTTTGTTGCTTTAAATTCTCGGCGACCGGGTTCGAACTAAAGTTCGTCTTGCTCCTATGCTCATTGAGCGCTTTTTTTATTCTTGATATCTTGACTTTTTATGCTTAAACTTATTCCTGTTGTTAAGGTTTGGAGTTTTATATGCGCTTTTTATTTCTTGTTTTAGGTGGTGTTCTTTTTATGGCAACTTCGGCTCATGCCGAAAGCGGTTTTGATATTGCCGGTGATGCTGATTTTTTCTATGCCTATAATGATGTGTCCAAGCCTTATGAGCCTTTACAAAAAAACAATGTTCTGCAAGCGGCAGGAAATCTCAATGCTTCTTATTCTTACTCTTTTTCTGATGATTATTCCGCAACGCTCTTCCTTGACCTTATGGCAGCCAGTGACAAAGAAGTGCAAAATTTTAATAACGGAAGTTGGGGTAAACAGCTCTCCGCTGATTTAAATACACCGTTCGGAACATTCTCTGCCGGCGAAACATTTAATGCCGCCGCACTCTTATCCGTCGGTGCGCCTTCGGTTTCTCCTATTAAACTCAATAATTCAGATATTGTTGATTTTATTGCGAATCCAAATTGGCAAAGACGCAAAGGGATTCAGACCTCGTTTAAAACTTTAAACTCAACTGAAATTAATACCGATGGTGTCGCTCCGAAAATTTCGTATTTTACCTCTGAAATTTATAATTCGACGCTTGGGTTTTCCTATATTCCCGATACCGAAAATCGTCGCGGACTTGTCAGCTCTAATGCCGCTTATGACCGTGACGATGCTTATGTTCTTGGGCTTTATCATCAAAATAATTTTGGTTCCATTCAAGCTGAGCTTTCTCTCGGTTATGGACTTTATCATAAAAACGATAACGACTTATCAGCCGGACTGCTCTTATCTTACGGAAATTGGTCGGTCGGTGGTAGTTTTCGCAAAACCTATGTCGACGGCAATGATTTTGAAATTTCTCGTGCCAATTCTTCTCTCGGATTGTTTGACAGCTACCGCGAAGGTCAGGCTTGGAATGCCGGAATCGGCTATCAGTTCGGCCCGATTAAATCTTCTCTCGGTTATTTTGAATCTCAGGCCGATAATTCCTCAAACAAAGACCAAATTCTGCTCTTAGCCAATGACTTTCAAATTAATAAATATGCTCATGTTTATGCCCTCGCGGCTCATGTTAATTTCCGTGGAGAAGATCCCGCCCTTGAAAAAAATCGTAAGGGTTATGCCTTTGCTCTCGGAATTGGTTTGAGTTTCTAGTACAAGGAATTTTTTAATGACTAATATTTTGCTTCTAAGTTCTAATGATTTTTTTGCCAATGATTTGTGCGAGCAAATTGAACGTATGAATGAAGGTTTTTCTGTGGTTCGTCATCAAGTGGATAATTTTGATATCGCCCTTATTGATGAAGATGTATCCTTGTTAAAAACCGTGGATGCAAAAGTACCTCTGTTTCTGTTTACTTCTGATGAAAAAATGTCTACCCTTGAAAATGTTCATGTTTTTGTTAAACCTTTTCGGCTCGCTGAACTGCTTGATTCGTTGCATTCGTGCATTAGTCGTTTTGAAAATTCGGCTGAAGGATTTTTGCGCTTCGGAACTTATGAACTGCAACCAGCCGCCAAAGATATTATTAATTTAAAAACCGGCGAATCCATTAAATTAACTGAAAAAGAAGTGGCTATCATCAAACATCTTTATAAGGCTTCGCCGAATATCACATCAAAAAATGAACTTCTGCAAGAGGTTTGGGGGTATAGCCCAGAGGCTTCAACCCACACGATTGAAACACATATCTATCGCCTACGGCAAAAAGTTGAGCATGGAGATGATTCTGCACAGCTCATTATGACTGAAGATGGCGGCTATCTTCTCAATATTTGATTAAAAAGAAAATTCGGCTAAAACCGGAACATGGTCTGACGGTCGCTCCCATGAGCGTGTTTGGCTAAAAATTTCGTAGCCCTTGATATTGTCTTTTAACTTTGGTGTTGTCCAAATATGGTCAAGGCGACGTCCCTTGTTGTTGGTCTTCCAGTTCGGATTGCGATAGCTCCACCAGGTGAAGATTTTTTCGGGTTCAGGGTGAAATTCTCGTCCTATATCAATAAAATCAAGCGATTTTTTTAGGCGATTTAATCGCTCGACTTCAACAGGAGTGTGCGATACGATTTTTAAAAGCTGTTTATGATTCCAAACATCATTTTCTAAAGGCGCAACATTAAAATCGCCGCAGATTATCATTTTTTTATCTTGGTTTTCTTTTTTATGCTGCTCCCAATATTCGGCAATATCATCCATAAAAGTTAATTTATGGGCAAATGAGAGGTTTTCTATCGGATCAGGAATGTCGCCACCAGCCGGAATGTAAATATCATTTATTTCAACATCGCCCAATATTGTGGCTTTGATATGGCGGGCATCGTGTTTGCCCACCCAATCGCACTCTTTTACCTTATCCAAGTGATATTTTGATAAAATTGCAACACCGTTATAGCCGGCCTGACTATATAAGGCGATATTTTCATATCCCAGCGAACGAACATCATCAAACGGAAAATCTTCCGGTTTGGCTTTTACTTCTTGAAGGCAAATAATGTCCGGTTGTTTTTCTTTGGCAAATCTTGCTAAGTGTTCAAGCCTTATTCTTATGGAATTTACATTCCATGTTGCGAGTTTTACGGTTGTCATCTTATCTCCGATTTTTCTTTCTTGCGGGGTTTTGTTTTTCTTTTACTGTGAACAGTGTTTCATCAAGCTCTTTGTCTTGTTCCATATTATAAAGAAAAACGCTAATCTCTATTCCTTGCGGATCTGTAATTTTCCACTGTTTTAATTCAAAAGGATTGTTATTAAAAACTAATGTTATCGGGTGAGTTTCGCCATTGACTTCATACTCAAAAACCGCTTCGGTTGTTCCCGAATCCTTATAAAAATCGGTTATTTTAATTTTTTTACCATCAATTTTTATATCATTGGCTAAAATTAGACTTGCCGGAACATCATCATAATCAATATGGGTAACCTGATCTAATTCTTTGTCATTATATACAATAAAGTTTCCATCGCCGATAATTGATACATTTACCGGTTCATCATACTCCATGCGAATCTTATTTGGCTTGGCAATATAAATCTTTCCTTCCGAGGTGTTGCCGTTGCTTGCTGTCTGAACAAACGATGCTTGCAATGTTTTTATATTGTTTAAATAGCTTTCTATTTCTATGATGTCTGTTGCCTTTTGCGCAAAAGCTTTGGAGCTAAAGAGCATAAGAAATCCTGCTACTAATGCCACTTTTCGCATATGTTTTTCCTTTCGTTGTTTTACTTGCTTTCACTATAATGAAAAAATATTGTCCCGACAAGTGTGTTTTTGTCGGGACGGTGTAATTAAGGTGATATTATGTTAATAATAACGTGCAAACGATATGTATTATGTTTTTAGTCGACTATTTATTTTTGCCGCAACCGCAACCGGTTTTTGAGGTATTGTTGCTGTTGCTTGTCGAATTTTCGTTACTCGAAGCCGACTTGCTTGTGTTTTTGTTTGTCATTAATATTTCTCCTAAAAAAATTATTAAAGATTTCGTTATGCCGAATTTTTTTCGGCATAATTTGATTTATGCTTTCTTAAATAAAATACAAGTGGCTCTGCTTCTTTTATGGCTTAAACTTTATATCTACATTTCGGCGTTACGTGATTTAAATACACCGTTCTCGTAACCTTGTATCTCTTTATTTCTTTCCGCTTGTTCTAGACGAAACTCGGCGTATGCTACATATTCTTTTTCTTTTTCAATACCAATATAATGGCGGCCGAGTTTTTTGGCAACAACCGCTGTCGTTCCTGACCCCAAAAACGGATCAAAGACAACATCCCCTTCGTTACTTGAGGCTAAAATCAGCTTGGCAATTAATTTTTCAGGTTTTTGTGTTGGGTGCGGTGTGTTTTCAGGCATTGACCAAAACGGAATAGAGATATCTGTCCATATATTTGACGGGTATGTCAGACGGCTGCGCTTGCCGCTCTCTTCTACCCAATCCTTGGGCTCACCCTGCTCATCTCGATAAGGAGCAACTACCGGACGCAAAATTTTTACGGCCTCTAAATTAAACGTATAATCTTTACTTTTGGTAAAAAACCATATGTCTTCTAAACAATTTTTCCAATTATCTTTCGCGCCGCGTCCTTTTTCTCTTTCCCAAGAAATACGATTTTGCAAGATAAAATATTTGCCAACAACCTCTGGTATTGAAATTGATGTTTTCCAATCCGCACAGATATACAAACTTCCGTTTTCCTTCAATATTCGGGGAAGCTTCTTGACCCATTTTTCAAGCCATTTTTTGTATTCACTGAAATCGCGCTCTTTAAATACACTGTTTCCGAAAACTTTGGTTAGATTATATGGCGGATCTACAACAATTAAATCAACCGAAGAATCCGGCAGATAATCAAGTGTTTTCATCATGTCTTGATGAATGGTTTTATCTATTATATAATCTATTGATGCTTTGAAATTTAACTTAATCGCCCTTTTGGCATAGGCATTCATCTCTTTCGGGCTGAGTTCAAGCGTTTTGTTGCGCGGCGCTTTGATGTTCATAACACCCCTATTCTTCTCCAAACTTACTATTTATCAGATTGGTTAATACATCAATGGCTTTTTGGGCTAAAACCAAAAAGTTCTAACCGATGTTCTAAGTGTGGCAGACAAGATTCGTTTCTGGAATAGTCCTGATTTGAGCCTCAGGTGCTTCTCTGAAGAGAGAACATATTCGCCAAAAAAATTACTATCAGAT
>CASFLB010000023.1 GCA_949295395.1 uncultured Pseudomonadota bacterium | reverse complement strand
CGTGTGATTAAAACATTTTATTTTGATACAAAGCGTTCTAATTTTGACCGTGTCGATAACGGAATTTATTTTGTTTTGGTGCTTTTTTTGATTGTGGTTCTTGTTTTAGTGCTTAATCCGAAATATTTTATGAGTGATATTGAAATGGCTTTACGAGGAATTGCTCAATGGAAATGATTAATAATTGGATTTGGCAAAGCTTTGATGAACTCGATAGTACAAATAATCAAGCTCTTGAATGGAGCAAGAGTGCCGTTAGCGGTCAGCGCTGTGTGATTACGGCGAAAAAGCAAACAGCCGGACGTGGGCGCCGTGGCCGCCAATGGATTGGTGGAGAAGGCAATTTATTTATGTCTTTGGTTTTTGAAGCTGCTCCTTGTGATTTGAGTAAGTTTGTGTTTGTTTCTTCCTTAGCGTTGTTTCAGACAATTGTTGTTTTTAGAAAACAAGACGATATTTTGCTTGAGCTGAAGTGGCCGAATGATGTTTTGCTCAATGGGGCTAAGGTTTCCGGTATTTTGTTGGAAAAAGGCGATGGCGATTTTTTAATCTCTGGAATCGGCGTTAATCTTGCTTTTGCGCCTGTGCTCGATTCTTTGGTTTATCCGGCTATTTCTTTGAAAGATGTGGGAATTCAAACAGATTGTAAGACTTTTTTGAAAGAATTTTTGCGTCAATGGAATATGATTTTGGATTTGTGGCATGACTATGGTTTTCAGCGTGTGCTTGACATTTGGCTTGAACATGCTAAATCATTGGGACAGGAAATTGTTGTGAAAAATGAAAATAAAACCTTAAAAGGTGTGTTTACCGGTATTGATGAAAATGGGGCCTTGCTTTTGTCTCAAAACGGAAGTCTTGTAAAAATTTTGGCCGGCGATGTCTTTTTTAATGAGGAATGATATGTCTCTTTTAGATAATGACGGATTATATTTTTTGCCGCTTGGCGGTTCGGATTGTATCGGAATGAATATGTATGCCTATGCCGTCAATGGTGAAATTATTGTGGTTGACTGCGGCTATGCCTTTCTTAATGATGACTATCCGGGGATGGATTTGTCTTTTGCTGATCCGTCTTTTTTAGAAAATTATGCTGATCGAGTTAAAGGGTTATTTATTACTCACGCTCATGAAGACCATTTTGGAGCTATCGCACAGGTTTGGCCGAAGCTTAACTGTCCGGTTTATGCTATGCGTTTTACCGCCGGTCTTATTCGCGAAAGACTGAAAGAATATCATCTTGATTCGGAAGTGCCGTTGTTTGAGGTTAATGATCATCCTGAAATTGTTTTAGGTGACTTTGATGTACGTTTTGTGCCGGTAACGCATTCGGTGCCCGAAACTTGTGCCTTGCTTATTAAGACGCCGAAAGGTACCGTGGTTCATGCCACCGATTGGCGTTTCGATGATGATAAAACCGATATTATTCAAACGGATTATGCGGCTTTGAAAAAAGCGGCTAAAGAGGGTGTTGATATTTTTGTTTGTGATTCAACCAATGTTTTGGTTGATAAACCTCAATATAGTGAGTTTGATGTGCGGCAGAGTTTGCTTAATCTTGTTCCTTTATATCAGAAAGGACTGATAGCTACTTGTTTTGCTTCAAATCTTATGCGTTTGGAGAGTCTTGTTCTTGCGGCTGAAAAAGCCGGACGTACGCCTATTTTGGTCGGACGAACTTTGATTAAAAATATGAAAATTGCTAAAGAATGCGGTTTCTTTCCGAATTTGCCTCAGGTTTATGATGTTAAAGAGGCTAAAGATATTCCGTCTGATAAGGCAATGTATATTTGTACCGGTTCTCAAGGAAATTATCGCAGTGCTTTGAGCTCAATTGTGAAAGGTGAGCATAAAGATGTGAAGCTTGCTAAAGGCGATGCTATTATTTTTTCTTCAAAAATTATTCCCGGAAATGAAGATAAAATTGAGCGTATGCAAGAAAATTTGATGGAGCAGGGGGTCGAAGTTATTCGTGAAGAAGAATTTTTGGTGCATACATCCGGTCATGCCAATCGCAATGATTTGAAAAAAATGTATAGCCTCCTTAAACCTAAGGTTCTTATGCCGGTTCATGGTGACAAGCGTTTTGTCCGCGAACATCAGCGTTTTGCTTATTCTTTGGGGCTTCAACAGGTTGAATTGTCTCGCGATGGAGATTTGTTCCGCTATAAAGACGGAAAAATGGAATGTTTGGAAAATATTCCGGTTGATGTTTTAGCCGTTGATCGCAAACAAGTTGTTTCTCTTTCTTCTCAAGTTGTGCGAAATCGTAAACGAATTGCTTATAATTGCAGCGTCTTTATTTCGGTGGTGTTTGATCGTAAGTGGAATCTGAAAGATTTGCAGATTTCTTCTATTGATATTTTGGAAGAGTCTGCTTTTAAACTTTTGGCGGATGAGATAAAAGAGGATATTGAAAAGCAAATTCCTAAAGCTGTTGTTGATTATAATTACCGTGAGCAGGCTATTGCTGATTTTATTCGTGGGCGAATTCGGCGAAAAATTCATAATGCAACTGATATTAGGCCTGTGACCTTTTTCCATATGTATGTTATGGGGCATCAAGCCGTTGGCGAAGTTGATAAGCCTGATGAGGAGGAAAGCCTTCAGGTTTTGGCCGATAATTAAAGATTTTTATTGATTTTGACGTCGTTGTGGTTATACTCGTTTATCGTTTTATGTATTATTTTTTGTATCATTTTAATTTTTTATTCTTATGGCAAATATTATACTTACCGAAAAAATTTATGCTAGCGCCAACATGAAAACAACGGTTACCAATTTGGCAGCTTATATGCTTCATCAGTATCTGAGAACAGATCGTAAAGAGCTTCGGGTTCATCAAATCGGAAATCGGGTTTATTATGACGATGGGCAGGTGGAAGAAAAAATGCTGGCTCATTCAATGACGTTTTCTGTTCCTCGTGAGAAATTTGCTTTTCCGGCTGATCGGAAAATGATGGTTTATGATGAGGTGGATAAACTTCCTGATGAAAAGCCTTTTTTCACCATTCAGATTGTGGGGGTTGGTACCGGTGGTTTGTTTGTGCCGGTTTGGCCCTCGCTGTTGGCTAATGCGGCAAAACGTCGACTTCGATATTGGTCTTCGGATATGAGAATTGATGTTTGCTTTCAACATTTTTATTCTGAGGGAAGCTTTGTTCTTAATTCGGAACGGCTGTCTTTGTTTGATGCTGACAAACGTCTTTATTCTGTTACGGAGGCTTTAGAGCTTGTTGCTCCTCGTTTTCGCGCTGGTGTTCTTGAAGCGGCGGATAAAGGTTGTGAGCGCTTTTTAATCCGAGAAGGCGGCGCTCAGCCGATTGCTCTTGATGGGCGTTTTTATTTGCTGCCTCGTTCAACTTATGAGGCTTGGGCTAAACACGCCGTGAGCAAGCCTTGGCTTCGGTTTTTTTGATGAGTTTTATGAAAAACGCGTTCTTTTAGGAACGCGTTTTTTTGTTATACGGCTTTGACGTAATCTTTCATAAGTCTT
The DNA here is from genome assembly GCA_949295395.1 of uncultured Pseudomonadota bacterium. Classification (GTDB taxonomy): domain Bacteria; phylum Pseudomonadota; class Alphaproteobacteria; order RF32; family CAG-239; genus HGM16780. The sequence continues at coordinate 12,731 of CASFLB010000023.1, read as the reverse complement.
TTATAGCCGGCTTTATCAAAAATGATTTCAAGCTTGTTGCCTTCAATATTTTTGACACGTCCGTAGCCAAAGCTTTCGTGATAAACGCGGGCGCCGATGGCAATGTTTGATGTTTTGTTTTTGGCTTCTTGGCGGGCTTTGTTCATGTTCGTCCATGAATTATAGCCTTGATAGCTGTTATTATATTGGCGTGTATAGCGATAATCCGAACCGCCGCTTTCGTACTCATATTCTCCAAATTCATCAAATTCAGGTTTGGGTTTTCCCCAATATCCGCCGCGATTGTTGTCGTAGCGGTTTTCTCTTTGGAAATAATTGGTGCTGTGATTGCTCAGTTCAATATTCGACGGCGGTAATTCGTTGATAAAGCGCGACGGTATATTGTTTTGCCATTGTCCATAAACACGACGGTTTAAGGCCGTGGTTATATATAAATCTTTTTTGGCGCGGGTGATGGCAACATAGGCCAAACGGCGCTCTTCTTCCAGCGAATTTTCTCCTCCTTCGTCCAAGCTTCTTTGGTGTGGAAAAAGCCCTTCTTCCCAGCCTGGAAGGAAAACCAAGTCAAATTCAAGCCCTTTGGCTGAGTGCAACGTCATTAAAGTGACTTTGTCTTTGTCGGTTTCATCGTCATTATCCATGACAAGGCTGACGTGTTCCATAAAATCTGACAAGGTTTGAAATTTTTCGTGGTCGCTCATGACGTTGATTAATTCTTTTAAGTTTTCAAGCCGTCCGGGGGCCTCAGCCGATTTGTCGTTTTTAAGACCCTCAATATAGCCCGAATCTTCAAGAATTAAGCTTGCCAATTCGTCCGGTGTAATGCTTTGATTGGCTATACGCCAGTCTTTGAATAAGCCCATCAGATTGGATAGGGCGGTTTTAGCTTTGCCGGTTACCAATCCTTCCGCAAGCTGTTTTTCGACGGCCATATAAAGCGAAATATGCTCTGCTTGGGCGGTTTGATAAAATTTTTCGATGCTTTTGGCTCCGATGCCTCTTGCCGGTTTGTTGATTATGCGCTCAAAAGCTAAATCGTCGTGAGGTTGCAAAACAACTCTGAAATAAGCGATTGCGTCACGAATTTCGGCTCTTTCATAAAACTTGGGGCCGCCGATGACTTGGTAAGGAATGGATTCTGAAATAAATTTTTCTTCAAATTCGCGGGTTTGAAACGCTGTTCGAACCAAAACCGCAATCTGAGCGTATTGATAGCCGTTACGGACATGGTTTTCTATTTCTTCGGCGACATAATTTGCCTCTTCTTCTCCACTATATAAGCTCGTGATTTTTATTTTATTATTTTCGGAACTTCGTGCCGGACTGTTCTCCGCGACTTTTAAGGTTTTGCCCAAGCGTCCTTGATTGTGGCTTATCAGTGCCGATGCCGCTGCCAAAATATTGGCGGTTGAGCGGTAATTGCGCTCCAAACGAATAATTTTGGCATCCGGAAAGTCTTTGTTGAAGCGCAAAATGTTTTCAATCTCGGCGCCACGCCATGAATAAATCGATTGGTCATCATCGCCCACGCAGCATAAATTACGGTATTTTTGCGATAACAGCCGTAACAGAAGATATTGGCTGACGTTGGTGTCTTGGTACTCATCAACCATAATGTATTTGAATTTTTCTTGATAGGATTCTAAAACATCTTTGTGTGACAGCAAAATGGTTAGTGTGTGCAGAATGATGTCGCCAAAGTCAACACAGTCAAGTTCAATCAGGCGTGTTTGATATTTTTCATAGATATCTGTTAAAATATTGGCTTTATAGTCTTGTTTGATTTTATCAATGGTTAGGCCTTTATCTTTCCAGCGCTGGATGCTGTCAACAATGCTTTGCGGCGGATATTTTTTATCATCAATGCCTTCGGCTTCGCAAATTTTTTTGACCAAGCGTTTTTGATCGTCTTCGTTTAAGATTGTAAAATTGCTGTTTAATCCGACAAGTTCAGCGTGGCGACGTAAAATTTTGACGCAGATAGAGTGGAAGGTGCCAAGCCAAACCGAATCGGCGGCGGCGCCAATCAAGCCGTAAACGCGTTCTTTCATTTCCTTAGCCGCGCGGTTGGTAAAGGTGACAACCAAGCATTCCCATGGTTGGGCTTTTCTTGCTCCTAACAGATAGGCTAAGCGCGAGGTTAAAACCTTTGTTTTTCCTGTACCGGCACCGGATAAAACCAAAACCGGTCCTTGCGTGGTGGTGACGGCTTCTTTTTGTTCCGGATTAAGTTCATCAAGCCACGGAAAATGAGGCTCGGTTAAGGCCGAGATATTGTTATATGTTGTCGGTGCGCTCTCTAATTCAGCTTCTGTCGCGCTTAAGTCAAATATATCTTCCATTTATTACCTGTTAATTTAATACTTCTTGTCTTTTTTACTTGGCGATAATATATATTATATTATAGTCGATTGCAAAGGAGTTTTTAGATGGTTGTTACAAATCAGGAAAAATATGTTGATATACCGGCGCAGGTCGCTCAATCCGGTGATAATGCTTGGAAAAAAGGAAATTATGATGAGGCTCGAAGCCGCTATATCGAATCCGCAAAGCTCTATGATGCAAACGAAGATTTTGTGGGAGAATCGCAAGTTTTAACTCGTCTTGGAGAGCTTGAGCTTAGTCTTGAAAATTTTGAAAGTGCAGAAAAAGATTTTTCTTCAGCGGAAGCTTTGGTTAAGACCTTGCCGGACAGTGAGTCGATACTTGGAGATATTGCTCTTAAACAAGCTAAGCTTTATGTGGCTCAGTATCAGTTTGAAAAAGCTTTATCAGCGGTTCGCCGTGCGCAAGAGGTTTTGCAAAACGGTAGTCCGCTTTTGCTCGGTGATGCTTATGATCAACAGGCTTATATCTCTTTGGTTATGGGCGATGAAGAAAAAGCTCTTGAGGCTTATCGCAAGGCGGCAAATTTGTTCCAGCAAGAAGGTGTTTCCTTAAAAGAAGCCTCGGTTCTGCGGGCTATGGCTCGGCTTAAGATGAAAGCGAAAAGTTATGATATGGCTCATGATTTGCTGGAAAAATGCCGCGAACTTTATCGCGAAAACGGTGATCTCCTCGGTGAAGCCAGCACGTTGTCGGCTATCGGCACGTTGCGCTTTCTTATCGGGGATATTGCCAATGCCCGTAAGGCTTTGATGAAGTCGGTTTTCTTGTATGGTAAAGTGGAGCATCATTTTGCTGAGGCTGAGGCTCTTTTGTATTTGGCTCGTGTTGAAGCCGCTGATAAAGAACAAGGTGATTTCGCTCGGGCGAAAGTTCATTATAAAAAGTCAATCGAGTTGTATGACTTTTTACAGAATGATACGATGAAAAATGCCGTACTCGATGAATATAATGCTTTTTTGAAACGTGAAATGCTAGGTTAGTGAGGTTGTCTTATGTCGGATATTCGGAAAAATATTATTGCCCTTAAAAATTATATGGAAACCCAAATTATCGGGCAGGAAGCGCTGGTTAAAAAATTAATTATTACGCTTTTGGCCGATGGACATGCTTTGGTCGAAGGAGCTCCAGGGTTGGCCAAAACAAAAGCGATTAAGACTTTGGCGCAATCTGTTAACGCTAAGTATAATCGTATTCAGTTTACACCGGATTTGCTGCCGTCGGATATTACCGGAAGCGATATCTATTTGGCCGCTAAAGGTGAGTTTGAATTTCGTCCGGGGCCGGTTTTTGCCAATTTGGTTTTGGCGGATGAAATTAACCGCGCGCCGGCTAAAGTGCAGTCCGCTTTGTTGGAAGCAATGGCGGAGCGTCAGGTTTCTATTGGTGGTAAAAAATATGTTTTGCCGCAACTGTTTATGGTTATGGCAACTCAAAACCCTATTGAGCAAGAAGGTACTTATAATTTGCCCGAAGCGCAACTTGACCGCTTTTTGATGTATATTAAAATCGGGCAACCCGATGCCGCTTCCGAAAGGAAAATTTTGTCTTTGGTTCGTGGCGAAGTTCAAAATCCAAATGTGGCTTCGCCGATAACGCTTTCTATTGACGATATTTTAACTGCACGGCGCGAGGTGCTTAATGTCCATATGAGCGAAGCCATTGAAGAATATCTTGTTCAGCTTATTGTGGCGACTCGACATCCTGAAGTTTATGATAAAAAATTGTCAGGTCAGGTTCTTTACGGTGCCAGCCCGCGTGCGACGATTGCTCTCGATAGAGCCGCAAAAATTAATGCTTGGCTTGATGGTCGTGATTTTGTTTCTCCCGAAGATATTCATGCCGTTGTTTATGAAATTTTGCGGCACCGTTTGATTTTGACCTTTGAAGCACAAGCCGAAGGGGTGACAACGGACGATGTTATTAAATCTTTGTTGCAGCTTGTTCCGTTGCCTTAAGCTTAAGACGGAGCTGACGTTATGGTTTTTAAGTCGTTGAAAAATAAAATTTTAGGCCATGCATCGCCTGATAAAAGCGGTGGGGGGCTTTATGCAACTTTGGACGATTTAATTGCTCAGCGTCAGTATGTGGCCTATTTGAAAAATTTTCATCAGCAGCTTAAGGTTTCCCATCAGTCGGGTGATGTGAAGTCCGCTTTTAAAGGGCGCGGAATAGAGCTGGAAGAGTTGCGTGCTTATTCTTATGGCGACGATGTGCGCGATATTGATTGGCGTGTGACGGCTCGCAAACAGACACCTTTTACTCGGGTGTATGCCGAAGAAAAAGATCGCGAAGTTTATGTTTTGCTTGATTTGTCGTCCTATATGGCTTTTGGTACTAAAAAAGAACTGAAATCCGTGGCGGCGGCCAAGCTGGCGGCGTTGGTCGGTTGGTTGTGTCTCGAAAATCGTGACCGCTTCGGAGCGCTTATTTTTGACGGACATGAGATTTCTTTCTTTAAACCAAGCAGTAATCGCGCCCTTATGCCGGTTGTTTTGAAAAAAATATCTCAGGTTTCTCAATCTTTGTTGCATCTTCAATCTTCGTCTTGTGACGGCCTTGATAAGGCTTTGAAAATGATGCAAAATTATCTTAAAAATCCGGCTTCGGTTTTTGTTATCAGTGATTTTGGCTCTTTTGATGAGGCTATTCAGCGTTCTTTGGCTCAACTGGCTCGGAAATCTCGCGTGTGTTGTGTGACGGTTACCGATGTGTTGGAATTTTCTCCTCCGGCAGCCGGTGAATATATGATTTCCGATTCGGAGGGAAAAAATTTAGTTTTTAATACAACATCTAAATCTTTTCGGACTGAATATCAGCAATATTTTTATGCAAAACGCGCTGTCGTTAAAGACTTTTGTCGTCGATTTCGGGCTCTTTATATGGAAGTGCGTACCGATGTCGATCTCTATAAACAGTTGAAGTTTTATTAAAATATTTTAACCTTTTATTGACTTTTGGCTTTTATTATGCTAGGTTCTAATAGAATTATTCTGTAACTATAATTGAAAAGAGAATATCATGGTTAAATCAAATGACAATAGCGCCTATAAAAGAGGGCAAGAATTACTTGATCAAGGATTGTATCAGGAAGCGGTCGCGCAGTTTGATGAAGCGTTGGCCGAACAACCCGATTCTTGGAAAACGTTAAATAGTAAAGGTTTTGCTTATCAGAAAATGAGCAAATATACCGAGGCTGTTGAGTGCTTTGATAAGGCTTTGGCTTTGAATCCTCAGTCCGTCGAGGTCTTGAATAATAAAGGCGTTACCCTTAGTATGCGCGGCCTTTACAAAGATGCTATCGCTTGTTTTGATCAGGCGGTCGCTATTGATTCAACTTCTTTGGAAGCTCTGAACGGTAAGGCTATTGCTTTGCAACATATGTTCTCTTACAAAGAAGCGCTTGATGTGTTGGAGCAGGCCATGAAAATTGACCCCAAACATACTCAAACCCTTCTGAGTATTGCCGTTACGTTACAGAAACTGAAACAATATGAACGTGCTATTTCTTTCTTTAAAAAAGTTTTGTCGGTCGATCGTTCCAATATCAAAGCTTGGAACGGTGTCGGTGTGACTTATCAATTGATGGGCGATAATAACTCTGCTCTTAAGTGTTTTACCAAAATCCTTAATATTAACAGCCAAGAAATTCAGGCTTGGATTAGTATTGGTTTTGTTTATCAGAAAATCGGTAAGTTTAATGATGCGCTGAAATGCTATAAAAAAGCACAGATGGTTATTAATAATCGTTATCATCACAAGCTTTATGATGGGTTGGCAAGCTGCTTAACCAAGCTTTCGGAATTTGACCAAGCTATTGAAATTTACAAACAAATCTTTCAGCGCGAAGAGGGCAAGAAAAAATGGGATGCTCAGCGTTCAATCAAGTTTGTTAATAAGCTTAAACGCAAAAAAGCTGTCGGCACACTTCAGCCACCAACGGTTTCCGGCGGTGATGCTCCGGCGACTGCTGCTAATTAGTAACAAAAAAAACACACCTTTTCTGAACAGTCTCCCGAAAGTTGGACAGTTCATTCAAAAGGTGTGTTTTTTTGGCTTAGGCTGTAATTTGTTCTCTTGCAATGGTTTGTAAATAGCTTATGTCGCTGTTTGCCATTAATTTTAATGATGTTATTGTAAAATTATATCTCAATCTTATCATTAATTTTAAGGCTTGCAGGGGAAGTTCTCCATTAACGGTGGCTTGTGTAAGGCGAATTTCATTTTCGACATAGAACGGGTATAAATTATCAATCATGTCAAAAAGTAAATTTGTTGGCAGTGTGCCTTCTATAATGGCATTTATAGCCATTTTTTCTCCTCTTTCAGAAAAAACACTATCGTTAAGGATTATCATATTGAGAAATATGGGCGGAATTTCTCCTTTGATTGCACTTCTGATGATAAGGTCTTGGCAGGGAAATGTAAGAAATTCGCCTTTTTTCCTTAGTATTGATTTTAGAAGTTTTAATGGTAAGATTCCATTTATAATCGCTTTGACGATTAAGTACATTTTTGCATCTGTTAAGGAATAGAACTTTTTTGCTAAAGCCATTGCTTTTGTTTGAGCCGTTGGCGATTGAATATCAAATCCAAAAGTCTTAAGCCATTTTTCTTTAAATAATTTTTCCATAATTTTATTTTTTTGAGTTCATAATAATAGATTGTCTTTTTTATAATTGCTGAAAATTTGTTTTTGTCAAGTTGTTTCTAAGAAAAAAAGCTTATATTCTTGAAGAATATAAGCTTTTTTACTGTTTGGAAAACTTAAGCTGTGCGAACTGTGTAAATTGTGTTTTCGCGGGTTAGGGGGTAGGTCATATACATACCGGCCTGTCGCGCCTGATTCATTGCCGCATCAAGCAATCTTTGTTCCGGAGATTTCTGCCATTTATGGGTGTTGGCGTCTTTGAGTGTTTCTTCTACAAAAGATATTTTTTGCCGGATACTTTCTGTTTCAGCGAGTTGGCGCAGATCATTCAAGTTGTCGCGAAGCATGGGCACAAAGTTTTCTTTGTGTTTGGTTTTGAAGGCGATGATGTTTACTTGATCGGAGGTTCCTAACAAAATGAAATTGTGCTGACTGTGCAGATTTTCAACCGGAATGAGTAAGGTTCTTTTTTCCATGATTTAAATGTTTTAACTGATTAATAATATGTAAAAAATTTTATATCGAGGTGATTCTATATATTATCTGGAAAATTTTGTCAATAGTTATTTTTTTAGTATTTTTAAATAATTAATCCGGTTTGCCCCAAAGGCAAACCGGATTGTGATGAGTTCTTGAAAAAATTATTTCTTTTCATCTGGGTCACGCAGAACATAGCCGCGTCCCCAAACGGTTTCGATGTAGTTTTTGCCACCCGAAGCTTTTTCAAGTTTCTTTCTTAACTTGCAGATAAAGACGTCAATAATCTTTAATTCCGGCTCATCAATACCACCATACAAGTGATTCAAAAATTGGTCTTTGTTTAAGGTTGAACCTTTGCGCAAAGAAAGCAATTCCATAATTCCATATTCTTTGCCGGTTAAGTGCAAGGTCTTGTTACCGACGGTTACGGTTTGGGTGTCAAGGTTGACTTCAACATCACCGGTGCGGATAATTGAATTTGAATGGCCTTTTGAACGACGGACAACCGCTTGGATTCTTGCTAAAAGTTCTGATTTGTCAAAAGGCTTTGTCAGGTAGTCGTCCGCGCCGTAGCCCAAGCCTTTTACCTTTTTATCCGGTCCGGTCAAACCTGATAAAATCAGAACCGGTGTGTTTATCTTAGCGGCTCTCAAGTTCTTCAAAACCTCATAGCCGTTCATATCCGGCAACATCAAATCAAGAATAATGATGTCATAATCATAAAGTTTTCCAATCTCAAGACCATCTTCACCCAAGTCTGTGGTGTCAACAATCATACCTTCTTTTTTTAACATGGTTTCAATGCTTTGCGAAACTGCATAGTCGTCATCAACCAGTAATACCCGCATTTTTTCCTCCGCCTAAAAAATGATGTTCTTTTTCTATGGACTTATCTTATTCTTATTTTATTTATTTGTTAACAGTTTCTATTGCTCCTGTTAATAATTATTAACGGCTGGGGAAAAACGGCTTTATTCTTTGCGATTTTTGCTTATTTGTGCTATCAATAGCTAAACTATTCGGGAGATTTTGTTTTGGCTCTTAATTTTGATGCACTCGCCCAACATCTGAAGTCACTTAATGAGGTGACCTATTATGGGCGTGTGACGGCTGTGCAAGGTTTGTTTGTGGAGGCGACCGGTATTCGTTCGCCGCTTACTATCGGCGACCGTTGTTTTGTGACAACGAATCAGGGGAAAAAAGTTCCTTGTGAGCTGGTTAGTTTTAAAGGTGATTCATTGCTTTTGATGCCTTATGCTTCACTTGAGGGAATTGGTCCGGGGTGTCGTGTTGATGTTGAAAATTCGTCTCCGGTTATTTATCCTCATCCGTCATGGCTGGGGCGTATTGTTAATGCCTTTGGTGAGCCGATTGATGGTAAAGGCGAGCTTCTGAACGGTGATAAACCCTATTTTATCAAAAGTTCTCCGCCTCCGGCACAATTCCGCGGTCGGGTGCGCGGCAAAGTGGATCTTGGCGTGAGGGCCGTTAACACCTTTTTGACAATTTGCAAAGGGCAACGTATGGGTATTTTTGCCGGTTCCGGTGTCGGAAAGTCTACGCTGATGTCGATGATGGCTAAAAATACGGACTCAGATATTGCGGTGATTGGGCTTATTGGTGAGCGCGGGCGTGAGGCGAAAGAGTTTGTTGAAGATGTTTTGGGCGAAGAGGGCTTGAAAAAATCTATCCTTGTTTTAGCAACGTCTGATGAAAGTCCGCTGATGCGTCGGCAGGCAGCTTATACCGCAATGGCTATTTCTGAATTTTTCCGCGATCAAAATAAAAATGTGCTTTGCATGATGGATTCCATCACCCGTTTTGCGATGGCGCAACGCGAAATCTCCTTAAGTGTGGGAGAGCCGCCGGCCTCCAAAGGTTATACGCCGAGTGTGTTTGCCGAATTGCCCAAGCTTTTGGAACGCGCCGGTCCCGGTGTCGAAGGAAGCGGTAGTATTACCGGATTGTTTACGGTTTTGGTTGATGGTGATGATCATAATGAACCTGTGGCTGATGCCGTGCGTGGTATTTTGGACGGGCATATTGTACTGGATCGTGCCATTGCTGAGCGTAACCGTTATCCGGCTATTAATATTTTACGTTCTATTTCTCGTACCATGCCGGACTGCGATACTCCCGAAGAATATGCTCTTGTGGCAAAGGCGCGAAAATATATTGCGTCTTATGAAGATATGGCTGAACTTATTCGTCTTGGGGCTTATAAAAAAGGTTCCAACGCCGAGGTCGATGAAGCTATTTTTTATTATCCGAAGTTGGAAGAGTTTCTTAGCCAAAAGAAGGGGGAAAAGGTAACTCTGGAGGAAGGCTATCAGCAACTTGCCGCCATTTTGGCAACACCGTTTCAAGCGTAAGGATTGTTTCTGATGACATCTTCCTTAAAAACTTTGGTTCGAATTCAAAAGTTTAATATTGATGAACAGCGCAAGCTTTTGAATGAGCAGCTTGACGCTGAGGATAAACTTTTGCAGGCTTTAGCCGCTTTGGAAGATGAGCTGGTTCGGGAGAAAAAGTTTGCCGAAGAAAACCCTAGAATCGGTGATTTTGGTTCTTATTATAAACGTTATCAGGCCAAGAGAGAAAGGCTTGAAGATGCTTTGGCAAAAGTGCGGCAAAAAATTGAGCAAATTCGTGATGTTATATCAGATATGTTTAAAGAGCAGAAAACTTTTGAAATTGTTGATAAAAATCGTGCGGCTGCGCAAGAAAAAGATGAAGAACAAAAAATGCAGAAAACCCTTGATGAAATCGGGACAAATGCTTATATCAAAAATCATAAACATTAATTTTAATCAGGAGAAAAGAAATGGCTTTTATCTTAGAATCTTTGCCTTATGCTGAAAATGCGCTTGAGCCTTACATCTCAGCTAATACTCTGAGTTTTCATTATGGAAAGCATCATCGTGCTTATGTTGATAATCTTAATAAACTGACTGCCGGTACAAAATTTGAGCATATGTCTTTGGAAGATATTATGGAATCATGCGTTCTTTTGGAAATCAATGTCTGCTGAAGATAAAACCATTCCGGCTGAATTGAAAGCGAAAATTGAACGCGATTTTGGGTCTTATGATAAGTTTTGTGAAGCTTTTCTTGAGGCGGCTGTTTCTCAATTTGGTAGTGGTTGGGCTTGGTTGGTTGAAGATAAAGAAGGCAAACTTTCCGTTCTTAAAACCTCAAATGCTGACACCCCGATCGCCCACGGTTTGAAGCCTTTGACAACCGTTGATGTTTGGGAGCATGCTTATTATCTTGATTATCAAAATCGTCGTGCTGATTTTGTGAAAACATTTATCATAAATTTGATGAAATTTAACGTCTAATTGATTGGAGTTAAAGGGAACTTGTTAATAAGTTCCCTTTTTTCTGTTAAATAAACTTTAACCGGTCTATGCTATCCCTATATAAAATTTAAGAATTTGGTTTGACTAATTTTGTCAAATGTGGTATGATTAGTCTAATCAATTCATCCACGGTATGGAGAAGTAATATGAGTCTTGAGACGTTAAAAGAAAAAGCAGAATCGCTGAAAAAGCATTTGAAAAATAATGCTGTCGCTTATGCTTGTGGTTTGGGGGCCGTTACGGTGCTCGGAAGCGGTGATTACGAAGTTAAAAATACCATCGGGCCTGATGGGCATGCGGGAATAGAAATTGTTAAAGGTAAGGGAAATCTTGCCGCTGGTATCGCTTTGGGAACCTTGGCTGCGGCTCCGCTGTTTTTAGGTGCTATGAAAAAAATGAGCGATGAAACACGCGATGTTCGTCGGAAAGATGAAGCTAAATCTAAAAATGACGTTTTTGATGCGGCTTTAATGTCAAAAATGGGGCGTAGTAATGCCTAGTCGTATTCGGAAAGCCAATAATTTTGTTGTGGCTGAAGGCTCTGAAGGTGAGCTTTATATCTATATTGAAGCGCTTAGTTCTCGTCCCGAAAAACCGCGTATTATTTATGATGGGCGTGATCATGCTATCTTTTTGCGTTCTCCTGAAGAACGTGTTATTTTAGATTATATTCACCCTGAAGTTCGTGAAAAATTGCGTCAGGCTGATGGTGTGATTATGGTTGAAACTCTTTTGGAAAATATTAAAGATAGTTATGTAGCTGAAATGCAAATTGTTGATACTATCCCAATTGATTGGTCGAAAGTTGAATTGAAATCTTGGGAAGAAGCTATGCTTGAAGCTAAATAATTTTATGTTGCTCTTATGTATAAAAACGGCGCTATCTTGGTTGAAAGCGCCGTTTTTGTTTAACCTGATTATTTATGCGTTATTGTAATTTTTTTCTTTTTGCATTGTTCTTCGGTTGATTTTGGAATAATAATGCTCAAAACGCCGTCAGTATAGTCTGCTTTGGCTTCATTATATTGTAAATCCCAGGGCAGAGGAATTGTGCGGCTGAAGGATCCGTAAGAAATTTCAGAGAAATAGTTGCCTTTCTTTTCTTCTTTGGTTTCGTGTTTCTTTTCTCCGGCGATTGTTAAATATCCGTCGGAAGAAATTTCCATGTCGATATCTTTTTCGTTAATTCCCGGCATTTCAGCTAATACAGTAACGTTTTTCTCGTTTTCAGAAATCTCGATTTTGGGTTCAAGCGATTTGAGGGGTGTGCTTTCTAGCGGAAAGTCATTCCAGCCATTTAAGAAGTTGGTTACCAAGTCGTTGAAGTCCTTTTGATAATTGTAACGGCGGGCCATATTGTGGTTGTGGTCTTTACGTGTGATTAATGAATCTGACATTTTAACCTCCTTAAAATTGTGGTAAAAACTCTTTCCAATAATTGAGGTAGTGAGTTAAATTGACAGAATCAAGAGCGAATGAAAAAATTTTTTTTAATAATTCATAAAACCATTGTTTTTTTGAAAAAAAAGGCTTGCAAGATTTTGTTTTTTGTTTTATTAAACTTCTATCTTCTTGGTCCCATCGTCTAGTGGCCTAGGACGCGGCCCTCTCAAGGCTGCAACACGAGTTCGAATCTCGTTGGGATCACCAATTCAAACAGCAGTCATGAAAATGGCTGCTTTTTCTTTTATTTCCAAGGCTTTCAACAAGTTCGGATGTTTAATTTTTTTAAATAGTCATTTTTTCAATTTGTTCGAACTTTTGCAATCTAGTTTATTTTTTTCAATATGTTAAAAATATTAATATAGCTGTTTTTAATCTCTAAACAATTCCAAAAGCATCATCATATTTTA
>CASFLB010000022.1 GCA_949295395.1 uncultured Pseudomonadota bacterium | reverse complement strand
CCGTCAGACCGTCATACGCCCTTAAGGCGTTCGCTGGCACCGTTAGGGTTACACCCGCTTGTGAAGAACCACCGGCTAAGCCGGTGGGTTACTTTTTTTTTGTGATTGACAATAGACGCTAATTTTTGTAGCTTGGCGTTCAGAAATTTATTATTGTTCAACTTGTATTATTAACTCAACAAATATTGTTATGGATAAATTTGAAATTTTGAAGGCAAAGGCTAAAGAGCTTGGGTTGAGTGCGGAAGATGTGGTTCGATGTTTTTGGCGCGACAAAGAACTTAGTCATGAGTTTTTGCAAAATTTATTGTATGGCGTGGAATTGCGAAAAGCTGAGCGTGGTGACATTAAAATCAAGATGTTTTACTATGCTGAAGATGAGACTTTTTCCGAAAAGTTGATTCCTTATAAACGAGTGTCAGGCGTGGTCGGTGATGTTGATAAAACCGGTCGACATGGTTTGGTGGCCCTTCTTCATCAAAAAGTATTGCCGTGGTCTAGTGATGAGCTTTCTGTCGGTTTACCTAATGGTTTGAATGGGAAAGAAAATACTCGTTTGATTATCGAAGCGGCACTTTTACAGAAGCAAAAAGTCGAAGCTGCTGAGTATTGTTCGACTTATGCTTTGGATGGTGTGAAAGCCGGTGAGGCTTTTCTTGCAAGTGAGTTGGAAATGTCTCGTATCTGCGACAACTATTCGCTGGTTAATATGGCTTTGCGGCAAATAAAAGGAGCTGATCCATTGCTTAATTATCGTGGATATTGGACTTCTTCCGAAAGGTCGTCGGGAAAAGCGCTGTCTGCTTCTATGCCTGATGCTATTTCTAACAATGTTGTTGGAAAATGGGCTAAATTATGTGTTTGTCCGGTCATTGCTTTTTAGCGTTGTCCTTTTTTAGTGAAGAGAGCCTCAAGCGAAAAGTTTGAGGCTCTTTTTTATTTTTAAATCAGTGATTGACAACAGGGGCAAAGTTTCATAGTTTTAGGTTTATCTTTTTATTATTGTTCAATTTGTATTATTAGTTCAAAAAATATTGTTATGAGAAAAAGTGAAATTCTAAATGCCAGACTGCTTAAACATTCTTTTGAATTGTTTAAAGCTTGTAGCGGCAAAATTAAACCTAAAATGTTTTATTATGCCGAAGACAAGACTTTTTCTAGCTCGTTAATTATGGAAAAGGGTGTTTCAGGTGTTGTTGGAGACGTTGATGCCAGTGGTTGTCATGGCATTATTGTTCTTCTTCATCATAAGATGTTGCCATGGTCAAAAAATGGTTTGCATGTTGGATTGCCTGTCGGATCAGATGGAAAAGAATGTACTCGTTTGATTTTGGAAGCTGCCAAAATGCAAAATGTTAATGCGGAAGCTGCCGAGTATTGTGCTACTTATGCTTATGATGGCATTCAGCCAGGGGAGGCTTTTTTACCGCTTGAGGAAACTTTATCTCGTTTTTATCGGAATTTTGTTTTTATTAATACATCTTTGAGGCAAATTGATGGTGCCGATGTTTTTAAAACGGGATATTATTGGTCTTGTAATGAAGGTAACAAATTGGCTCAATCTCCGCATTTTAGTTCTTGCTATCGTCATGTTTGGTCCAGCAAAGCTTGTGTTCATGTGGTTTGTCCGGTCATTGCTTTTTAGCGTTATCCTTTTTTAGTGAAGAGAGCCTCAAGCGAAAAGTTTGAGGCTCTTTTTTATTTTAAAACCTGCGTAAGTCATAAAAAATTAAGCAGTTTGTTTTATCTTTTATCTGTTTTGTTCTTATTTAAAGGGGATTGTTATGAAAAAATATTGTTTGCTTTTGGGGCTTGCCGTTTTGGTAAGCGGTTGTTCTCAGCTGGATAAATATATGACTGTTAGTTCAAATGCTTCAGCTCAGGAAAAGTTTCGGGCTTGTGCCTTGACTGAGGCGAACTCAATGTTGCAGAACGGAACGCTTTTTGCCAAAAGTTTGACCGTGACCAAAGATGAAATTGTCAGCACTTGTCTTAAGAAAATGGCGCTTGAAGCCGCTGGAATTGATTCTGAGGCACAGACAATTGCGACAAATGTAATTAATGCTTTGCGTGCCGCACAATAGTTTGTTTTCTTAGAAAAATCCCTCATTTGGAAAAATGAGGGATTTTTTATAGATTGACATTGCGGTAATTTTTTTATAGTTTGCTTTTGCTAATTTATTATTATTCACTTAAAAATTATGATATTATGGTTAAATCTGATTTTGGTAAAAAAAGAAAATTTCAATCAAATGATGGAGATGTTTTCAAAGTTCATCTTGCGATGAATGATCCGGTGATTTATCCCGAAGATCTCTTAGATGGCATTGCTTTGGCAATTTCCATGAATTTGGGAACGGCGGTTTTGTTGTCGGTGGAAAATATTTCTCTTTATCATATTTATATGCCTGAAGATAATGAGTTTTTGGGGTGTTTTTATGGCGTGAAGTTCCATGGGCGCTGTTATGGTAATGTGCTGGGGTGTTGTGAGATAGTGTCTTTTCCTGACAGCATGTTCTGTGTTAAGGAATCTCATGAGCTTTTGCTGCCAGTTAAGCGAATTAATGATGACTTGTATTTTCTTGCTTGTCATTATGAGCATTCCGGTCAGAAAATTTCGGTTCTCGATTTTAAGAAAAGATTTTTGAAAAGCGGGGTGGAAACTCCTCTTCATCATTTTGAAAAAGATGTTTCTTGTGAGGAGGCTCTTGACTTTTGTTTTGAGATGCTTTCTTGATTTTTTTATCATTTAAAATTTTTATGTTATGAAACTATCGACGATTACACTCTCCGGCGCTAATGAGTTTACGGATATGAAAGCCTTGCTTAATCTGTGTGAAAAGTATCCTTTAGCAGAAATCGGTATTCAAGTGTCGGGTGAAAAAGCCGCTTTTGGAATGGCTCGGTATTGGTGGATTTGGGCTTTGTCGCTTTATGTGACGCCGTTTACCAAGCTGGCTTTGCATTTGAATAAAGATTGGGTCGAGGCTTTTTGTGCCGGAAAATTACCTAAAGAGCTTGAGACATTTTTGAGCTTTCGGCATGATAACGGTGAACCGATTTTTTCTCGGGTGCAGCTTAACTTTAAAATCGGTCGTGAAAAAGATTTTAATGTTCTTGTGTTGCGAAATATGATACGAAAATACAGCGCTCAACGCTTTATCTTGTCTTATAATGACAGCAACAAAGATGTTATTCATTTTCTTTATCAAGACGGGTTGGAGTTTGATTGCTTGTATGATTCATCTTTTGGCGGTGGAATTGTTCCTGAAAAACGATTGCCTTTGGTTTATCCTGATGTGTATCAAGGTTATGCCGGTGGATTGTCTCCGCAAAATGTTTTAATCGAACTTAACAAAATCAAAAAGGTTTTGACTGGCGACGATGAATTTTATATCGATGCGCAGAAAGGACTGGAAGATGATGATGGTCATTTGTCACTTGAGAAATGCAATCTTTATCTTAAAAAAGCTTCAAAATGGGCGGAAAAAAATTTGTAATTGAAAAATCCCTTGGTTGTTTGGTCACCAAGGGATTTCTTTTTATTTGTTCTTTATCGGGTTGCCTTGCTTATCTATGTAAAACCAGTTGTCGCTGTCCCAATAATGATATTCACCGTGAGAATCGGTTACGGCCTTTTGTTCGCCTTCATACGTGACTTTGGCGGTGCCGTTTTCAAACGGGTAGCCATAGGCAAATTGCGGTTCAATTAAGACTTTTCCGTCCGGTGTGGCGTAACCCATCTTTTTGTTTTGGGTGTCAATAATGCGGATTGTGCCGTCTTGAACGTAGTCATTGCCGTTATCATATTGGTAAATGGCGTAATGTTTGTTTAGGCCGCAGGCCGCGCAGAATAAGGTCGCTAAGAGAAAGATTTTGTTTTTCATTTTTCTGTCCTTACTGGTTAAGTTGTTGAGATTATCTTATCTTATTTTTAATTTAAAAGAAAGAAATTTTATGATATTATCGTCAATGTGGAGGATGATATTTTGCTTTGGAAAAAAATTAAAAGTTATTTTAAGCGCAAACAAGGGACAACGGTTGTGGCCGCAGCTTTGGCCTCGCAAGTGGCTTATGGTCAAACGGAGCTTAAAGTTGATGACAAAAAGCAAGATGATATGGAAAAGATTGTTATTCAAAATGAGGTTGATGGAGAGGATGTTTCTATTACCATTAACGGCCGTGCAATCCATGGAAATCCTTACGTTGATTGGGAAACTTATCATGAGGTCTGTGTGGACCAACAGAAAGAGCTTTATGAGAAAGGTGGAGAGCTTAAAACAGATACCGTTCCTTTTCAAAAATTTGTGAAACATCGTATTTTTGGTTGGTTTAATCCCGGAACAAAAAATATTCATCAAAATTATATTAAACTTGATAAGCCCAAAGATGTTTGGGATTATGTTAAAAATGAATATTCTTATCTCTCGCGAAAAGAGCAAAAGCAAAAGGCTCGAGAAATTTTTGAGTCTTTGGGGCAGTATAATGATACCTCATCTTTAGCTCATAAAGCGGTTTTAAGCCATGAAGTGCAACATCAGGTTAGTGATAAAAACAATGTTTATGCTCCGGGAATGTCAGTGGAGCAGTTTGGTGTGATTTATCAGGTCGATGAAATTACTGCGACTTTTTCTTCCTTATTGTTACTTGATAACTATTGTCAGGATAAAATTAACCAAGGTGTTTCTTTAAAAAAGGTTTTTGAAGTTTTTGAAAAATCTGAATTTAGTGATTTTGCTTTTTACAAAGATGTTTATGCTCGGAAAAAACATCTTGGTCTTGATAAGTTTCAGGCTCTTTTGTGGCAGAAAACCAGCCAAATGTGGCAAGAGGTTTATCAAAAAAATTATGCCGAGCCTATTCGTGCTTGTATGGAACTAAGAGCGGCGGTTTATGATGTGGGGAGTTTGGCCTTTGGTCATGATGACAATTTTGTTGCTCGTCTGGATAAGATTTTGAATGGGGTTAAGGATAATCCTGTTTTGAAGCAGGCCGGTGTGATGGTTGGGGATTTTTCTAGGTATGTGTCAGATAAGGTTGTGCCTCTTTCTTTGGATATGCAGAGACAGGCGGAGGATTTGACATTGTATTATACCGGAATGAGTTCCGATGAGGCGAAGCGACTTAGTGATAAAATGCCCGGAAATCAAACTGAAGATGCTTTAAATTGGGCTAAGGTTTTATCGCAAAAACCGGTGTCAAAAGAGGTTGAAGCCGTTTTTGTGCGCAAAAATGAGCCAAAAGATGTTTCAAAATCTCGCTCTTCTTTATCGTTGAAAAAGCAGGTTATGCTTCGTTCTCGGCAATCTTCTCGATAATAAAAAATCAGCCTCTTAATTGAAGCTGATTTTTTTGTTTGCGGCTTATTCCAGTTCGGCGATTTCGATAATTCGGCGAACCTTTATTTTACCATGGCGGTTGGCGCTGGAAAGCCCCTGTTGTGTTTTGTAGAGGAAGGCAATCCACGCATCGTAATCATGACATTTTCCGGTCGTCCAGTAGTCACCTTTGAGCGGCTGACCATTGATTGAGATGATGAAGGCGTTGAGGCTTGCCAACTCTTCTGTGCTAAGGTTAATTATCTTTTTCCAAAAAAACTTTGAGCCACTGTTACACTTTTTGCCCTTGAGGAGTGCTTTAGAGCAAAAGTTTTGCGCTTTGTTATAGCTCATTTTGTCAGGGGTTTCTTTGAGTTGTATCGCACAACCGAAGATAATTACGCCCCACGGGATTTTGCCAACTTGTGGAAACCATGAATGAGTGCCGTCTGCGTAGAGAATTTCGTATTCCAATTTTTTGGCGGCCGATGAGTTCATGTTCCATGCGGAAAGGACATCTTCTTTGCTTAACCCGTTTTGTTCCATAATTTCTTGAATGGCGGCAAGCGCCTGTTCTTTTGTATCCATAATAGTATGATTAAAAAAAGTTAATAATAATAAAAAACTTCTTTTGTTATAGCAGAGTCCAATTTTTTGTCAAGTTGTTTTAAAAAAGCAAAAAAAGCCGTGGGGTTAACCACGACTTTTTTGAAAGAGAGTGCCAAGCAAAATGCCAAAAGTTCCGATGATTTCGATAACAATGGCAATGCCGAGAATGGTGAGGCCGGCAAAAGCGTAAAGCAAGCCGGAGAAGCCACAATATCCGAGCATATAAATGCCAATGCAGATGGCAATAAAGAGCATAAGGATTAAGATTGTTCCTTTGACGTGCTCTTTTTTGTCTTTAGCTTTAATCAAAGCATAAACGGCGTAGACCGGCATGAACATACCGAACGCGCCACAGAAGAATTTTATCCAATCCGACCAATTTACTTGCGCGTTTAGACCACTCACTCCGCCGGTGATGCCTATTGCAAGAAGCAGAAGAGGGAGAACTATTAATTGCAAGGCTGTTGTGTCTTGATTTTTTTCGGTGTCGTAAGCAATTTTGCCCAGGACAAGCGCACAGATTGTGCCGATAATAGTGTAAACCATAATTGTATAAATTTTTTAAGTTAATAATATGTGAATTGATTGTTTTATAGTATAAGACGAAAATTTTGTCAAGAGGTTTGAGCAAAAAGTAAGCGGTTTTAAAAGAAGTTAGACTCTTTCCTTGGGATAAAATTAAAAAAACTTGACTCAATTTGTAAAAAATACTTGCCATTTTAGACTCGCGGTTGTATAAGAGTACGACTTTTTGTTTTGTATTATTTTGCGAATCTGCGTCAAGAGGTTTTCTTTATAGGTCAGTGGTGTGGCGCGGTTCTGTGAATAAATTTCGTTTTTTCAACATTCTACGGCGGGTTCGGGGCTTGGCTCCGTGTGGATTGCCGCGGATTTTTAACTTATAAAGGATGAAGGCTTATGAAGGAATCTTATACGAGCAAAAGACGTGTAAGAAGAAGCTTTGGTAAAATCGACTCCGTTTCCGAAATGCCAAGCTTAATTGAAGTTCAGACCGGTTCTTATAATAGCTTCATTAACGGACAAAACTCTGAGTTCGGTCTTGATGAAGTGTTCAAATCAATTTTCCCAATCAAAGATTTTTCCGGCAGCGGTGAACTCGAATTTGTTAAATACGAACTCGAAGAGCCAAAGTATGATGTCGAAGAATGTCTTAAACGCGATATGACCTATGCTGCTCCGGTTAAGGCTACTCTGCGTTTGGTCGTTTGGGATATTGATGAAGCTACCGGTGCTAAATCTATCCATGATATTAAAGAACAAGACGTTTATATGGGCGATATTCCGCTCATGACCGAAAAAGGTACATTTATTTTCAATGGTACCGAACGTGTCGTCGTTTCTCAGATGCATCGTTCTCCGGGTGTGTTCTTTGATCATGATAAAGGTAAAACCGTTTCTTCCGGTAAATATTTGTTTGCCGCTCGCGTTATTCCTTATCGCGGGTCTTGGCTTGATTTTGAATTTGATGCCAAAGATTTGGTTTATGCTCGTATCGACCGTCGCCGCAAGTTGCCGGTTACATCAATTCTTTATTCTCTCTATTCTAAAGAAACGGAAGAGAAAATTGCTCAACTCGCTAAAGAAGGCAAGAAAATTAATCCGGCCGACGTTAAAGGTATGGATAAAGAAGAAATTTTGTCTTATTTCTATGATGTTGATACTTTTGTTGCCGATAAGAAAAACTGGAAAGTTAAATTTATTCCAGAACGCATGAAAGGTATTAAGTTTGAGTATGACCTCGTTAATGCCGAAACCGGTGAAGTCGTTCTTGAAGCCGGTAAGAAAATTGCACCGCGTATGGCTCAAAAGTTGGTCGATAACGGACTTGAGTATTTCCGTATGCCTTCTGAAAAGGTTCTCGGAAAATTCTTGGCCGCTCCGGTCGTTTTACCGAAAACCGGTGAAGTTATTGCCGATGCCGGTGATGAAATTACCGAAGAACTGTTGAACAAAATTACAACAGCAAAAGTTAACGAAATTAAGATTTTGTATATCGACGATGTTAATGTCGGACCTTATATTCGCAACACGTTGGTCAGTGATAAAAACCACTGCCGTGAAGAAGCTTTGCTTGATATCTATCGTGTTATGCGTCCGGGCGAACCGCCTACCTATGAAACCGCTGATCAGTTGTTCCGCTCTTTGTTCTTTGACAATGAACGCTATGATTTGTCTTCCGTCGGTCGTGTTAAGATGAATGCCGCTTTGGATATTTCTTTTGACGAAGCTCCGGATACACTCCGTGTTCTTCGCAAAGATGATATCTTGCGCATTGTTAAGCATTTGGTTGAACTGCGCGACGGTAAGGGCGAAGTTGACGATATTGACCACTTGGGTAATCGTCGTGTCCGTTCCGTCGGTGAGTTGATGGAAAACCAATATCGCATGGGCTTGCTCCGTATGGAAAGAGCTATTCGCGAAAGAATGTCTTCTGAAGTTTTGAACAACGTTAAGCCGCAGGATTTGGTTAACGCTAAGCCGATTGCTTCGGTTATTCGTGAATTCTTCGGTTCTTCTCAGTTGTCACAATTTATGGATCAGAACAACCCGTTGTCCGAAATTACGCACAAGCGTCGTCTTTCGGCCTTGGGTCCCGGTGGTTTGTCTCGTGATCGCGCCGGATTTGAAGTCCGCGACGTGCATCCGACACACTATGGTCGTATCTGCCCAATTGAAACTCCGGAAGGTCCGAACATCGGTTTGATTAACTCTTTGTCTACTTATGCCCGCATTAACAAATACGGCTTTATTGAATGTCCGTATCGTAAAGTTGTTGACGGTGTGGTTACCAAAGAAGTTGTTTACCTTTCTGCTGATGAAGAAGGTAAATATATCATCGCTGAAGCTAATGCTGCGGTTAAAGAAGACGGTCATTTTGAAAATGATTTGATCGCTTGTCGTAAAGCCGGTGAATTTGAGTTTGCTCATCCGAGTGAAATTAACTTCATCGACGTTTCTCCGCAACAGTTGGTATCTGTTGCTACCGCTCTTATTCCGTTCTTGGAAAATGATGACGCGAACCGCGCGTTGATGGGTGCAAACATGCAACGCCAAGGTGTGCCTTTGCTTCGTTCGGAAGCTCCGTTGGTTGGTACCGGTATGGAAGCTAAGGTCGCTCAGGATTCCGGTGCAACTGTGGTTGCTAAATATGACGGCGTGGTTGATGCTGTTGACGCTAACCGTATCGTTGTTCGTTCTTTGAGCGGTGATGTGGCCGGTGCCGGTGTTGAAATCTACAAGCTTCAAAAATTCCGTCGTTCAAACCAAAATACCTGCATTAACCAAGTTCCGTTGGTTAAGGTCGGGGACGAAATTCATGCCGGTGATATTATTGCCGATGGTCCTTGCACCAATATGGGTGAGTTGGCTTTGGGTCGCAACTTATTGGTTGCTTTCATGCCGTGGAATGGTTTGAACTACGAAGATGCTATCTTGTTGTCTGAGCAGATTTCTCGTGATGATGTTTTGACCTCTCTTCATATTGAAGAATTTGAGGTTATGGCTCGCGATACTAAGCTTGGTCAAGAAGAAATTACCCGCGATATTCCGAACGTTGGTGAAGAAGCTTTGCGCAACCTTGATGAATCCGGTATCGTTTATATCGGTGCTGAAGTTAAGGCTGGTGATATTTTGGTCGGTAAGGTTACGCCGAAAGGTGAATCTCCGGTTACGCCTGAAGAAAAACTTTTGCGCGCTATCTTTGGTGAAAAAGCTTCTGATGTTCGTGATACATCGTTGCGTGTTCAGCCGGGTATTGAAGGTATTGTCGTTGATGTTCACGTTTTCTCTCGCCGTGGTGTTGAGAAAGATGAACGCGCCCTTTCAATCGAACAGGCTGAAATTTCTCAGTTGATTAAAGACCGCGAAGATGAAATCGCTATTATTCGTCGCAGCTGTGAAGCTCGCTTGAAGTCTATGCTTATGGGACAGAAAGTGGTTGATGCTCCGAAGGGTATTGCTAAAAATGCCGTTATCTCGGAAGAGGTTTTGGCTGCTGTTCCGTCAGCTCAATGGCGCAAAATCGTGGTTAAAGACGAAGACGTTATGGCAAAAGTTGAGGAATTCCTTAACGCCTATGATGCTCGTTTGGAAAAAGTTCAGAAACATTTTGAAGACAAAGTTGAAAAAGTTCAACGCGGTGATGATTTGTTGCCGGGTGTCTTGAAGATGGTTAAGGTCTTTATTGCAACCAAACGTAAGATTCAATCTGGTGATAAAATCGCCGGACGTCACGGTAACAAAGGTACAATTTCTCGCGTTTTGCCGCTTGAAGATATGCCTTATATGGAAGATGGTACGCCGGTTGATATCGTGTTGAACCCGCTGGGTGTGCCTTCTCGTATGAACGTCGGTCAAATTTTGGAAACTCACCTCGGTTGGGCCGCTAAAGAATTGGGTAAACAACTCAACGAAATGTGCGAGCAGTATAAACGCGGTGAAAAGACCATTGATGAACTCAATGCGAAACTCAAAGATATCTATGGTGAAAAGCAATATAACCGTGATATCGTTCCTTTGAGCGAACCGGAAAAGCTCGAAATGATTTCGAACTTGAAAAATGGTGTTCCGACAGCGACGCCGGTATTCGATGGTGCTTCTAATGCCGATATCAATATGATGTTGGAAAAGGCTGGTTTACCGACTTCTGGTCAGATTGATCTTTATGATGGTCGTACCGGTGAGAAGTTTGACCGTAAGGTTACTGTTGGTATTATCTATATGATTAAACTTCACCACATTGTTGATGAAAAAATGCACGCTCGTTCTGTTGGTCCGTACTCTTTGGTTACTCAACAACCTTTGGGTGGTAAGGCTCAGTTCGGTGGTCAACGTTTCGGTGAAATGGAAGTTTGGGCTTTGCAGGCTTATGGTGCAGCTTATACCTTGCAGGAAATGCTGACCGTTAAGTCTGATGATGTCAGCGGTCGTACAAAGGTTTATGAAGCCATTGTTCGCGGCGAAGACAGTTTTGAAGCCGGTGTTCCTGAATCCTTCAACGTTTTGGTCAAAGAAATTAAGTCTTTGTGTCTTAATGTTGAAATGTTGAACGAAGAAGTTTAAGGCATAGGAGTTTAGTTAATATGAATGATATTATGAAGTATTTTGGTCAGCAAGTTTCCGGTGAGGAATCTTTTGACAAAATCAAAATCTCAATCGCTTCGCCGGAACAAATTCGTTCGTGGTCGTATGGTGAGGTTAAAAAGCCTGAAACCATTAACTATCGTACTTTTAAACCGGAACGCGATGGTTTGTTCTGCGCCCGTATTTTTGGTCCTGTTAAAGACTATGAATGCTTGTGCGGAAAATATAAACGTATGAAATATCGCGGTATCGTCTGCGAAAAGTGCGGCGTCGAAGTCACCTTGTCTAAGGTTCGTCGTGAAAGAATGGGACATATTGAACTGGCTGCGCCGGTGGCTCATATTTGGTTCTTGAAATCTTTGCCGAGCCGTATTTCCGTTTTGACCGACATTCCGATGAAGGCTTTGGAACGTGTGCTTTATTTCGAAAGCTATATTGTTATTGAGCCAGGTTTGACGCCTCTTTCCATCAATGAACTCTTGACTGAAGAACAGTATCAAGAAGCTATTGATGAGTATGGTGAGGATTCATTCCGTGCCGGTATCGGTGCTGAAGCTATTCGTGAAATTTTGGCCGGTATCGACCTTGAGGCTGAACGTGCCGCTATTCGTGCCGAGCTTAAAGATAATGCTTCAGAAGCTAAACGCAAAAAGTTAGTTAAGCGTTTGAAATTAATTGAAAACTTTATTAATTCAAACACCAAGCCGGAATGGATGATTTTGACCGTTCTGCCGGTTATTCCGCCTGAGTTGCGTCCGCTCGTTCCGTTGGATGGTGGTCGTTTTGCTACCTCTGACTTGAACGACTTATACCGTCGTGTTATCAACCGTAACAATCGTTTGAAACGCTTGATGGAATTGCATGCTCCGGATATTATTATCCGCAATGAAAAACGTATGCTTCAAGAAGCTGTTGATGCGTTGTTTGATAATGGTCGTCGTGCCCGTGCTATTACCGGCACAAACAAACGTCCATTGAAGTCTTTGTCTGATATGCTCAAAGGTAAACAAGGTCGTTTCCGTCAGAACTTGCTCGGTAAGCGTGTTGACTACTCCGGTCGTTCGGTTATTACCGTTGGTCCGGAACTGAAGTTGCACCAGTGCGGTTTGCCGAAGAAGATGGCTTTGGAATTGTTTAAGCCGTTTGTTTATGCAAAACTTGAACTCTATGGTCATGCAACAACCATTAAGGCTGCAAAACGTATGGTCGAAAAAGAGCGTCCGGAAGTTTGGGATATCTTGGAAGAAGTTATTCGTGAGCATCCGGTTATGTTAAACCGTGCGCCGACGTTACACCGCTTGGGTATTCAAGCTTTTGAACCGGTTTTGGTTGAAGGAAAAGCTATTCACTTGCACCCGCTCGTTTGTACCGCGTTTAACGCCGACTTCGATGGTGACCAAATGGCTGTTCACGTTCCGTTGTCGGTTGAGGCTCAACTCGAAGCTCGCGTCTTGATGATGTCTACCAACAATATTTTGTCTCCGGCTTCTGGTAAACCAATTATCGTGCCGTCTCAAGATATGGTATTGGGTATTTATTATCTGACTTATGAAGCTGATGGTATGATTGGTGAAGGCTCTGTCTTTGCTAACTTTGATGAAGTCGAAATGGCTTTGTTTGCTAAGACCGTTGATTTGCACGCCAAGATTAAATGCCGTATGGAATATGTTTCTGATGACGGCGAAGTTAAATATGGTTTGGTTGATACCACTCCGGGACGTATTATCGTTTCTCAGACGTTGCCGAAACATAAAAATGTTCCGTTCTCTTTAGTTAACCGTTTGGTTAAGAAGAAAGAAATCGGTGAAATCATTGATACGGTTTATCGTCACTGTGGTCAGAAAGAAACCTGCTTATTCGTTGATAAAATCATGACTCTTGGTTTCACAAATGCTTGTAAGGCCGGTATCTCGTTTGGTAAAGACGATCTTATCGTTCCTGAAGCTAAAAAACAACTCGTTGCTGAAACTGAGGCTCAGGTTAAAGAGTTTGAACAACAGTATCAAAACGGTTTAATCACCAAAGGTGAGAAATATAACAAAGTCGTTGATATTTGGGCAGCCTGCACGGATAAAGTTGCCGATGAAATGATGAAGAATATTTCAAAAACCGAACATGGCTATATCAACTCTGTTTACATGATGGCTCACTCCGGTGCGCGTGGTTCTGCCGCTCAAATGCGCCAAGTTGCCGGTATGCGTGGTTTGATGTCTAAGCCGAATGGTGAAATTATTGAACAACCGATTATTTCAAACTTTAAAGAAGGTTTGACGGTGTTAGAGTACTTTAACTCTACCCACGGTGCTCGTAAAGGTTTGGCCGATACGGCTTTGAAAACAGCTAACTCCGGTTACTTGACCCGTCGTTTGGTTGATGTGGCTCAAGATGTGGTTGTTACCGAAAGCAACTGCGGTACTGAAAGAGGCATTATTGTTCGTCCGGTTGTTGATGGCGGTAATGTTATCGTTTCAATCGGTGAACGTATTCTTGGTCGTACCATTCAAGAAGATATTGTTCATCCCGAAACCGGCGAAGTTTTAATCAAGAAAGGTAAACTGATTGATGAAAACGATGTTGAAGTTGTTGAAGCTGCCGGTGTTGAACAAGTTAAAATTCGTTCTGTCTTGACTTGTGAAGCTGAACATGGTGTTTGTGCCGCTTGTTATGGTCGTGACTTGGCTCGTGGTACGCCGGTTACCATTGGTGAAGCTGTCGGTGTTATTGCCGCTCAATCAATCGGTGAACCTGGTACTCAGTTGACCATGAGAACCTTCCACATCGGTGGTGCGGCATCTAAGTCTGCTGAACAGTCTTCGGTTGAAGTTCCGTTTGCCGGTACGTTGAAACTTGATAACGCTCATATCGTTATTAACCGCGATGGTCATGGTATCGTCTTGTCTCGTAACTGTGAAATCGTGATTGTTGATGCTAATGATCGTGAAAAATCTCGTCACCATGTTCCTTATGGTAACAAGATTTTGGTGGCTGAAGGTGCTAAGGTTAAGAAAGGGCAAAAGGTTGCTGAATGGGATCCGTTTA
>CASFLB010000021.1 GCA_949295395.1 uncultured Pseudomonadota bacterium | reverse complement strand
CTATACCTCTATTCCGAAAGGCTATATCCAAGATGGTTCACCCTGTTTGGATTGTGACGGTGTCACGAAATACAAAATTAAAATCAATCCTTGCGACGGCTTTATGGATTGCGGCTCAATGGGCGGTGCGGCCGGAGCAAATAGCTGTCAATCCGGCGATTTAATTAAGTACGACAACTGCAAACCTTGTCCGAATTTGGGAACTTATTCGACTTGCCCGAGTGGTTCGGTCTGCACCTATGAAGACTGTTCGGGCTTGTGGTATGTGACCGGCTGTAAAGACGGATATTCGGATTATTGCGACTATTGCGCAATGTAGAAAAAAGCAAAGGAGAACAAAAATGAAAAAAATACTTTATACCACTACCGCCTTTATTCTTTGCGGCATAGCGCAAAGTCATGCGGCTTGTATTGCAACACCGAGCTGTACAACCTTGGGCTATACCAGCACCACCTCTTGTACCGGCGGCCTCAAATGTCCGTTCGGTAATTATTGGAACTGCGATGCTATGAATAAAATTGCCGAGCTTGAAGAAAAAATTAAAAATTATCAATTGGGTTTAACAGATTGCATGGTCGGAACAATTTTATATTCTGATAAAACTTGTTCAAATATTCTTGTTACGGGAAAGACACCTATCGGTGTTGTTGTCTATACTGATGGTCAAGGACATAGACAAGCTATTGCTTTGGAAAGAAACGGTGGGGGTTTTTTTAAATCAAGTTATCGCTCTGTACCTGCAATGCAATGTAAAATAATTAAACCCTCACTTACAAACTTTTCTTTTATGGCAACGGAAGCTGAAGCTCTTAACGATTATGATAGTTGCGGCAATACCGCAAAACTTGTTGCCGCCAGTTCTGATTTTACGGCTGCAAATAATATTCATAAATATAGTACTGAGGGAACAAGCGCTGGTGATTGGTGTCTGCCGGCGGCCGGAATCTTGAAAAGTATTAGTGACAATTATCAAGCAATTCGAAATTCTTTAAATCTTGTCGGTGGTGATGAATTAACGTGTTCTCTATCTTCAAACATGAAAGATAATTACTATTATTGGTATATGAGTTCCGTTGAAAGCGGAAATTTATCTGTTGGGACAGATTATAATGATGATGTGGCGAGTATTTATGAAACCAATAACTGCTATTTTTCATGTTCTTTAGCACGGCCAGTGTTAGAGTTCTAAAGGCTAGGAATAAAATCTTTTGCGCTTAGGCGCTCATCAGGACTTTGGCGGCGGCGCGGGCTTCATCGGTAACGTGTTCGCCAGCCAACATCCGCGCAACTTCTTCCTGTCGTTCGGCGGTTGTTAATTCTTTAACGCTGGTGGTGGTGATATTATCCTGCGTTTCCTTCCAGACTTTATAATGCTGATTGCCACAAGCGGCGACTTGGGGCGAATGGGTTACGACCAAGACCTGAACCGTTTTGCCTAATCTTGCCAAGCGTTCTCCAACCGCGCGTGCCGTTGCACCGCCGACGCCGGCGTCGACTTCATCAAATATCATGGTGCCGATTTCACTGCTTTGGGCTAAATTTACTTTTAAGGCCAGCATAAAGCGCGCCAGTTCACCGCCCGAGGCAATTTTATTCAACGGGCCTTGCGGTGAGTTTGGGTTGGTTGATACCGTGAAATAAACTTTGTCTTGCCCCTTCTCTGTCCAATTATCTTCGCCTAATGCCTCTATCTTGGTTTCAAATTTGGCTTTTTCCATTTTAAGCGGAGCTAATTCCTTCATGACCAGCGCGTCTAATTTTTGCGCGGCGGCTTTGCGCGCCTTGCTCAATTCCTCTGCCTTTTGGGCGCAGAGCTTTTTCTGCTCGGCTTCTTGTTTTTTCAGCTTATCAAGCCCCTCTTCTCCATGCTCGATTTGTTCAAGCTTTTGGCGCATTTCGCCTAGCTTGTCTTCAAGTTCATCTGTGGAGCACTGGTGCTTGCGGGCTAAACCGCGCAGCTTATACAACCGTTCCTCAATTCCTTCCTGCTCGCTTTGATTCAAGCTAACATTGCGGCTGGCGTCTTCGATTTCACTAATCGCTTCTTCAGCATTAATCATGGTTTGTTCAAGGAGCGAACTTATCCCTTCGTATTTGCCGGAAACAATTCTATCCGCCCTCTCTATCGCTGACTGAGCGCGGCGTAAAGCCGAGATAATATCTTGTTCACCATTCAGGGCGCCATAAGCCAAATTTAAACTCTCAATGATTTTTTCGGCGTTCATTAATTCTAAGCGTTTTTGGCTTAGTTCTTCTTCCTCGCCTTTATGCGGTTTTATCTCCTCAAGCTCCTTAACCCAATGGCGAAGTTCTTCTTCCTCTGCCTTAGCTTGATTTATGCTGTTTTCGGTATCTTCGCGCTCTTTCTTAATCCGTTTGTATTCGCAAAAACTTTCTTTATAAGCTTTCAACTCTTTTTCATAACCACCGAACGAATCTAAAATATCGCCATGATTGGCCGGATTAAGCAAGCCTTGATTATCATATTGGCCGTGGACTTCCACCAAAAAGCTGCCGATTTCTTTCAAAACCTTAGCGCTTATCGGCTGGTCATTCAGAAAGATTTTGCCCTTGCCCTCTTTGGTGAGGCTGCGCTTTATTTCAAGCGTGCCGTCTTCGGGCGAATCTAAATCATATTCTTCAAACAGGGCGTTCAGACCTTTATTCTCCACTCCAATCTCAAAAGTGGCGGTGACGCTTAATTTATCTGCCCCCTGACGAATCAGTCCGCTGTCGGCACGGCCACCCAAAATCAACCCCAGAGAATCAAGCAAGATTGACTTACCGGCGCCGGTTTCTCCGGTCAGCACACTTAAGCCGGACTTGAAATCCAAGTCCAGCTTATCAATCAAAACAACATTTCTTATCGAAAGAGCGCTTAACATCTCCAGTCTCGTTTTTTTAAGCGGCCATCAGGCTTTCAGCCTTTTGTGTCCATGGGCTTTTGGGATAATTATACTTCAGGACACGGGCGGCGGTCTGAGCCTCTTGATTTAAGCCAAGTATTTTATAAATTTCAACCTGACGATACAAAGCTTCTTCAATTTGTGTCGTGGTTTGATAATTGTTAACCACGGTTGAAAAACGGTTCAGTGCCGACAGATAATTCTTTTGTGACAAATAGTAGCGGCCGATAACCATTTCTTGTCCGGCCAATCTGTCCTTGGCCAAGATTATTTTTTGTTCTGCGTCTTTGGCGTATTCGCTGTTTGGGAAGCGCAAAACAACTTGTTCTAATGCCGTCAAAGCTTTT
Organism: uncultured Pseudomonadota bacterium; assembly: GCA_949295395.1. Classification (GTDB taxonomy): domain Bacteria; phylum Pseudomonadota; class Alphaproteobacteria; order RF32; family CAG-239; genus HGM16780. Next base: position 10,865 of record CASFLB010000021.1, on the reverse strand, counting down.
GAGGTGTTGCCTTGATCATTTTCCGGACTTTCGATTTGGTCATAATAGCACAAGGCTTTTAGGTAATAAGCGTAAGCAATGTCTTTGTTTCCGGGGTGGAACTTGATGAATCTGTCCAGTGCCATAATCGCATCATCATATTCTTTGGCTTTATAAAATGAATAAGCGCCCATGATTTTGGCTTTAACCGCCCATTTGGAATATGGGTGCTCTAACTCAACTTTTTCAAAGCTCTTGGCGGCTGTTTTGTAAGCTGTTTGTTCCATCTCTTTATAGGCTTGATTATATTGCTCTTCCGCTGTTGTCGGGGTCTCCTCTTCTGCTGTTGAGGCGCAACCACTTACCCCGAGCATTGCCATAAACATACAAACAAAAAGTGCCGTCTTTTTCATCTGTTCTTACTCCAGTATATAATTTGTGTTATCCGCAAAAAGTTTTTTTAACAGTTCATTATTGTGAAAATGCCCGCTCTTTTTGCCCGTAAACTTCCCTATTATTCGATAGCCTGAGGTGTATAAATCGCCAACGGCGTCTAAAGCTTTATGCTTGACGCATTCGTCCTTGACGCGAAAGCCCTCGGGGTTCATAATCGTTTCACCATCCAAGACAACGGCATTATCCAAGCTTCCGCCTTTTATCAAACCCAATGAACGAAGGTAATCTATTTGATATTTTTCGCAAAAAGTGCGGCTTGGGGCAATTTCTTTTTCATAAACAGCCGGTGTTATTTTAGAATCGAAAATTTGGTGACCGACGATTTTTGAAGGAAAATCAATTTCCATACAAATTTCTAATTCCTCAGCCGGTTCAAGAGATGTTTCATTGCCTTTGTCATCTGTAAATTTTACCGGTTTTACGACTTTCAAGAAACGGCGTGGGGCATCTTGCTCAACGACCTCGGCCGTTTTCAGAGCCTCATAAAAACATTTGCCACTGCCATCCATTATCGGGATTTCGGTATTGTCAACTTCAATCAAGGCGTTATCAATACCACGAACATAGAGTGCCGACATGATATGTTCAATGGTCGAAACCAGCGCGCCTTTGCCATCTCCCAAGCACGTGCAATTTCTTGTGTCGACCACATTGGAATAAAGCGCTTTTATTTCCGGCTGATTGGGCAAGTCAACTCGCTTAAAAACAATTCCGCTGTTTTCGGCAGATGGCTTTATTGTTAACGTACTCTTGGCGCCGGAGTGAAGACCAACCCCTTCTATTCGAACTTCCGTTTTGAGTGCTTGCTGGCGCAAATTTAATCTCCTTAGTTTTCATAAAAAAACAGGCAGCCTATAAGCCGGGTTCTGTCCTTTGATTGTTTTCTTGCGAATTCTCTCAAAGGGATAGCTATTCATCTTGGCGGACAATCACTTGTTCGCTCATCGCGACCTACCTCTGGAGCGGAGCGGAAACTCTCCGTATAGTCATTTCCGAGGAAACGCTCTCCTCATTTGGTCTTGCTTCAGGCATGGTTTACCTTGCCACGGACATTGCTGTCCATGCGGTGGGCTCTTACCCCGCCTTTTCAACCTTACTCAAAAACGATTGTTTTCAAGCGGTAATTTTCTGCGGCACTGTCACTTGGATTGCTCCAGCCAGACGTTATCTGGTGCCCTGTTTCCGTGAAGCCCGGACTTTCCTCACCGTTTGAATAAATCTTGCGGCGCAGCTATCCGGCTACCTGTTTGCAAAGCTTATACTCATTACCGCTATTTTGCAAGTGCTTTATCACTCTTGCCCACGCGAAAAAAAACAATAAAGCGCGACGGATTTTCCGAGTCGCGCTTACGTGTTACGACTTATCACCAAGTTTTAAAAAAAATATTAAAAAAATTTATTCTTTTTTGATTTTCTTCACTCTTCGCAAACCCTTATTCAGCAAGGCTTTGGACACAGTCGTTTATTTTCCTCTCGAACAAAAGAAGAACAGTTAATAAAATCCTAAAAATTCCCATTGATTCCCATAAAATCCCATGATATACCATAAATCAGAGGGCAGTTATTTTTAGAGGGGCTATCGTGAGAAAATCTTTTCTCTTCTTAGATACAATAATAAATAAGGTTGACGCCAAAGGGCGCGTCTCCCTTCCCTCAGACTACCGCTCAATTCTTAAAGATTTATCAACGGAAATTGTTTGCTACCGCAGTCTTAGCGCTCCATGCATTGAAGGTTGTACCGAAGAACTCTTGGATAAACTTGCCACAGACATTGAAAGCTCTATGGACTTTTTCTCCCAAGAACAAGATGACTTAACTAATCTTATTTTCGGTGATGCCAAGCGTTTTCCGTTTGATTCAACCGGACGTATCGTCTTATCCGAAAAACTCTTAAAACACGCTCAAATAACCGATACCGCCGTCTTTGTCGGTAAAGGCCGCAAGTTTCAGATTTGGAATCCGCAAAACTGGGAAAAAGAAGAAGCACGTATTCGTACCGAAGTTTTGAAAAAACGCCCACAGCTTTCTTTGAAACCGGAAGGAGGTGCTGAATAATGTCTAGCACTCAGAAACATATTCCGGTTATGCTTCGTGAAGTTTTGCAAAATTTGGCTCCTACAGACGGAAAGGTTTATGTTGATGCAACTTTTGGCAACGGCGGTTATACCCAAGCTATTCTTGACGCCGCCGACTGCAAAGTTATTGCGCTTGACCGCGATCCGAATGTTAAGGCACGCGCCGAAGAGTTGAAATCAATTTATGGAAATCGCTTTGAATTTAGAGCCGGTCAGTTTGGTGATTTTGCCGATTTGGTTTCCGAAGAAATTGATGGTGCGGTTTTTGATATCGGTGTTTCTTCCATGCAGCTCGACAACAAAGAACGCGGCTTTTCGTTCTCCAAAGAGGCTCCGCTTGATATGCGCATGTCTTGCGAAGGAACGTCCGCAGCCGACCTTGTTAATTCTCTTTCGGAAAAAGAGCTGGCCGACATTATTTATAAGTATGGTGAAGAGCGTAAATCACGCCAAATTGCCGCAAAAATTATCGCAGCTCGCAAAACTAAAAAGATTAACACAACCACCGAGCTGGCTGACATCGTTCATTCGGTTGTTAAAAAGTCACCAGCTTCCCCTATCGACCCTGCCACCCGTACATTTCAAGCGCTGCGCATTGCCGTTAATAATGAGCTCGGCGAGCTTGAATCCGGTCTTGAAGGCGCGCTCTCTCGCCTTAACCCCAATGGGCGGCTTGTTGTTGTTTCTTTCCACTCTCTTGAAGATAGAATCGTTAAGTCTTTCTTTAATGACAACCTCGGAAAGCCTAAAGCTGTTTCTCGTTATATGCCGCAAGTGGCGGCAGAAACGGCTGCAAGAATCTCCTCTTGCTCCAAAGCCATTCTTCCTCAAGATGATGAAATTGCCTCTAACCCTCGTTCCCGCTCCGCAAAATTGCGTTTTGCAATTAAGATTTGATTGAAAGGATTTCACGATGTCAAGCACAAGAACAGCCACTTTAACTCTTTGGTTTTGCCTGACTTGCCTTGTCGGCTTTGGTATGTTTGTGATGAAAAATAAAGTGCAATCCCTTGAGAAAGAACTCGCTCAAATCAACGAGACCATCAAAGATGATGTTAAAACTATTCATGTACTTAATGCGGAATGGAGCCACCTTAATTCACCGGAACGCTTGCGCGAGCTGGCCGCAAAACATATTGCATTAAATCCGGTTCAGGCTGAACAAATTATTAACTATTCTGCGTTACCATTTGATTATGAAAGCGACGAATCGAATCGCCGAATCGCCGCTCAGAAAAATATTTCTAACAAGGCTGAGCAGAACAGGCTGAAGAAAATGGCTCGTGCTCAGCGTTAATCGCGGGGCAGAAGCTTATTATGATTGGAAAATTCTTTTCCCATAACAATAAAAATTTTTATTTTCCGGGACAGGAAATAAAGCTCGATAAAAGTTTTTCTTTTAGTCGTTATTCTTGCGAGAGTGATCCTCTTGCCATGTGTAAAAATCGTATGATTTTTTCCATGTTGATGTTTTTGATTGTGTTCTCGGTTATTGCTTTGCGCCTGTTCTTTGTTTGTCTTAGCGGATTTGGCGAAGTTAAAACAACAATTGTGGCTGATAACGATAGTTTTTATGCTTTGCCTGAAAACCCTATCAAACGTGCTGATATTCTTGATCGAAACGGCACAATTATCGCAACTTCTTTGCCAACGGTTAACCTTTATGCCGTTCCGTCTAAAATTATTAACCCCAAAAAAGCCGCTCAAAAACTTGCCGCCATCTTACCCGATATTCGCTATGAAGATATCCTAGAAAAGCTTAGTCGTAAAAGTTCTTTTGTTTATATAAAACGCAATCTTTCTCCGGCGCAACAATACCAAATTAATTATCTCGGCATCCCCGGTCTTGATTTTGAAAACGGCGAAAAACGAATCTATCCTCACAAAAATCTGTTTGCTCAACTTATCGGCACAACAAATATTGATAATGTCGGCATCTCCGGCATGGAAAAAGAATTCGATAAGAGACTTAGAGAATCGGACATTCCTCTGAAATTGACCATTGATGCCGGTTTACAAGATACCATTCGTCGCGGTTTAGCGGAAGGAATTAAAAAATTTAGCGCCCTTGGCGGGGTGGCCATTCTTATGGATGTTAATACGGCTGAAGTTATTTCTATGGTTTCGCTTCCCGATTATGACCCGAATCGAATGTTTCATGTTTCGGACAGCGCCTTGTTTAATTTTGCAACAAAAGGCCTTTATGAACCAGGATCTGTCTTAAAAGTTTTTAATGCGGCTCTTGGCCTCGAAAAGGGAAATGTTAAACTTACCGACCGTTTTGATGCCACAAAGCCAATTAAATTACGCTATAATGTTATTAAAGATTATCGCGGTGAAAATCGTTGGCTCGATTTACAAGAAATTCTTATTTATTCTTCCAATATCGGTTCAGCCCAAATTGCGCTTAAAATCGGACAAGAAAAGCAACGCGCCTTCTTAAGTTCTCTCGGATTGTTCGACCCGATTTCTGATTTTGAAGTGGCTGAAAAGGCTTCCCCCATGCTTCCCAGACGCTGGGGTGAATCCACAACGGCTACCGTCGCTTATGGCTATGGCGTTTCGGTTACACCGTTACATATTATTACGGCTTTTGCGTCTATCGTGAATGGCGGCTTATATAAAACCCCAACGTTATTGGCGGATAATTCAACCCGTGAAACTCACCGCGTTGTTTCCGAAAACACTTCAAAAAAAATGCGCCAACTCTTGCGCGGCGTTGTGGTTGATGGTTCTGGCAAACGTGCCAATGTTCTTGGTTATGAAGTGGCCGGAAAAACAGGAACCGCTAACAAACTCGTCAATGGAAAATATATTGATAAAAAAGTTATGACTTCTTTTATCGGTACATTTCCGGCCTCAAACCCTAAATACGCTTTGCTCTTAATGCTTGATGAGCCCAAAGCCACAAAAGAAACTTGGGGATTTGTAACGTCGGGCTGGAATACCGTTCCTACGGCCGGAAAAATTATTTCTGAAATTGCGCCTCAACTGAATGTTAAAGCAAATTATGACCTTGATGAAATGCGCAAAAATCGCATTATCGAAGCCTCATACGAAAGATAAGCTTTTTTTAAGAATTGACTCTTAATCGTTTTTCTTTTATCTTTTCCCCTGCTTTATTTATTATTAATTTAAATCTATATCATTATGGTTACTATTGCTCGTCTTGATCCGGAAGAAAGATTACTCAAGGTTATTGTCTTTCTTACCATCTTGCTGACGGCCGCTATGGTCTGTTTGTCTTGTTTTGATGTATGGAACATTTCCGTTGCTTGGTCTTTGGGTTTTGGTTTTATCTTTCTTGGCTTAAGCACGTTTTTTCTTTCTATCGAAAAAGTGTTGCTGGTTCTGATTACAGCGGTATTATGTGTGTTGTTTTGTGTTGTATCCTTGATTATTCTTCTTGGACATTATTTTTTAACACATTCAAACTTGTGTGATACTGAACCAAGTACGGCTCTTAATTTTTTGGCCGGACTTTTGCTGCTGATAGCTTTTGCCGGAATTTTTGAATTTTTTGGTTTTGCTTTTATTTATATTGAAAAATGGAAAAAAGCCAAGCGTCTACATTAGAAAAAAAATCGGTTCGTAAAGAACCGATTTTTTTTATTCTTTATCGAGTTGCTCATCTAAAGATTTTTCAAGCTCTTCCAGTTCTTGTTCATCAAGGTCAACCACAGGAACTTTATAGGCTTCATTAAACCAATTTCCTAAGTCAATATCTGCGCAACGCTTGGAACAAAAAGGACGATACTTGTTATCTTCGCTCACGAGCTTATGACATATCGGACAGCGATATGTTTTTATGACATCACTCATCTTTAAGCCTCAACACGCCCCGTTCCGTGACAGGTCGGACACTCTACACTTAAAATATCGGATAATGACGGGCGACGGCGTACACGAACAACTTCGACATTACCTCCTCTTGATAATCCAATCACGTGAGCGCGGGTTGAATCTTTGGCTAATTCTTTATCTAAAATCTCCAAAACCGGCTTCATATAGCGGTATTCAGAAGAACCTGCAAAATCAATGATTATTTTGCCGGATAAATTTCTTAAGCGAATCTGACGTGCAATTTCAATCGCGGCCTCCTCATTCACATGAGAGATTGAACCGGCGCCATGATCGTCTCCCGTATCAACATCAATTGCGACAAAAGCCTTGGTCTCTTCAATGAAAACGCGACCACCGCATTTGAGCCGAACTTCCTTTTCCATGGCTTCACCAATAGCTTCATCTATTCCCATTTCCTTTAAGGGGCAGTTCATTACCTCAACTTCAAAATCACCGTCAAACTCATTTTTTATTGCCTCTTCCATATTACGGGTGTTGACGACGACTTTGTTTAATGTCAAAGCGTTGTTACTCATATATTCAAACAACGGGCTTCCCTTGGTATATAATAAGCAAGGCGCTGTTTCTGAACGAGCTTTGGTTCTGACCACATCGTATATTTTACGGAGTTCGACCATTTCTTCAGCCAGCTCATCAGGGGTTGAATCAACCGCGGCCGTACGAATAACCCAACCTTCTTGTCCTTGAACATTATCTTGAACTTGAGCTTTGAGCTCTTTTATTCTTTCAAAACTGCCTATACGAGAAGAGGCATCAATATTCATACGAAACGGGCAATAAACTAAGTATGCTCCGACAAATTGCAATGAGCGAACAACTTTTGCTCCTTTTTCGGCTCGACGCTCTTGGGCAACTTGAACAACAATACTTTGACCTTCGTTATATTCGGTATCATTCATACCATATTCATCGGCGTTGAAAAAAGCGTCTTTGCCGTCCTTGATGTCGACCATATAGCCGTGGCGACCATTGGCTAAATCAATTTTACGTGTTATTTTTCCCAAATATATGTTACCTTCGGCCGCTTTGGCATTGTCTATAATATCAATCTCTTTGACACGACCTTCATTCATTAATGCTATTGTCGTGTAGGTATTTCCTTTTTCATATACAATCGTATCTACTGTCATTTTATTCCTGCTCCATTTAAGAGATTTTTCGTTTCATACAAAGGCAGTCCGACGATACCGCTGTATGAACCAATTATCTTACGGACATAAGCTTCCATCCTGCCTTCTATTTTATAGCCACTGCAACCAACCCATTCCTTGGAGGCTACATAATTTTTTATTTCGTCGTCGGTTAAACTTTTCATGAGTATCCGTGTATCTACTAATCGTTCGGCAATTTTTCCTTCACGATCAATCACACAGACCGCACTTAACACATGGTGTGCATGGCCTGACAAATTTTTCATAACCATGGTTTGCTCATCATCATTTTGAGCTTTATGCAACAGTTTTCTTCCGCAAACAACAATTGTGTCGCAGGCTAAAATAACTTCACCTTTATGAAGAGACGAAACCCTTAAAGCCTTTTCTCGCGCCATTCTTTTAACATAAGCGCTCGGCTTTTCGTGTTTTTTTTCGCTTTCATCAATATCGGCCGGACAAATCGCCTTCGGAACATAACCGATTTGCTCTAACAGAGCTTTCCTCTGCGGTGATGATGATGCCAGTATAAAATCTTTTACCAAAGTTTTGCCCTGCTCTTAGATGGCATCATCGTCATAGGTCTTTTCCATGCGTTCGTGGCGTTCCTGAGCCTCTACTGACAATGTTGCAATCGGACGAGCTTCCAAACGAGCTATTCCAATCGGCTCGCCCGTTTCTTCGCAATATCCGTATTCTTTATCTTCAATGCGCTGAAGAGCATCATTTATCTTTCCGATTAATTTTCTAATTCTGTCTTTGGTGCGCAAATCAATGGCTTTATCCGTTTCCATTGAGGCACGATCAATATCGTCTGGCTGGTTCAAACCGCCTTGACGCAAGTCATCAAGCGTATCTTTTGACTGCTCTATTAAATCTTTTTTCCAGTTCAACAGCTTTTGGCGAAAGTATTCGACCTGATACTCATTCATATATTCTTCATCTTCACTCGGACGATAATCAGGCGGGAGAATTATTGACGTTTCCATATCTTCTGCTCCTTCTTGTTTATAACATTTATTCTATTATCTTTTAGGTTAAACTTTTCTCATTTTTTCCGCAACAAAAAAAACTTGGTTATCACCGTTATTTCATTAGTTTTGCTAGTTCAACCTCTATCCGCAGTTCAATCTCGGCCATTATTTCATCAAGTCTTTCGTCTCCGCTGGTTCCTCGGCGTTCTCTAACATAGCGGGCGATTTCTATCATTCTGTCTTTTGAGATAGCGCCAATTAACAGAGCATCTCTTATTTCCTCAAGTTTTTCAATTAAACTTTTTCCGCGCTCGACAACCTGACGTCTGCGCTCTTTTTCATCATCGGCGTCAACCATTTGTGCGGCTAACAACACCTCGGTTCCGCTCAGGCTGCTTGTGGTTTGTACCGCGGTGTTTTCTTCTGCCGCCATTGTTTGTTCCAGATAAGCCGAAAAGCTGCTGCCGGTGGATGCCTTTTTGACTTTTCCCCCGCTTTTAATTTCATTGCTTTTCCCAATGTCGCCGACCTGAATCATTTTTTATTGAAACTCCCATGTGATTTCGTTTCCGTCTCTTTCACATACTTTGCCTAATTGCTGTGTGCTTAGCGGAAGTGCGTTATCAGCGTCTTGTTTGGATTTTATCGGCCATTCAAATTTTTTACCATTTATCGTTATGGATATGAGATCCGAACTGTCGGTATAGACCCAATTCATTGTGCCAAGAGCCACGCAAGATGCCATTGGCAGGCCGTCAAACTTTACACCATATGTCAGATTTCCGGATATGATTTCTACCTCTCCGTAGGGTTGAACAATTTTATTGCCATTTATCATATAGCGTGGCAAGAGCTCTTCACTTATCAGCGTGGCATCGGATACCTTTGAAAAATTTCCGTCCGCAACATAGCGTTGGCTAATTATTTTTTGCAAGGTTTGAATTTCATCCTGAACTTGGTTTTTACGATAGCGATCAATAACGCTTGACGCCAGCATGCTTGAGCTCACAGCTATCATGCCAATGATACCTAAAACGCCGATAACTTCCACAAAGGTATAACCGCTGTCCGTTCTTTTTATCATGTTTTTTTCCGTTCGTGTTCTTTCCTATTTTTTCTTTATAACATTCTCTATCTTTTTTCTCAACACTTTATCTTTATTTTTTTACTTTTATTTTATTTAATTTTGATTATATTATTTTCAGATTTTGAATTTTTATGAGGTTTTATAATGAAAAAGTTTTTGTTACCGTTGGTTGCTGTTGTTTTGGGAGCCGGTTTGTCTTGCGCTCATGCTGATGAAGGTTCATCGTTGAACTATGTCCCTTATGTCGGCATGGATTATATTTATTCTAATGCCAGCGCTAAAAATTTGAAACCGAATCTTAATTCGGGGTCTATTAGCCTCGGTTCGGATTATAACCGTTATTTTAGCACCGAATTGTTTTATCAATTTTCCGGCGTTTCTAAAAAGAAAACTCCGCTTCACGGAACTGCAAAGACTTCGTTCCAAGCCGGCGGTCTTGATGTTTATGGTTATCTGCCCTTGCTTTGTGACCGTGATTTAGCCCTTATCGGAACGGCCGGTGTCGGATTGTATGACTTCCGTAAAAGATATTCAAATCCCTTTGTTCAAGACGGCTTTGATCAAGGCTATGGTTATCGTCTCGGCGCCGGTATGTTTTATTCTTTGAATCAAGATTGGGCCGTTCGTGCCGTTGCTCGTTATGTTAAGCTTGATAAAATCAAAGATTATGACCATATGTGGGAATATTCAGCCGGTCTGCGTTATACTTTTTAAGGGACATGACGCATGAAAAATTTTGTCTTAATGCTTTGCGCGTGTTTGATGCTTGCGGCCTGTTCCGACAAAAACACGGATACAGCCGAAGTAACTTCTGTTAATAACGAATCGCTTCTTACCGATTTTAGCGAAAAGACTTTTGAGGTGAATGCGGCAACAGCAGCCCAGCCTTGCGGCCTTAACAGCGAAACAGTTTGCGCGGTTATTGATTATATTTCTTGTTCCATTAACCCTGACCTTCAACAATGCCGCGACTCGAAAAGTTTTCTTCCCAGCTTTGTTTTTATGAACGATGAAAGCTTGGAACGGCCGACATGGCAGAAATTTCAGATTGTTAAGATTAAGCCGCTTTCTTCCGGCGATATGGAAATTTATGCCACATCAACTTGCGACGGAAAATGGTTTGGACTCTGTCAGGGAAATATCATCTTTGTCCTGACCAACAAAAATTCTCGTTGGTTTGTTAAAGATGTTTACGCTCGAGAGAATTTTTAAGAGAAAAAAAGCGGAGCTAAAAAACTCCGCTTTTTTTGTGCCTTTACAGCAGTCCTATCTTCCTTGC
>CASFLB010000020.1 GCA_949295395.1 uncultured Pseudomonadota bacterium | reverse complement strand
GATGTCCCTATAACAGCGCTTTTATGCTGTGTTTGTAAGAAAAGGAGAAAAAAGATGAGAAAATTAATCTTGATGACAAGCGCGGCCATAATTGCGCCGGTGAGTGGTTTGGCCGAAGATATCACCTGTACCGCCACGCCAAAGTGTGCGGACTTGGGCTATACGGAAAGCTCATGTCCTGATAACAAAGGCGTCAAATGCCCATGGGGCGAGGCATGGTTCTGTCCGCCGTCACCCCCCGAAGTCTGTGAAATCGGCAGTATTCTTTATTCGGACATGACTTGTTATAAAGAAGCCCAAGCCGGCAAAACACCAATCGGTGTCGTGGTTTATGTCGACGGTCTCGGTGGCGGACAGGCGCTGGCGCTAAAATCAATAGGACGTTATAAGTGGGCAACGAAGGCTATGGATTTCTTGGAATTAACGTATTACAATTCAGCCGAAGCCGCTTCACAAGATGTTTCAAGTTGTGAGAATAGCAAGATTATTATGGCCGCCGGAGATAAAGATACCTATCCGGCAGTATGGGCGGCAAATGAATATAAAACGGAAGGAACAAGTGCCGGCGATTGGTGTTTACCTGCCGCTGGAATATTTACATCATATTATAATAACCAAGATATAATAGGCACAGGTTTTGATCGTGCTGGTGGAACAAAATATATAGGTAGAACTTGGGTTTGGTCTTCATCCATGCGCATCTATAATTTCCCGTGGGGCTTTTCTTTGGTTGATAATTACGGATTAAGCTTCAGCGGTGTTACTAATCTCGGAAATGTTCATCCTGTTTTTGAGTTTGTGCAGACGTTTGAAGGAATGTGCAATGTTCATCCTGTTTTTGAGTTTGTGCAGACGTTTGAAGGAATGTGCAAAGGGGCATTTAAATATACCTGTAAAGGAGAAAATGAGAACGGCGGTGTCGGCGAAGCTTGTGGTGGAAGATACACAGAATGTACTTGTGATGAAGGGTACGAATGGTGGCAAGGAAAATGTATAGAAGATAAGGTTAAGTGGGGACAATGTACTGGTTATGCTGGTCGACACTGTCAAATTGGGGATATCTTATTTAGTGATGGAACCTGTAATACAGATGTAGTTGATGCTAAAACACCAATAGCTGTTGTTGCTTATATTAGTCATGTTGGTTGCGGGCAGGCTTTAGCGCTGAAGTTGTTAGATACGAAATATGCATGGGGCGGATATGGCACAGATATATCGGGACTAACGAATTATACATCAAACTTAACAGCGGCAACAGATTATGCAAGTTGTGAGAATAGCAAAATTATCATGGCAGCCGGAGATAAGAATACCTATCCGGCGGTATGGGCAGCAAATGAATATAGCACGGAAGGAACAAATGCCGGCGATTGGTGCTTACCGGCCGCCGGAATATTTACCTCATATAAAAATAATCAAACATCAGTTAATCTTGGCTTTGAGAGGGTAAATGGGACAGCATTCACAAGCAGCACTAAAGCTTGGGCGTCGTCCGAGTACAATAGTTTCGACGCGTTTTACGCGTACTTTGGCGGTAGCAGCTCCACCGGTGTGCACGTCTGGACTAGGAGAGGCAGCCTCGAGGTACGTCCTGTCCTCGAGTTTTAAGACAAATTCGGCACAATTTAAAAAGCGGAGGGTAAGCCTCCGTTTTTTTAAGAAGATTGGGGATATGTAAGTTTTTGCTGTTAACTTCTTGGGAAAAGTGTTTTATGAAAAGAAAAAAGGGGAAAATTAAATGAGAATTGGGGAAACTCGTGAATAATTTTGTTCAAAGCATAAAGAATATGTCACCGGGAAGATTGGCATCTTTAGCCGGCGTGATTTTGTTTTTAATAAGCTTTTTCGTATATTTGGCCACCCGCTTAAACACAACGGAATACGCTGTTTTATACACGGATTTGGAATTGGAAGATGCCAAACAAATCGTTAATCGGCTTGAAACCTCGAATATAAAATATAAGCTTGAAAAGAATGGTACGGAGATTCTCGTTCCGACAGATATGGTTAATAAAATGCGAGTCGATACGGCTGAATTAGCTTTAGCCTCAAAAGGCTCAAACGTCGGTTATGAGATTTTTGATAACTCGGATGCTTTGGGTTCAACCAATTTTGTTCAAAATGTCAACCTGATTCGGGCATTGGAAGGCGAATTGGCTCGTACGGTTCGCAGTGTGGACAATATTAAAAGCGCGAGAGTCCACCTTGTCTTACCCAAAAGAGAAATGTTTTCAAAGGAAGAACAAGTTCCGACGGCTTCGGTTGTTGTCCGCACGGTAAACGGAACATTAAGTCCGCAAAGTGTTTTGGCGATTCAGAAGTTGATTGCGGCCTCAGTTCCCAAGCTTGACGTTAAAAATGTTGCGATTGTTGACAGTTCAGGCAATTTATTGACCGAAGATAAAAATGCGGAATTGATGAAACTAAACCGCAATGAAGATCTTCGTCAAGATTTGGAGCGTACAATGTCTGAACGCGTTCAAAAGCTGTTGGAGAAAAGTGTCGGAGAAGGAAAAGTCCGCGCACAAGTCTATTTGGAAATGGATTTTGATCAGGTCGTAACCAATGAAGAAATTTATGATCCCGATAGTCAGGTTGTTCGTTCCGAGGCCAATACGTCCAATACCTCGTCAACAACCGAAAACAACGCACCGGTAACAGTTGCGCAAAATATTCCGAACGGAGATACGGTCACCCAAGGAGATGGAACCTACACGCAAAGCGCAAATACCGAGTCGACGGTCAATTATGAAATATCTAAAATCGTTCGCAATAAAGTACGCAACAACGGCGTAATCACGCGCATGACGACCGCTGTCGTCATTGACGGAAGTTATGAACGAAATGACGAAGGAGAAATTGTATACCGTCCCCGTAGTGATGAGGAAATGAAAAAGTTTGATGAATTGGTCAAATCCGCTGTTGGCTATAATGCCGAAAGAGGAGATATGGTTGAAGTGACGAATTTGCAGTTTGCCGGCAATCAAACGCTCACACCGGAGAAAAAAGTTGAAACATTGATTTTGGGCTTTACCAAAGAAGAAGTCATTCGCATAGCCGAAGGCATCGGAGTTGCCTTAGTTGCAATATTAGTTATCTTGCTTGTCATTCGTCCGTTGATAAACAACGCGTTTGATATGTCAAATAGCGATAATGAAACTCGTCTGCTGGGACAAAACGCTGAAGAAGACAGTCTGTTGCTTTCAAACTTCTTGAATGAAGATCAAGACGATATTAACGACATGATTAACATGAGCAAAGTCAATGGACGTGTGAAAGCCTCATCAGTTAAGAGAATAAATGATATTGTTGAGAAAAATCCGGATGCGGCAGTAAATATTGTTCGCGGCTGGCTGTATCAAAATGAAAGTAACGGATAAAGAACATGAAGCAAAATGTAATAGACGACTATAATTTGTTATCAAGCCAGCAAAAAGCGGCAATTTTGATGATGTCTTTGGATGAAGAAAAGTCAGCAGCATTGTTTGCCTTAATGGACGATGAGGAAATCAAAGAGCTATCCGTTATTATGGCAAGCTTGGGAAAAGTAAATTCCAATGTTGTGGAGCAGTTATTCACAGAGTTTAGTGAAAAGCTAAATTCGGCCGGAACATTAATCGGTACCTATGAAACAACAGAAAGATTATTATCCAAGTCAATGGATAAAGACCGAGTTGCGGCCATTATGGAAGAAATCAGAGGACCGGCCGGTCGTACGATGTGGGACAAGCTTGGAAATGTCAACGAGCATGTTTTAGCGAACTATTTGAAAAACGAATATCCGCAAACGATTGCCGTTATCTTGTCAAAGATAAAACCGGAACATGCTGCCAAAGTCATCGCCTTGTTGCCGGAAAACTTTGCTATGGAAATTATTATGAGAATGTTGCGCATGGATTCGGTTCAAAAAGAAGTTTTGGATGGCTTGGAAAAGACATTGCGTAAAGAATTTATGAGTAACCTGTCAAAATCGACACGCCGCGATTCGCATGAATTGATTGCCGATATTTTCAACTCATTGGACCGCAACACGGAAGCTCGCTTTATGGATGCCTTAGAAGATCGCAATCCGGAGTCAGCCGACCGCGTCAAGTCGTTGATGTTTACATTTGAAGATTTGGTTCGTGTCGATTCTCAAGGTATTCAAGTTTTGTTGCGTAATATTGATAAAGACAAATTGGCGATTGCATTAAAAGGCGCCTCAGAAACAATTAAAGAGTTGTTCTTTAGCAATATGTCATCTCGTGCCGGTAAAATTATTAAAGAAGATATGGAGGCCATGGGACCAGTTCGCTTAAGAGATGTCGAAGAAGCTCAACTTTATGTTGTGAACGCCACCAAAGAATTATCGAATTCGGGTGAGATTGTCATCAGCGAAGGTAAAGACAGCGACGAGCTGGTATATTAAAGAAAGAGCTGAAAAACAATGGCGGAATACGAGAAGTTTAAGTTTGATAATTTTATTATTAAAGACGGAGACGATTTACCAGAGTTTCCTGAAGAACTTCCCATACCGACAACCGATACGGCCTTAAGTGTTCCGTCCGAGGCTGATAACACCGAACAGACACTCGAGGCAGAAATTGGAACAGAGCCTGAGGTTGAAGAGCACGAAGAGATCGAGCTTCCCAAAGAAGAGGAGGAAGAGTTGCCTCAACTTCCGGAAGTTATAACCTTCACCGAAGAAGAGGTTGAAGAAAAAATCAAGGAGGCCGAGGATAAGGCCTATGAAAAAGGGAGGCAAGAAGGGCTAAGAGAGCAGGGTGCAGAATTAAATCTTTTGCTGGAGCAAATTGATAAAGCTCTACAAAACAAAATGGCCGGTGCTGAAAAAATAAAAGAGGAGCTGAGCAACCAGTTTAAGAATTTTGCCAAGGTCTTAATTGAAAAATTGGTGCCAACAATGGCCGCAGAACAGGCCGAAGCACGATTAACGATGTTTTTGGAAGAAAATTTTTCAAATTTTAAGAATGAAGCAACGTTGTCATTTTATTTTAACCCTGATATAATCACAAAGGCTCAAGAAATTGTTGCTCGTTTGGCACATAAGACAGACTACGAAGGCAAAATAGCTTTACACAAAGACGCCAAGTTAGGATTAAGCGATTGTCGGGTCGAGTGGGAAAACGGTGGCGTTGATGTCAGTTTAAAACAAATGCAACAAGAGGCGGAAGCTTTACTTGAAGAGAAAAACATTAAGAAAGAAGAGGGAGAAAACGCATGAGTGAGAATTTAAATTTAGACGAGATGAATGATACTCAGGCAACGGACAATGAACCGATTTTGAAAAAAGAAAGTCCGATGGATAATTTTGACATTCCAAGCTCAGCGGCGGATTTGGAACCGGTTTATGAGATTCCGGTAAAAGTATCGGCGATACTAGGAAAAGCGCACATGACGGTCAGCCAGCTTCTAAAGTTGAATAAAGGGGCTATCATAGAGCTGGATAAAAAGGTTGGCGAAGCCATAGACATTTATGTTAATAACAATTTAGTTGCACGCGGAGAGGTTGTAGTTGTTGATGATAAGTTAGGAATAACCATGACCGAAGTCGTAAAATCAAATATCAATAAATAAGTAGGAAAAGGAAAAAATGCAGCTTCTGATTGTCGGAACATTAGAAGGACAGATAGGTGCCGCCAGTAAGATTGCCATGGCACAAGGCGGACAGGTTTCGATTGCGGATGATATAGAACCGGCTATGGAGATATTGCGCTCCGGCAAAGCCATCGAGCTGGTTATGATTGATGTTAAGCTCGATGTTTATAAGTTTATTCAATCGCTGGAGAGCGAGCGAATTAATGTGTTAGTTGTCGCCTGCGGTGTGGCAAATGATCCGGTTTTAGCGGTCAAAGCCATAAAAGCGGGGGCTAAAGAATATATCCCGTTGCCGCCGGATCCAGAGTTGATTGGTGCGGTTTTAGCTGCTGCAACAAGAGAGAATCATGCGCTGATTTATGGCGATAAAAAGACGGAGAGCATCTTAAAAATGGCCAAGCAAGTAGCTCCGTCGGAGGCCAACATTTTACTGACGGGAGAGTCGGGAACCGGTAAAGAGATATTCTCACGTTTTATTCATGACAATTCCAAACGGGCAAATAAAAAATTTGTTGCGGTGAACTGTGCGGCAATTCCCGAAACATTGCTTGAATCAGAACTTTTTGGCTATGAAAAAGGCGCTTTTACGGGAGCGGTTGCTCGAAGAATAGGAAAGTTTGAAGAAGCCAGCGATGGAACCTTGCTTCTTGATGAAATTTCTGAAATGGATATTAAAATTCAGTCAAAGTTATTAAGAGCCATTCAGGAAAAAGAAATCGACAGAATAGGGGGCAAAGCTCCGATAAAAGTCAACACCAGGATTATTGCAACCTCGAACCGCAATTTGGCCGAAGCGGTCAAGAATGGAACATTTCGTCAGGATTTATATTATCGTTTGAATGTGGTAAATATAAATATTCCTCCTTTAAGAGAAAGACCGGATGATATAATTGTTTTAGCCAAACATTTTGTAAAGAAATATTCGGAGTTAAACGACATTAGCCTCAAGCCGTTGTCGATTAAGGCCGAAGAAAAGCTAAAAAATTATCTTTGGCCGGGAAATGTCCGTGAGCTTGAAAACACGATTCACCGTGCGGTTTTATTAAGTACGGGGGAAGAAATAGACGCTGATTCCGTAATTTTAAACGATGAAGACGCAATTATAAATAAACCGGCAACCGGAGAAGAAATGAGCGGAGGCGAGTTCGTTGGGCGTACGGTTGCAAATATGGAGCGAACGCTGATTATTGATACCTTAAAACACACAATGGGCAATCGCACAACGGCAGCAAATATTTTAGGGATATCAATCCGGACACTAAGAAATAAACTCAAACAGTATGAAGAAGAAGGATACAACCTTCCTTCGGGGCAGTAAAATTAAATGGCAAAAGAAACGCAAAGAAAAACATCGGGCTTTGGCAAAAAGCCATTAAAGGAAATCCTGATAGCCTCCACGCGTCGCGGAGACTTGTTCTTTGCCTTGACCATCATCTTGATGCTGGTTATCTTGATTATGCCAATGCCGGCGTGGTTATTGGATATTGCCTTAGCCTTTTCAATAACAATTTCCTGTTTGGTTTTGATGACGGCGATTTTCATAGAGAAGCCCAATGAGTTTAACGCTTTTCCGTTAGTGTTACTTATCACGACAATGTATCGACTATCGCTGAATTTGGCCTCGACGCGTTTGATTTTGGCAGATGGCTATAAAGGTCCGGATGCCGCGGGTGAGGTTATTAAGGCTTTTGGCGGCTTTATCATGGGCAATAACTTTATTATCGGTGTCATTGTATTTGCAATCTTAGTTGTTGTGAATTTTGTGGTCATTACCAAAGGTTCAGGACGTATCGCCGAGGTTGCTGCCCGTTTTGCCTTGGATGCTATGCCCGGAAAACAAATGGCGATTGATGCGGATTTATCATCAGGCCTGATAACGGAAGATGAGGCTCGAGCTCGACGTGAAGATTTATCCAAGGAAAGTGCTTTTTATGGAGCCATGGACGGTGCCTCAAAATTTGTACGAGGAGATGCAATTGCAGGATTAATCATCACGTTTATCAATGTTGTTGCCGGCATGATAATCGGTATGGTCCAGAATCATATGTCCTTTTCGGCTGCCGCGGAAACCTACACGAGATTAACGGTTGGCGATGGCTTGGTTTCACAGGTTCCTGCTTTAATTATATCTGTAGCAGCCGGTATTTTGGTGTCAAAAGCTGGTATGACGGATGCGACGGACAAAGTTTTATTTGAGCAAGTTTCAAATTATCCGAAAGCGCTGGGCATGAGTGCTTTTATGGCTTTATCATTAGCGATGTTACCGGGAACACCGGCTCTGCCGTTCATACTTTTAGCTGTTTTAACTGGTGCTACGGCCTATTATTTGAATCGTCAGCAACAAGTTGCTCAAGCCAAATTGGCCGAGATAAAAGAACAAGAAAAGAAGCAAGGAACTCTGACCAAAACGGCCGATGAACCGATAGCCAATGCCTTAAAGATAGACATGATAAGATTGGAAATTGGTTATGGCTTGCTTCCGTTGGTAAATGAGCAAAACAACCGCAAATTAACAGATCAAATAAAGGCCTTGAGAAGGTCGTTAGCGGTTGAGCTCGGTTTTGTCATGCCCTCAATTCGTATTCAAGATAATATGCAGTTGCCGCCAAATGAGTATAACATATATATTAAAGAAGTGAAGTCCGGCAAGGGAGAGCTCCGGCCGACACAATTATTGGTTATGGACCCAAGAGGAGAACCGATATCTCTTCCCGGAGAAAACACGTTTGAACCAACCTTTGGCTTGAAGGCAATGTGGATTAATCCTTCTTACCGCGAAGAAGCAATGTTTCGAGGATACACCGTAGTTGATCCGGCTACGGTCGTAACAACGCATATCACCGAATTGGTCAAAGATAATATGCCTGAATTATTATCTTATGCCGAAACACAAAAGCTTCTTGATGAAATGGATAAAGAGCAGCAAAAACTGGTCAAAGAGCTTGTCCCGAGCAAGATATCAGTTGGTGCCATTCAAAGAGTATTGCAAAATTTGTTGCAAGAACGTGTGTCAATCAGAGATTTGCCGACAATATTGGAAGGTATATCGGAGGCCGTATCTTCAACGAGAAGCCTGATGATGATAACCGAACACGTCCGAACACGTTTGGCGCGCCAAATATCCAATGCCAACACCAACGAAATGGGAATAATCCCATTGGTAACCTTATCGCCGCAATGGGAACAAGCTTTTGCCGAGGCAATTATTGGTGAAGGAGATGATCGTCAGCTGGCAATGGCTCCGACGGCGTTACAAGGATTTATCAGCAAAGTCAGAACGGTGCTGGAAGATTTAGCCGTTAAAGGCGAAACGGGGGTTTTGTTGACAAGCCCGAACATCCGGCCGTTTGTTCGTTCCATCATTGAAAGATTTCGTCCAATGACAGTTGTTATGTCGCAAAACGAAATTTACCCCAAAGCTAAAATTAAAACCGTTGGTCAGATATAGCGGATAAGAGCAGAGCATGAGATTAAAAACATACACAGCCGCGAACATGAACGAGGCCTTTGCTTTAGTGAAGCAAGAGCTAGGCGCTGATGCCATTATCGTCAATACAGAAAATACGGAGGACGGTGGGGTTAGAATAACCGCGGCAGAGGAGGAAAAAGATTTTAGCTTTAGTGAGAAGGAAGAAGTTTTTCCAGAGCCTCGACGTCGTGATTTTGATGATAGCCGCATAAGAGAAAGTCTAAAATATCATGGAGTTATAAAACAAACCAGAGAAAAGATATTAGCCAATATCCGCCAAGAATATTATGACAGCGGCGAAAAAGACGATAAAGTTTTATTAGAACGTTGCTTAAATAAGATGTTTGGCTATTACAAAATGTTGGAGAGAAAACATCCTTTTAAGCTGTTTATGGGAATAACCGGCAGCGGGAAGTCGACAGCAATAGCCAAAGTTGCGACACAAGCCAAATTTAAGAAAATAAGTTGTTGCATTGTCAGCACGGACAATATTCGCGCCGGAGCCAATAATCAGCTTCAAGCCTTTGCAGAGATATTAGAAACTCCGTTTTCTTGTGCCAAAGATGCCCAAAGTTTATATGAAAAGGCCGCTTCATCGGCGGAACGCTATGAGTTGGTTTTAGTGGATACGCCGGGCATAAATCCGTTTGAGGAGAAAGAGGTTTCCTTGATTAGCCCCTTAGTCCGAGCTTTGAAAGCCGATGTGATTATGACAATGGATGCTGGCCGAAATTCTTATGATTCGGTAGAAATAGCTGAGATATTTTCAAAACTAGGGGCAAGATATTTGTTGCCGACACGCATGGATTTAACAAGGCGTATCGGAGGGATAATATCCGTAGCCGAGAGCACCGGAATGGCCTTAGGCGCTGCCGGTGTCAGTTCATCAATCGTACAGGGGATAGCCAAGATAGATGCAAAATCTCTGGCGCGTCTTCTTTTAGTTTAACGCAAAAAGAAGGAAGTTAAAACATGGAAAACGAGAAGACAGAAGAGCTAAGAATAATGCCCCGAGGAATAACGGAAGGAAAAGGGGGCAATATGATTGCCGTCGCTTCAGGAAAAGGTGGGGTTGGCAAAACTTGGTTTTCAATAACGCTGGCACAAACCCTAAGTGGTTTTAAGCAAAGAATTTTACTTTTTGATGGCGATTTGGGATTAGCCAATGTCGATATTCAACTCGGGCTAATGACCAAGCATGATTTAGGTAGTGTCATAACCGGAGAAAAAACCTTAAATCAAGTTATTAGTCATAGTGACAAGGGGCGATTTGATATTATCGCCGGACGTTCTGGTTCGGCAGGACTAGCATCTATGCCTCAGGGACGACTTCAGATTTTGGGAGAAGATTTAAAACTTGTTGCCGAAAATTATGATAAAGTAATTTTAGATATTGGGGCCGGAATAGAAAAACCGGTCAGAACAATGTCTGCCTTAGCCGACAAGATTATCGTTATTTGTACGGAAGAGCCGACATCGTTGACGGATGCTTATGCGTTTATCAAGTTGATGACAATGCAGTATCCGGATAGAAAGATATATGTTGTGGTAAATCAAGTAAATTCAGAAAGAGAAGGGCGAAGAACTTATGAGACATTGAGTAAGGCCTGCCAAAACTTTTTGAAAATTGAGCCGCCACTTTTAGGAGTTATCCGAAGAGACACAAGAGTAAGAGATTCAATAAGAAATCAAATACCGTTGCTTAGCCGTTATCCGACCTCAGAAGCGGCAGAGGACGTCATAAGCATAGCACGGAGATTATTGAAAGAAGAGATATAAGTCAAAGGAGACAAGTGATGAATGGCACAATGATACCGACAATAAGCGGCGGTGAAACGCAAGCTCCAAGCAGTGGCAACATTGTGACCAGTAGCACCATACATATATCTCTGGATAAACTCGGGGGCATCACACCAAATGATATTATGACTTTGGAGTTTATCGAAAGCTTATCAACAAGTACAACAATTGTTCCCAAGGGAGAGGGAAAGCTTCCTGAGATAATAAAGCCGGAAGGAACGACAACGCCGGTAAAAGTTCAGTTGAATTCGGGAAAAATTATTGAGATTGATGCCAAAGATATAAGTTTTGATAAGCCGATAAATATCGAAAAAGGGACGATAATACAAGCCAAAGTTTCAGGGGTTAATGAGCAAGGCATAACAATTCGCTTGCAAGCGTTAAAACCTGAGGGGCAAGAGCCTCTAAAAAACACAGAAGAGACTTTTATACAAAATACAATTCCAGAAAAGACACTCGGAGCAGAAAAAACAGAAAACGTTATTAAAAATGATGTTTTTCAAGGTGTTAAAACAAATATTGAGCCTCTAAAATTAAGTCAGGTCATCGAACATATTGGTAAGGAAATCGGATTGTCTCAAAAACAGATGACTGAGATCAAAACCGCTTTGACGGAATATGAAATAAAGTTTGATAGCCCGAAACTAACGGTAACAGAAAATAGGGTAGTGACAGAAAACGGAATTCAAAGTCAAACACGCACTAATCCGGAAGCTATAGAAAATACATTATTTAACAATATCAAAGAAATAGTGTCGCAAAATAAACCAATTTCCGAAACAATAAAAACAATTATAAATGCATTTAAGGCCTTGGAAGGAAAAACACTTCCGGCTCAAACTCAAGACTATCCGCAAGGAAGCATCTTCAAAACCGCAATCGGCAATGTGTTTCCTGAAAAGGATATAAAATTACCACAAAACATAAAGTTAGACCTGCCAATTAAAGAAGTAAGAGAAGTTATCGAAAATAAATTAGATGAAGTGTTTCGTTCCGATTTTGGGCGGTTCTCAACAGCAGGTCGTGCAGAAACAAAAGCCGAGCCTGATGTTTTGAAAAATATTTTTAAACTTTTAAAAAACGAAAATTTAAGCGGAAAAATACCGCAACCGGAGAGTAAAGACTTTTTTGTGAATATTCGAGGTTTTTTGAAGGCCGTAAAATCAGCAGAAATCAGCCAATGGCTTGGGCGTGAAACCATACAAGAGCTTCAAACTTTTCCGCGAGGACAAGAAACCATAAATGTTTTACAAAACTTTATAGAAACATCGCATCGAGAAATAGGCTTATGGCGAATGGTTGAGATTCCGATTATAAGTGGCGAGACCATTGAGCAAATTCGTTTGGTCGTCAAAAGACAAGCTCAAGAAGATGAAGAAACAGAGAAAAATCAGAAAGAAAAGCCACAAAAGGGAGGAACAAGATTTGTTGTTGAAAGCCGTTTTAGCCAGTTGGGCGGCTTTCAGTTTGATGGTTTGGCAGAAGAGAAAAAACGCCGCTTCGACTTGATTATTCGTACCGAAAAACTTTTGGATAAGGATTTATGTTCTCAAATAATGACATTATATAAAACAACGCTTCATAAATTTGATTATTGGGGAACAATACAAATAAATCTTAAGGAAAATTTTATAAAACCGTGGGAAGATGACATAAAAGAAGACAATAAAGGTCAGGGAATTTTGGTATGAGTGAAAGAGATTCGGCCGGATATTATAAAATATTAAGGTTAAAAAGAAACGCCGGAGCGGAAGAAATAAAACAAAATTATCGAGAACTGGCAAAAAAATGGCATCCTGATTATAACAAATCAACAGAAGCCATGGAGATTTTTCAAAAAATTTCGGTAGCCCATGATATTTTGAGTGATGGGAAAAAAAGGCTAACCTATGATTTAGCCTGCCTGGCGCATGGAGAAGAAAATTTTCCGGATATTTTTGCGTTAAAGATATATACGGATAGACATGGACGAGAAGACATTTCTCTTCGCCAAATAAAAATAGAGGAGCAACAAGGCTGGATATTTGGCGAGAAAAAAACAAGCAAAAATTTGATAAGTTCAGAAAAAGAGGCCGAAAAAGAATATTTCAAATCATCCATCAAAAATTGGTTACTTGGCTGGTGGACACTAAAGGGATTTGTCGAGAATATCCGCATAATCAAAAGAAACTATAAAGGCGTAGCCGGAGATAAAGAGGATAATTTGAGGTTGTATGTTCATAACGCTTTAGCCTATGAGCAAGAAGGAAAATACGCCCAAGCCATGGCCTGCGCCACATGGGCTAGGCATTTTGCTAATACCGAAGACAAACAAGTGCTAGATAGATTTATAAAACAGCTTCCTCAAGTTAAAACGATAACAATACGTCCATGGAATGATAAAAAACTAAAAGGGATACAGTTACTTTTTCCAATAATGTTGGGGCTTATGATAATCGGCGGAATTATAATGAAGCGTGCGGACATTTTGGAAGGCTATTATTTAATGAGAGGCGATGAAATTGATTATTATCAACAAGTAAGAATGACAGGAGGAAATAGTGTTGATGATATGGTTGTCGCCAAGATACTGAACATAAATTCCGATTTAAGCTCAAGCCGAATGTTATACCATGTTAAGAGCGGATATAGCGTGCGAGTAATGTATGGCCCCTCAGACGCATTTGATCAAATAATGATATTGGCAAACAAAGCGACCGTTAGAGTTACGGGAATAAGTCCGGATAAGGCATGGTATCGCATTATGTTGGATAACGGCGATATGGGATTTGTTCGAACGGAATTTTTAGAAAAAGGGATAGGAGCAGAGATTCCTGAAGATAGCAAAATTTTCGAAAGAAACTAAAACCGAGAATGATTGACATCAAACAATAAGGGGGATAAAATTAAAATCCCCAGCAACCAAAGAGAGGAGACAGAATATGGCAAAACTAAAGTTCAAACCGGCGGCAGACAGAGAAGAATTGTTGGAAAAATATAGTAACAGTGCCTCTCTTGAAGTTGGACCAAAAGCCTTAGAAACAACGACCAAAGAAGATGTAAAAAAGATATTGGAAGCCTTTGATAAAGGATACAAGGATTTGTTAAAAAAACAAGATAATCCGGGGCGTGTAGAGTTTTGTTTAGAAGTCAATAAACCGATAGGAACGGAAGCTGTCGTTGCCTATGACTATGTCCATCCGTCTTGTATCTTTAGTGTGGTTAAGCATAGTGGCACAAGATTTAAGGCAACAATTAGAGTCGCCTTAATTGATAAGCAAGATTTACCGACAACAAATATTGTACATGGATTTTATGGTCCTTATGGAGACAGTGGCGAGGCTGGTTTTTATGGAATGACTTATGGCGATCCACGTATGCCGTTTCCAAGAGATTTGCATGGAGATGAACCGGCCGCATTGAGAGCATTTAGCCGTAAATGCGAAGTTTATTGGAAGGGTAGGGACGGCCAAAGTGGTCATATATTCTTAGCAACAGCCGAAGAGTTAAATCGCTTGTTGAAAGAAATGAGAGAAAACAAGATTCCTGTAGCCGGACAAATGGCTAGATTACGTTCATTTAGAATGTATGGCAAATCTCCGATGAGAAAGACCTATGTTTCAGGTCCGGCGGAAGATGCCATAAATCTAGGAAAATTAGAGCTTTAGAAATGGGGAAAATAAAAAAAGCAAAAAAAATGAAAAAATATAAATTTTTTGCTTGACCAAACAAAAAAATCCATATATATATGCAGATGTCCTAAGCGGTCCCATCGTCTAATGGTTAGACATCACCCTTTCACGGTGGTAATATGGGTTCGAGTCCCGTTGGGATCACCAATACAAAAACACCCTCCCTTGTGGAGGGTATTTTTGTATTGATAAGGAACAGAGGGGCTCGAACTCGAGAGGGCTCGCTAAGCAAAAAGGCAAAGAGTTTTGCCTTTTTGTCTGCAAGAGCAACGTAAACGCTTAGCGAGAGAAAATGCGAAAGCATTTGAAACGAGCTTAGCGGCCGTTGTGCCGAGCAATGCAAAGCATTGCGTAGTCCCGTTGGGATCACCAATACAAACGGCAGTCATGAAAATGGCTGCTTTTTCTTTTATTTCCAAGGCTTTCAGCAAGTTCGGATGTTTCTTTTTTCAAAATAGTCATTTTTTCAATTTGTCCGATCTTTTGCAGTTTAGTTTATTTTTTTCAATATGTTAAAAATATTAATATAGCTGTTTTTAATCTCTAAACAATTCCAAAAGCATCATCATATTTTATTACTCCGTTTAGTG
>CASFLB010000019.1 GCA_949295395.1 uncultured Pseudomonadota bacterium | reverse complement strand
CGTCAGACCGTCATACGCCCTTAAGGCGTTCGCTGGCACCGTTAGGGTTACACCCGCTTGTGAAGAACCACCGGCTAAGCCGGTGGGTTACTTTTTTTATTTTTGAATTGAGCGTTGTATAAAGCTCGATAAGCGCCATTTTCGATGTTAAGTAAATCTTCATGCCTTCCTTGTTCAACAATTTGACCATCATTAACAACCATAATCATATCAGCGTTTTGAACGGTTGAAAGTCGATGAGCAATCACAAAGACAGTCCGATCTTTCATCAGATTATCAATAGCTTTTTGAACCATAGCTTCGGCCTTGTTATCAAGAGCCGAGGTGGCTTCATCAAGAACCACAATTTGCGAATTTTTTAAAAAGGCGCGAGCAATAGCCAGCCGTTGCCGTTGTCCGCCGGAGAGCAAGGTTCCTTTTTCACCGACATCAGTATCAAGACCTTTTTCAAGGCCATAAACAAACTTGTCAAGATGAGCCATTTTAAGGGCTTTTTGAATATCTTCTTCCGAAGCATTTTCATTGCCGACCAAAATGTTATCACGAATAGTTCCTGAAAAAACAAAATTATCTTGAAAAACAACAGATATGGCATTGCGTAACGATTCGAGCGTAAAGTTTCGAATATCAACACCGTCAAATTTAATGGCGCCGCCACAAACATCATAAAAGCGCGGCAAAAGGTTAACCAAAGTGCTTTTTCCACCGCCGGAATTTCCCACAAAGGCAATAGTTTTACCCGTTGGAACAGTAAAACAAATATCTTTAAGAACAGGTTTGTCGGGGGTATAGGAAAAATCAACATGTTCAAAAGAAATATTTTTTGAGATATTTTCCAAAGTTTTAGCCTGAGGCGAATTATAAATTTGAGGCTTAACATCAAGAATTTCAGCCACACGTTCAATTGCCAAAAAGGACAGTTGAACCGCTTGATAATTTTTTCCCATAGATTTAATCGGAGTATAAAGCAGAACAAGCGCCGTAATGAAGGAGACAAAATTTCCGCTGGTAATATCACCGCTGACAATTAAAAAACTTCCATAACCGATAACGGCACCGATACCGATAGAGACAATAACATGCATAGCCGGTGTCATCCACCCGACTTTTTGTACCATTTTAACAGCCAGCTTAAACATGACATTTAAAATTTTATCAAAACTTGAGAATTCGCGTTGCTGAAGATTATAGGCAGCAATGGTTTTGTTTCCGGCATAAACTTCGTTATAATTCATAAAAATGCGAGAGTTTTCTTCAACATTTTTTTTGACAAGATCTTTAATTTTGCGACGGACAGAAGCCAAAGGCAACAAAGCCCCGAGCAAAATGGTAATAGCAATAATGGAAAGCTGCCATGAATTATAAATAAGAACCCCAATAAGCGAAAGAGAAGAGAAAAAGCGAGAAACAAAAACCTTAAGGTTTTCGAGCAGACCGGTGCAAGCTGTGGTCGCATCGGTGCTAAAGCGCTGGAGAACAAAACCTGAATTATGTTTATCAAAAAAAGCCGCTTCCAAAGATAAGAGTTTTTTGAATAAATCGCGTTTAATATTTTGATCAATTTTTGTTCCGACCCAAGTGTTAAGATAGGTTGCAAAATAGTTCAAAAAACCTTGAACAGAGGTAAACGCCACAATAAGCAGCGGAATATAAGCTGGAGATTGTGCGGATTTATCAACCAAAACAATATCCATATAGGGCTTGAGAGCCAAGGCCACAACAGAGTCGAGAGCTCCGATAGGAATACTGATAAGCACGGCCAACAAAGCGCGAACCCAATAAGGTTTCACATAGGGCCACATTTTTTTGTAGTAATCCGAAAATTTAAGTTTTGGAGCTTCCGCCGAAAAATCATAAGACATAAGTTCAAATCCTCAAAATAGGCTATAATAATCTAAGATAAGACAAGATAAACCAAATGAAAATCAATTGAAAAAAGAGCATAAGCCAAAAAACGGCCCGAAAACTTTTCTTTTTAGTTTTGTGATGGAAAAGTTTTTGAGCCAAAAAAGCACCACACCATCCTCCAAGAAGTTCAAGACTATGAAGCTGAGCTTCAGGAACACGCCAAGAGCCATTAATGGCGGCGCGTTTATCAACACCGTAAGCAATAATTGTCACTAAATTAATAGAGATAAGCTGAAAAACCAAAAACAGCAAAAAAGTTTTAGGCACAAATGGCGTTACCTTAAAAAAATGGGTTTCAACAAAATAAGCACTACCAATAATAAGAACCGCATGAAGAATAAAGAAACGGTTGCGTTGCAAAGGGCGAAACAGAAAAAGCAAGGCAGCCAAAATCGCCGAAAAAGTTAAAACCATAAAAGACCCTCTTTCAAAAAAAAGACACCCCAATTTAGCATAGAATAAAAAAAAAGCAATGAGTGAATAACTAAAAAAAATAATGAGAAGTCAAAAAAATGAAGATATAATAAAAAACATGAGAAAAGGACGAACGACATATTGTTTTTTATATCAAGCCTTAGCCGGCATCTTTGTCTTGGGATACGTACAATCGCTCAAGGCAGAGGAACTTCCGTCGCAAGAAGTAAAAGCGCAGTCTTGCGAGCCGATAAAAAGCGATGAAACGCTGTCAAGCGCACGCGTGCGGGCTATCGATGCAGCATCATTTAAAGCGGTAAGTGGGTTAGAAAGCTTAAAAAGCTATAAGGAAGAACTCGATTCGCACGATTTCAATGTTATGGTTTATGGCATCGTCGATAATTATCTTGAAGATGTTGTGGCTCAGACAACGGAACAATCGGCCGAACAAATTTGCGTTGAGGTCAAAGGTTATGTCAGTGGTCAAAATCTTATTCAAGGAATAAATGAGAGTTTTGAACGGCAGACTAAACAAGAGGAATTGACTGATGAAACAGCCGATAAAGCGGCGGATTTATCACAAGCCGTAACGCAAGTGCTGGATCAAGCAACCGAAAAATTTGAAGAACATCAAAAAGAAGCTTTGGCCGATAAAGAGATTGTTTATGCAGAGCCTTCAGCGGAGCAAGTTCCTCAAGCCGAGATTAAGGAAACGGTAGCCCCAAAAGAAGAACAAGCACCTCTCTCTCAAGAAAAGCTGACGCCCAAAGAAGGGCTGATTTATGTTGCCGCGACAGAGTTTTTTGACGGTTCTTCTTCGGACTATTATTCAGCAATTGTAAAAAATTGGTTTTCAGGGCAGAAAGGATTTTTAATTACGGAAAAACCTGAAACGGCTGATTTTATTTTGCACCCCAAAATATTGCGCGCTAAAGTCGATGAAGTTGACGGTGAAAACAATCGCTTGCAAATGGTTACCGCTTTAGAATTGGTTTATACCGATAGCGGAAAAAGCTATACCGAACATCAAAATCGCTTTGTAGTTTATGGAAAAGAAGACGGAGAGCAAGACGTCGCCTATAAGCTTATGAAAAAACTTTTGGAAAATTCATGTGAAGAACTTCAGCTAGGTATGGAAACCTATATCCGCAAAAAATATCCAAAAGAAAAATCAAGCTATGGCTTGCCCTCCGTTATAACGCCGGTAAAAACGCCGTATCCAACCGAGGATGATGAGTAATATCTTCCAAAGAAAAGGCTATACTGTCATAAATAGGAAGATGGTGTTCTTGGCTAAAATCCATAATAAGACGATGAATCTTTGCCTCAAAATCATCAGCGCCTTTAAGAACCGAAAACCTGAAATTAAGGCGAGTTTTTTCCTCAACCGTATCAAAGAAAACACGATAATCGGCTAAACACAAAGATAACGTCTGAAAGATAACTTTATGAAAAGCCTTAAGCACAGGCCAATAGTTATGTTGCGCGCAAAAATCAATTATGGTCCAAAGAGGACCTTCCTCCTTGTCTTCGATTCGCGCAGCCAAAATTTCCAAGACATCTTTATCTTGAAAGGCAAAACCATAATTAAGAAGAGGCAAATAAAGTTCAATCGGTAAATTATCAATATCTTGGAGAAAGGAATAAGCAAGTTCTTGAGCCATTTCAGGCAAGTTAAGAGAAAGAAGATTTTGCAAATAGAGCAATTTTATTTGGGAAGGAATATCGCCGCCTTGTTCCCAAATACGATAGGCTAAAGAGCGAGCGCGCTCAAGATTGCCAAGCATAAGCTGAATTTGAAGCATCAAAATGGAGTAAGCACCATTATTCGGAAACACTTTAAAAGCGCGGTAAAGATCTTGCTCAAAGGCAAGGAGCGAGGCCTTGTCTGAAAACTCAAGACGGATAAGTCGATTCCATAAAACCGAAATATCAAGAGGCGAAAGCGGCGGTTCATACGCCAAAGACAACTCTTCTTCCTCATCAAGCATTAAGAAGATCTCCTTTTTTTTCAAGCAGAAACGTTGCCGGTCCATCGTTGATTAAGGAGACTTTCATATCGGCTTGAAAAATACCGGTTTGAACACAAAGATTATAAGCCCGAAGCTTTTCAGCCATAGCCAGATAAAGATTTTGAGCGATGTCTGACGAGGCCGCATTATCAAACCCTGGCCGATTTCCTCGAGAAGTATCGGCAGCCAGTGTAAACTGAGAAACAAGCAAAACACTTCCGCCCACATCGGAAAGATTAAGATTCATTTTTCCGTTTTCATCTTCAAAAATACGCAACGCGGCAATTTTATGAGCAAGAAAATCCACCTGCTTTAAGGTATCGCCTTTTTCGACCCCGAAAAAAACAAGAAAACCTTTGTCAATACTTGAAACAAGCTCTCCATTCACGGTAACGGAGGCTTGTAGAACGCGCTGAACTAAAGCTTTCATGAAAGAATCCCTATCCGATAATAAGAGTTGAAAGTTAAATCCGAATAACATAATATAACAAAAGAATAAGACAAGGAAAGAAAAAATGAAAAAGCTATTGGGCATATTGGGGATAATCCTGGCACTGGGAGGCTGCGAGTCTTTTGGAAAAGGTGTAGCTAGTGCATTGATTGAAAAAGATAATCCTCAAGACACGCGTCGCTGTGAAATTACGGGTTCAGATTTTTTGGGGTTAGATGATTATCTTGAGAAAGGTGATGTCGTAAAGGTGATGATGATTCACGGGGTCGGAACCCATAAAGAAGGTTATGCGGCCAGAATGAAGGATAATTTATCAAAAGCGCTTAATCTAACAGTATGGTCAAAAAATGATAAAAATATTACCTTAATTGATCCTCAGAACAAAAAAGACGAAATCGGTAATTTGCGTGTGACCCGTATGCAAAGTGAAGATTTGAAAAAAACGGTTATCTTTTATGAGCTAACTTGGTCAAGCATAACCGCACGAGAGAAAAAAATATTAGAATATGATGATTCAGACGAATATGGTTATAAAAGAGCCGTATTTAACCGCTCCATGAAAACTTTTTTGAACGATACCGTTCCAGATCCAATGATTTATTTGGTTGATGATAAACAACAAATCTTAAACGCGGCAAAGGAAGCAACATGTTGGATGCTAAGTTCAAATTGGGAAAACCTGCAAGACAAAGAGCGCGACGTCTGCCGTGTTTCATCATATAACCAGATTAAGGATTTAAGCCGCGAAAACATTGTTTATATAACCCACTCTTTAGGAAGTCGAATTTTATTAGATAGCGTGATTGATGTTGCCGATGAAATTTCAAATCTAAAAGTCAATCCCGATTCTCCAAACGCCGAAGAAGCCGAACAAATCATAAAAATGCTTCGGCAAAAAGAAATAACGGTTTTTATGCTGGCCAACCAGCTTCCGCTTTTGCAAATTGGTCGCCCCAAACCAAATGTGACCAATGCGATAAAGGATTATTGCCACAAAAGAGGCAAACGCTATAATCAACGCGTTTTCAAAGAAGTGAAGATTATCGCTTTTTCCGATCCGAATGATTTACTCAGTTACGGCATACCGCAAGAGTTTGTTGATGAATATATCGATTCGCGAATATGCCCATCGGTAACCAATATTGAAATTAACATCGCCGATGTTATATCCGCCTTTGGTGTTGGCGTTGTAAATCCCGTAGCCGCGCACACAGAATATGATAATGATGAACGCGTGATTGATATCATAGCTCACGGAATTCAATGGCAAAACCAAAACGCAGATAACGACGTAAGCCAAAAGTGCCAAATAAGACAATTAAAAGAATAAGGGAAAGAAACTATGAATAAAAATACGAAAGAAAACATCACACCGTCTTTTGTCGTCGAGTTTGAAGACGGCCAGTCGCCTCGCATAACCATGGGCATAAAGCCAATAACAGAAAGCGAAAATACGCGTTATATATGGCGTCATATGGATTATAAAAATCCCGAAGCAAAAAAATTTATGGTAAAGCGCTGTCAAATACCGAAAGACATTGCCGAAGCCATGTGTGATGATAGCACGCGTCCACGCTATTTTCGAAACAAAAATGATGGAATCGTTTTAATTATGCGCGGCATAAATTATAATGCAAATGCCGATCCTGAGGATATGGTTTCACTAAGAGTTTGGGTTGATCATAAACGAGTAATTACTCTGTCGCATAATCCGCTTAAAGCCATAAGCAATATGCTGGAGATGATTCCGAGTGCCGAGTTTCACCCAACCGGTCCGATGCAGTTATTTTTAACATTAGCACAAAATTTGACCGATGGAATTAATGATGCTGTGATTGATTTAATTGAAGAGACGGCAGATTTAGAAGAGCGAGTTCTTAATCCGGATGCGTTAAGTGACTTTACCTTGCGCGATACGATTAGTGATATGAGAAGAAATATTATTTCGATTCGTCGCTATACGGCACCGCAGAAAGAAATTTTTATGAGTCTGCAAACCGATAAATGGGAGGCTTTAAGCGAAGAAGATCGTAGTGATATCCGAGAGATATATAACGATATTACCAAAGCGGTAGAAGATTTGGATTACTGTCGAGACCAAATGTCAGTTTTTCATGAAGAATTGCAAAGTAAGGTAAGCATCAGCATGACCCGAATTATGTATCTAATTTCGATAGTAACGGTTGTCTTTACTCCCTTAACCTTATTAACGGGGCTACTCGGAATTAATGTCAGAGGCATTCCGTTTGCGGAAAACGAATATGCCTTCGCCGCCGTTTGTGCGCTATTAATTCTGATTACAATTATCGTTGTAGCTGTTATGAAGAGATTAAAGTGGTTATAGCGGAACAAAAAAAGCGTAGCCACAAAGAATAGCGGTAACAATTCCGGCAAAATCAGCTAACAAAGCGCAAGGCAAAGCCGCCCCGGTCTTTGAAATCTTTACGGCCCCAAAATAGACGGCCAAAACATAAAAGGTCGTTTCGGTAGAGCCTTGAATGATACAAGAGACAAAAGCCGGAAAACTGTCTGCTCCGTAGGCTTGCATAGTTTCAATCATCATCGCGCGAGCGCCGCTGCCGGATAAAGGTTTCATGAAGGCTGTGGGTAGGGCCGGAACAAAATCAGTATTAAATCCCAAGAAAGAAAAGATATATTGCACAAATTCGACAAGAAAACCTAAGGCTCCGGAAGTCCGAAAAACCGCCAAAACACAAAGCATAGCCACGAGGTAAGGAATAATTTTAACGGCAACATCAAAGCCTTCTTTAGCCCCGAGAATAAAGGTTTCGTAAACATTTATTTTTTTGATAAGGCCGACCACAAGAAACAGCAAAATAAAAAACATAAGCAAAAAATTACTGGTGGCAGATGAAAGCACAAAGCGCTCATCACTTGGCAAAGAAAGAAAATAAAAGGCAGCACCTCCGACAAGGACGGCAAAACCTAATAAATAAGAGAGAACAACACGATTAAAAATCGGGAGTTTTTGAACCCATGAGACGGCTAAAAAACCGACAAGCGTTGATGCTGATGTTGCAAATAAAATGGGAATAAAAACAGCGCTGGGATTAGCCGAACCGAGTTCAGCTCGATACATCAAAATCGTAATCGGAATAAGCGTGACGGCGGAAGCATTAAGAACCATAAATAAAACCTGAGCCGAAGACGCCGTATCTTTTTTGGGATTTAGTTCTTGGAGTTGCTCCATCGCTTTAAGTCCCATAGGGGTTGCAGCATTATCCAACCCAAGCATATTGGCGGCCATATTCATAACAATAGAGCCAAGAGCCGGATGATTTTGAGGAACATCAGGCATAATTTTTCTAAAAAGAGGGGCAAGAGCTTGAGCTAAAAGACTAGTCAGTCCAGCTTTTTCTGCAATTTTAAGCATTCCCAGCCAAAGACAAAGAACGCCCGTCAGATTAATAGAGATCAGAAAAGCCGTTTTCGCCGTATCAAACAAAGCCGTTGAGAGTTCCTGCCAAACAAGAAAGTCACCAACAAAAAAACAGCGAAAAACCGCACAAATAAAACCAACAATAAAAAAAGCCGCCCAAATAAAATTTAACATCAGAAGTTCTTTATCCGTTCAAGAGAAGGTGAGGAATGGGATAAAATATTTTCAGCCATTTCATCAAAGAGAACACAACCTTCCGCCGTTGAAATTAGCCCATTGAATTTATCATCCCAAACAAGGGTGTTAACCGGAACATTTTTTTGCAAAGCAACGGTTTCAAGAATAGCTTGCTTCCGAACTTTTTCAATATCGGCAGCGACACTATCGTAAAGACGTTGACCAAAAGTTTTCTTAGCTTGTTCATAAAAGTCAGCAAGATTGGAATCGTCCAAAGCCAATTCATTTTGAATCTTTGATAATGAGGTTCCAAATAAAGAAACAAAAACTTTAGGATAATTAACAAGCTCAATGCCTTGAGATTTACAATAATCGGCATAAGCAAAAATATGGCGTACAGCGGTTCCGGCTACATCATTAAGTTTTTGATTTTTAGAAGATGAGATAGGCTCATTAGTTGAAAAGAAAGAACAAATTATAAGAAAAACAAGAGCCACGAGAGCACAAACACAAGAACAAAGAAAAGCGGCAATAAAATCATAAAAAGGTCTAGAATGTGATTGCCGGAGTTCAAATTTTTTCTCAAGATCAAGACGAGCATTTTCATACTTAAAAGCAAAAGCCAAAATTGGTAAAGATAACACAATCCAGCCCAGCAACATCAAAGTTTTTTCAGGATACAAAAAAGCCAAAGAGAGCGAATCAAACAAAACAAACAACAGACTAAGAAGATAAGCACTTCGATATCCTTGCAAGATAAGATAAATCAAAAAACCGGCACAAAAGAAAGAAAAGATGTCTAAGGAAAGCACAGCAGAGAATAAAGCCTGAAAAAAACAGACAATCAAAGCCGCAGCGCGCATTTTACCAAGCAGATTTTGTTCCAAAATTTTTTTCTTTTCTTTGGCTGAAAGCTTAAGGAAAAAGGCTGTTTTTGCAAAGAAAAGTTTGGTTAAAGTTTTTTGATAAGGAAGAACAAATTTTTTATAAGAAGGAGCTATTTTGTCGCAAATAGGCTTAAGATAAGACAAAAGACAAAGGATAAGAGAGTCTAATTTTTTCAGCATGACAAAACCCTGGTAACAAAACAAAATGATAAGATAAAAATAGCAACGAACCTCTCAAGAGTCAACGCAAGCCATAAAGTTTTGAGCTGAATTTTAAAGAACAACTAATTTTTTTCGGCAGAATTATGATGAGGAACAATTTCCTCGCCCCAGTCTTCCTTTAACTTAGCAAGGCGAGCATTGATTTTATCAATTTTGCGAACGGCAAAAAGCTTATAAACATAAGCATAAAGGTTAGGCAATTCATTATAAAGAAGCAAGCCTAAGGCCGCAGAACCAAGCATAACAATAATCATAAAGATATTGTCTGCGATATCGTTTTGTTCACCGAGCCTAAATTTGTTTAACAAACCAAACAAATAAAAGAAGACGCCGGCAATATTAAAGCATCCGACAATAAGTTGTTTATCATAGTTTTTCTTATCAATAAAAAGAATGGTCAGAGTTGGTAACAGGCCAAAAATAAGAATAAGAACAATTGGAAAAGAAATAATTGAAATAAGAATCAAAAAGATAACAAGCAACGATTTCTGAAAGAGATTAAGCTTTCGGAAGGATTGTCCGAGTTTTGACGACATATTATATTCTTTTGCATTTTTATTTTTCATCAATGTAACACCCAAGAAATAAGATTATACGCAAAGGAGGCGGTCATGACAAAGATTGAGAGGAAGGAGACCAGCTTAAGCGCAGAGGCTCTGGCATCTTCATCAAGTTTAGCACTGTTATTTTCAATTTTATTTTTCTCAAGAGACAAATAATTGGCTTCATTTAAAACCTCAGCATAATCGGAACGGTCTTTTTCCAGCGCTTGTTCATTTTCCAAAAGATTGACAATTTCATAGAGCTTGCCTGAATTAGATTTCAAAAGTTCCTTTTCAAGGTAGCGCTGATATTTTTTATTGTGATAGATGCGAATAAGAGGTTTAGCAAAATTAACAAGCCAAAGAACCAAATTTGGTAAATCGGCCGGCCCAAATTTATTTTGAAGCATTGTATAAAGGTGCAAAATTCCGGCTGCCCGATTCTCTTCGCGTTGAGAATGCAAATCCGAAAGAATATTATCAATTTTTTTGCCGAGTTTACAGCGTAAAAAGGCAATGATAGTTCGGTCATAAGGCGGCAGAGAAATATTTTCTTTTTTAAAAGCGGCATTAAGAGCGCGCAACACTTGCGGAGCACCAATAACAATCTCATCATTAAACAGAGGGCTGATACAAGGCAAATCATTATCAAAATCATAAATAATACGTTCAATTCCATAACCAATTTCGGTACGGACGATATAAACACGAAATTCTGTGATATTGCCTGGAGAACGAAGATGCTCTTGTTCTTGATACCAAAGCTTGATAATATCGGAATCAAAAATTTCAATAAAAGGTTTAAGAACTTTCTTTTCTTTAAGCGCGACAAACGCCGCCTTGGCAATACCATCAGGAAAGAATGTCATATCACGAAAACGGATAGGCAAAAGAGGAGCAATAAGAATAGCGACGCGAGAAACAGTCAAATTTTTATTTCCGGCAGAATTTTTTTCTTGGCGAACAATCATATCAATTTTTGTTGCAAGATTTTCATTCTCAAGTCCGTTTTTGGCCCAATCGGAAATTTTTCCACTAAGTATAAGGTCATAGGCTTCATCAATATTGGAATGAAGCATATAAACAACATCAAGCGGCATATAAACTTTTTCACCGTTGATATTAAGGGCGCGCTTAGGCCGTTCAAACGCCGATGTCGGACCGTAACTAACTTGTTTACCTTCAAAAAAGCTAAATAATTGAGAATAGTTCCAGCGTAAGGAAGGTGTGTCACAAAGCATGCCTTTCAAGGCGTTGTTGAAGGCCGCAGGAATTTTTTCCACACTATTAATGAGGGCGAGAGAGCCTTTTTTTATTTTTTGCCGAAGAAGCTCAGGTGCCGATTGGTTAGGGAAAAGGTCATGTCCGAGAACAAGACAAGCCAGGGTAACAGCCGCCGAATAAACATCGTTTTTATCTGTACCGTTTCCTCGAGCAATTTTATCGGCATAAAGGCTTTCAATCGCTTCAAAAGCAGGGGGTTGAAAGAAAGCAGGAAAAGCCGCAGCACAATCCCCGATAACAATTTCGGATTTATTCAAATCTTTGAAATAGAGGTTGTCGGTGCGAATGGCACGGTGGGTAATATTCATACTTTTGAACGCATCGACAACTCCCATAAAACTGAGTGCCAAAGAACGAAATTTATCAGGAGCATTTTTTATAGACAGAGCACAAACCCCATTATCAAAAACTTTTCCACCCAAGGGTTCTTCATAAACAAGAGCTAATTTTTGAGCGCTTTCGGGTATAAAGGTAACAACCCCATACTCAACCAACTTCATTAAAGAAGAATTCTCCATAGATTTAAGATAGGGAAGAATAGAAAGACGCGGGGACGTTTCCGAACAGCAGATTAAGGCAAAAAGCCGACGAGAAGTGTCAATTCGATCAGTGACGGCAAAAGCTTTGGCGCCATTGTTATCAAGCCAAGATAACGGGCGTTGAAAATCAATTTCAAAACGCTCTTTTAATAAAAACTTTTGGTTATCAGACTTTGTTTGAACAACATTGACTTGTTGTTCACTTTCGGTGTTATTGTTGACAATTTCTTCATCACGAGGCATAGGCACATCCAGATAAAACTTTCTTAACTTAAGGCTAAGAATAAAAGATATTTATTAATAAAGCGCAAAGATTTAATAACTTTTTAAAAAATCGGAATTAAAATCAACACCAAGAAACAAATTAAAAAAAGGGATAACAATGGGAAAACGGGAACAAAAGAAAAATGCGTTAACCGACGAACTTGAACGCGTGAAAGAGAGCGATACCATTATCCATAAAGCCGACTTAAAAGAAGCGGCAAAATATCATATTAATTTAGATGAATTGGAAGGCTTTGAAAATATCTTGGAAGGTGTCAACGACGGCCAATACGAAGAAGAACAACAAAAAGAGACACTCCAACAAGATAGCCCAAAACCAACAGAAAAGGCCGTATCAAAAGGAATACACCTAAATATAGAAGATGCCTATGTTCCGTTAAATGATATGGCTAGAAAGATATTCCGGCGAGCTTTGCGCCCTGTTGTGATTATCAGTGACGATAAAATAGCCTACGCCAATCCGTCATTTTTAAAAATATTAGGGAAAGAATCAGCCTATGAGGTCGTCGGAAAAAGCTTTTGGGAATATGTAATGCCGGAATATTGGGAATCGTTATCTCAAGGGATTGGAGATATATTGAGCAGCAGTCAAACGCTTCCGGTCGGTTTAAAAAACGCCTTAGGACAAGTTGAAAAAATAAATGTCGATGCCGTCTATATTCCGGATGAGCATACGTTTAGTTTTATTTTGGTCGGAGTGCCGGTAGAACCAAAGACCAAGATAATCAGCGGCTTGTATGATGATGTGACCGGTCTTCCAAATTATTATTTGCTTAAAGACCGTGTCAATATGGCCATTAACAGTAAGGCGATTCGTCAAAGCATTAGTTTAGGAAAAGCCTTGTCGGCATTAATTTGCATAGAGATAGAAAATTTAGACAGCTTTACGCGGATTGGCAATGCAGAACAGATATTTAAGCGATTTCTTGAAAGAATTGTAACCAGCGTTGATAAACAATACAGCTTTGCCTACGGCGAAGAAAACAATCAATATTGGCTCTTTATTCCTGAAATTGAGAGCTATGAAAAACTTGTTACGGAAATCGAACATCTCAAAGGCTTGTTTGATGCTCCGATAACCGAAGAATACACCAGCTACCATGTTAAAAACAGTTTTGGAGTCAGCATATATCCGGAGCCGGCAACATCAGCCAAAAGGCTATTTGAGCAAGCCGAACTTTCAGTCAAAAAAGCCCTAAAAGACGGCGGAGAAAAAATCATTATCTTCGGTGAGTAGCGTTTACAAAAAATCTATCGTTTTCCCAAGACGCAAAACATCATTGGCTTGAGCGGAATAATCTCCGTTTTCCGTATGAACAATAAGCCCACGATGAAGAATTGTTGGCGCTTTGGAATCTTTCTGAGCCGATACAAGAACGCGCTTAGCCGGTTGATTGTCTTTAGAAAAAAGCGGGAATACCTGAATATTTCCCATTTTAGAGTAAAGAGCGGCAAGAATTTGATCAAGAGCTTCAGCGCGATTAACCATGTAGAAAAAACCTTTAGGTGCAGTCATTTTAATGCAAAAATTAATCCATGAGGTTAAATCAATAAGCGAAAGATTATGTGCGGTTGCTTTGCTTTGATTGGGTGAGGGCATATCATTAAAAGCATAAGGTGGGTTAGAAAACACATGATTAAAAGAACAATAAGGAATGTGAGACGGCATTTTTTTTCGAATATCGACGAGGTCAAAATGCAAAAAATCAAATCCATTTTCCTGAGCGCTTAAATTAGACAATTCCACAAGCTGAGGCTGAATATCAAGCCCAAGAATAGAAACATTAAGATTTTTAACG
Source organism: uncultured Pseudomonadota bacterium (assembly GCA_949295395.1). Taxonomy (GTDB): domain Bacteria; phylum Pseudomonadota; class Alphaproteobacteria; order RF32; family CAG-239; genus HGM16780. Next base: position 1,036 of record CASFLB010000019.1, on the reverse strand, counting down.
CGTTCGGCAAGGCAAAGCGAAACAGCTCCCGTTCCAGAACCCACATCAAGAATTTTATCGCCTGATTTTATCAAGGCTGGCATGGCAGAGAGTAAGACAGCATCGGTTGAAGCCCGATATCCGTCAGTGGGTTGAAAAATTTTCACTTTTTTATCAAGCAAATAATCCTGCGTATAATTTTGCATAATTCCTCAAAACAAATAAAGATAAGACGTTTAAAGCAAGATACTCTAAATTTTTTTAGAAAGAAACAAAAATTTGCAAGAGTATTAAAAATGCAAAAACGGCATGAAAAAAGCTTGACAAAAAAGTCTATTGTGCTAATAACAAATCAATTAACCTTATTATTAATTAAAAAAAATATAATTATGGGACAGACCAAAAACATTATTCTGCGAAAATTTAAACAGCTGATGAACAGAGAATATCCTCTGGAAATTTTGTATGATGACGGCTCTCGCTCGTGGAAACCACAAGAAGGAAAAAAGCCATGGGGTGTTTTTTTTGAAAAAGGAGTCATCTGTTTCGATGAAACAGAAGGAGAATTTTCACAAGAAAGCGCACAAAATTGCCATCAACAAATCGGAGACAAAGTAAGTAGCTGTGGTTCGAAAGAGTTTTGGAGCCGTATAGCCAAGAAGAACATTCAAGAAATTGAGGCATTAAACAGCTTTATTGAATCTTTTGGCGGTAAAAAAATAAATGGCTTCTACTGGACATCAACACCGCATCTACAACAAAAAGAGGGCTATGCTTTCTATGTCTACGACGGACATAAGGGTGTAATTACAAATTGTAAGTACATCAATTACAAAATAAGAAATGTCATTGAGCTGTAAGAACAAAAAAGCTTTTACCAAAAGGGTAAAAGCTTTTTTTTGCGCCAAAAATTCAGCCTATTTGTAAAAATCATATTGAAAGCTTATCGAAAATTTGATATAATCGAGTCGTGAAGGCAAATGATAAGGAGAAGAATTATGTTATATTCACGACAAGAGGCGGTGCTGTCCGCTGTTTTGATGATGGCAGGATTATT
>CASFLB010000018.1 GCA_949295395.1 uncultured Pseudomonadota bacterium | reverse complement strand
ATCCGAGATAAAACAAACCGAAGCTATTTGAAATTCTTGAAATGAAGGCAAACGTTTTAATGAAGAATAAAGGTGTGTGTGAAGTGTGTTGATAAGCTGCTCTTCATTATCAAGAAAAAAATCATGCGCCTTCGCGTCCAAAGGCATAAATCCCGCCATAATCAGCACGGCGGTCAACACCGCCTTTTGTCGTGAATATAACATAATTCTTCTCCTTATCATTTGCCTTCACGACTCGATTATAACATATCTTTGCCATGCTTTCAATATGAATTTTACAAATAGGCTGAATTTTGGGCGCAAAAAAAGGAGCTATCAATGCTCCTTTTTTACAATCAAACATCAAGCACGGCGACAAATTCAAAAATCCCCTCTTTAAAACAGAAAAGTTTAAAATAAATCCCATGCATGGAACGAACCATAATTGCCACACCGAAATAAGTCAAATGCCCGATTTGCTCCTCAGTATCATAAAACGGAGAAACAAAAGCCATGCCATAAGCCAAAAACTTACTCATATCATCATAAGTAAAATGAGCATAGCGTTCCTCTTCCAAAGCAATTAACATGCCATAAAAACAAGCGCCGTTTGATAATGAAATTTTCCCAAGAGAATAATCTCCGCTTATCAGTCGCAAAACATCTTCTTTTGTTGGCTTTCTAAATTCGTCATTTTGCTTCATAACCTAATAATTTAAGAACAATAAAATAATGAACTTTGACATATCATATGACAACAAATCTTGTCAACTTTTCTTTATTGGTTGAAAAACCTCGGCAATCATTTTCTGAAAAGCACGTCCGCGATGAGAAATTGCATTTTTCTCTTCATTCGTAAAATGAGCAAAACTTTTGGCATATCCTTCGGGAATAAAAATCGGATCATACCCAAAGCCGTTTGAGCCGGATTTTTTCTCAGCAATTGTACCGTTAACCCGTCCTTCAAAAACCTTTGTTTTACCATTAGGCTCAGCCAAAGCCAACACGCAAGAAAAATAGGCCGAACGATCGTTGGACCCGCTTTCTTTGATTTCAGAGAGCAACATATCCATAGCCTTGTCAAAATCTCGATTCGGAGCATAGCGCGCCGAATAAACCCCTGGTTTTCCGCCCAAACAGTTGACGCAAAGACCGGAATCATCGCCCAAGCAATAAAATCCACTCATTTTAGCCAAAGTTTCAGCCTTAAGACGAGCATTTTCCTCAAAAGTCTGACCAGTTTCTTCAACATCGGTCAGTTTTAAATCATCAGCCGAAACCACATCAACCTGATAAGGCGCAAGCATTTGTTTAATTTCTTTTATTTTTCCCTGATTATGACTGGCCACAACAAGTTTAGCAAATTTCATTTCAACACTCCCAAAACATTTTTCTGAGCAGCAACAAGTTCCGCGATTCCCTTTTTCGCCAAAGAAAAAAGCTTATTAAATTGCTCTTCGGAAAAAGGCTCTCCCTCGGCCGTTCCCTGAATTTCAACGATTCGACAATCATCGGTCAACACAAAATTCATATCGGCCTGAGCTGATGAGTCTTCTTCATAATCCACATCAAGCACTTCTTGTCCGTTTGAGACGGCACAAGACACCGCGGCCACAAAATGCGTGATTGGATTCTGCGCAATTTTTCCATCTTTAACAAGCTTTTCAAACGCAAGATAAAGGGCAACAAACCCACCGGTAATCGAAGCGGTACGGGTTCCACCGTCAGCCTGCAAAACATCACAGTCAACAATAACTGAAATTTCAGGGATAAGTGTTAAATCCACACCGGCACGCAACGCCCGCCCGATAAGACGCTTAATTTCTTGCGAACGTCCCGAGGGCCTAAGTGTTTCACGTGAATTTCGTGTTTGCGTGGCACGCGGCAACATGGCATATTCCGCGGTAACCCAACCTTTTTCTTGGCCTTTTAACCAAGCCGGAAGCTTTTCCTCAACCGAGGCCGTACACACCACATGAGTATTTCCGCATTTAATCAAACACGACCCTTCGGCATAAGGATTAAAATGAGGAACAATCTCAAGTTGACGCAATTCATCAAAATTTCGCCCCGAATGACGCATAAGAACACCCTCCCGACAATCTAAATTCCATAATGAAACAAGTTATAATATTTTTGAATAGCCCCTTCAGACCAACTAAAATCTTTTTTCATGGCAGCCACTTTCATTGCGGATACAATATCAGGATTTCGATAAAAGATTTCAAGCACATTTTTCAACATATCCGCAAAAGCATTCACATTGTTTTTAAGCCTTTGAGCGGCAAGATTGCTTCCGTAAACACGGTTTTTGCCAACAAAAAAGACTTCGGTGCGAAAACCGTCCACGCCGTTAATAATTGTATCCACCAAACCACCGGTAGACATCGCCAAAGGCAAAGCCCCTTTAGCCATTGCCTCCATCTGGGTCAACCCACAAGGTTCAAAGCGGCACGGCATTAAATAAAAATCAGAGGCAAGCTGTGCGGCATAAGCCAGTTCATCTTTATACCCGTGAAAGATAATAATTCGTTCACCAAGCTTAGGATTCAAAAGTGAGACTTCATCTTTGACATTTTTCAAATATTCAAAAATATCGGCATCTCCGGCACCACCCAACACAAAAATAGGGAAAGCACCGCTGAAATTAACTTTTTTCGTTTTCTGCGCCAAACGCAACAAAGCATCAGCGACAATATCATAGCCTTTTTGCTCAACCATACGACTTGTAGCACAAAACACAGGTACTTTATCAAACTCAACAAGATTTTTTGAAAGATTGTTGAGTTTATAAAATTCAACAGCCGGAAGCTTTTTCTTACGAAAGGCCTCATCAACGGCCAACCGCCCGATAAGGTTCAAAAAGGCCTTTTTATTCTGCGTTTTTTTATCTAACGACGTTTCATCAAACACGCAAAAATCATTTGTATCAAAAAAACTGTTTAAATGAGAAATTTTATCGGCATTCGGAGCAATTTTGACTTTATCATATCCGTTAACGATTCCCGAAAAAGTTCTATGGTCTTTTCTGATTTTAAGGATATCACGAAAATCCCAACCAAATTCCAAAAACCGAGAAACCTCTTCCATATAATTTTTAGACACCGTCACCACCCTATCGGCCAAATGAAGACTGCAAGCCGCCTGATTATAGCAATCATAAACGATAAGTGTATTTTGCGTTCGCGGATTCGCATTTTTAACAGCCTTAGCATTTTTATAAATAAGGTTTGAAGCATATTCATAAGTCGAGTTCAACAACCGACGTGTATTTTTATAATCCCAGCCCTGATAACCGAGATGATGCGCAATATGAATAATTGGCAAATTCCGTAATTTTTCGCTCAAAGATGTTTCCATCACACCTTGTTCTTCTTGCGCCAAAGTAAAATACTTAAGCAAACCGGCCAGCTCGCCGCAGTGCCAATCATTCGCCACAATCATATTAGGATAAACCAGCGGATTATAGCTGTTCTCGGCAACATCTTTCAGCAAGACATAAATCGCTTTTGAGAAAAAGGCAAAACGCTCCACCTCATTAACCCCGTTTTCATTAAGCACATAGCAACCGCCTTGAGCCGATGGATTGTTTTTATGAGGATTAATTGAAAAGAAATGAGGATTATCAAGCAAAATATAATCAACCCCATCACAATGAGTTTGATAAACAACCACACGATGATTAGAAAGTTTATTTTCATCGACAATAAACGGCACCTCTATAGTGGTCAAACGTTTAAGCTGAACAGATTTACCTTCTGCGCCGTGATAAACAAGAGTTTCGGGATTAAGTTCAGCCTTTTTTTTGCCGGTATCACCGACATAAAGCGGTGTAACAACCTTTATATTATCTCCTTCCTTACCATAAGTCCGATTATAAGCTTCCGGTAATTCTGAGGCAATAACCCCCAAACCGCCCATTTTCATAAAGACCGCGGTTTCGGCAGTGACCATCCATGCCTCAAGTTTTCCTGAAAGGGGCCAAGTTTCTTTACCATAGCATTGGGAACGAGCCAGTTGTTGAATTTCGCGAGTAATATAAGTTGTCGGAACAAGAAAGCGTTGAGAATTTTTTTTGCGGTTAAAAGCCGGCGGCAGCATTTTGAAATTAGAGATAACAAAAATTTCTTCGGTACCGGCACCCATTGACATATTTCCTTTCAACGAAAAAACGCTTTACTCTTGACACAGCGCAACAGAATAACTAAGTTTTAAGATAAAGATAATTTAACATAATCAACCGAAATTTTAAAGAGGAAAGCGATGAAAGACCACAAAAAAGAGAGCGAACAGCCCATTGACGAAGAGCGCATGGAAGAAGAAGTTCAAGAGCCAACCGCTGAAGCACTCGCAAATGAAGTCTCCACCGAAGAAGATGAGGAGCTAACGCGTCTGAAAGAAGAAAACCAAAAACTCAAAGAAGATTTTTTAAGAGCTTATGCTGACGCCGAAAACACCAAAAAGCGCTGCGCCCAAGAAATTGAAAAGAATAATAAATACGCGATTTCATCTTTTGCCAAAAGCTTGCTAGGAGTTGCTGACAATCTTGACCGCGCCTTAAAATCGATTCCCGAGGACAAAAAGGACGATTGTGAACACTTAAAAAACCTCTTGGCCGGTGTTGAAATGACTCAACACGAGCTAACCAAGGTCTTTGAAAAATTCGGAATTAAGAAGATGGAAATTATCGGCACCAAGTTTGACCCGAATTTTCATCAAGTTATCCAAGAGGTTGAAGACAAAGAAAAAGCCAACGGCACCATTATCAACGAGCTTCAAAGCGGCTATATGATAAACGACCGTATCTTGCGCGAGGCCATGGTTATCGTCAGCAAAGGCGGAAAATAAAAAATACAGATTTCACAAAAAAAGAGAGAAAGGCTTTCACCAATCTCTCTTTTCTTTTTTTCATGTTAAGGTTTACAACTTTTACTTCCCGAGCTTAGCCAGCATTTCGGGGGTAAACAAGCCACCCAAACCGGTTGTTGCCGCGGTTGAAACCGGCTTTGAATATTTTTCAGCCAGTTCAAACTGTTCCATGTCTTGGAGAAGCTCAATGGCCTCTTCTGAAAGATACGGACCGGAAGGATTCTCTTTGACATAGTCTGCAAGAAGTTCCCAATCTTCAAGACCAACAAGGAGCTCTTCATTGTAGGGATGCAACGAACACCCAACAACAGACTTTCTTACCAACTCCATATCAACCTCTTCAGCCGACAAAACAGCGGTGACAAACTCCTTGCATGGCCGTCTCATTGAAAGATAGAGGTCGCGCGTTTCTTTTCTCTCGGGCTCCAGCAAAAGAAGCTGAGAAGACGGCAGAAGCCAATACTTCTTAAAATAAGCTTTTTGCTCTTCAAGAGAAGAATTCAAAACATTCATTTCTACTTTCTTGCTGGGGTGCTGTATTTTATTTTCCATAATAAAAAAATTTTTTAGATTAAAGAATTAAGACCAGACAATCTCTCCTCTTTATAAAAAATTTCTATTATTTTGAACGAATGTTTATCCGAAGAAAAACCTTCATTGTCTGCAAAATAATAGAATATAATAATCTCAAGTCGAGATTAGTTATATCATATTTTACAAACACGGTCAACACAAATTTAGACAAATTTTGCAAATATCACAAAACTGTAACATTTTTCTCTTAATGCCTACAACACTTGTCGCCGTCCGGTATGATCAGGAGCCGAAATAACCCCTTCTTCTTCCATACGGTCGATAATGGTTGCCGCACGGTTATAGCCGATTCTTAAGCGCCGCTGAACATAACTGGTTGACACTTTTTTATCATTGCGCACGATTTCAACCGCTTGGCGATAAAGATCTTCATCGCTACCGCCGCCGCCCATATCCGACTTATCAAACACGGCCGAAGAAGAACCGCCTTTATCGGTATTAAGCTCACCTTCAGTAACCCCTTCAACATATTCGGGGGCTTTTTGCGCTTTAATGAATTCCACCACTTTTTCAATTTCGGCATCAGGGGCAAAACCACCATGAACACGTTGCGGACGTTGTCCGGCCGGCATATAGAGCATATCGCCTCGTCCCAAAAGTTGCTCCGCACCCTGCTCGCCCAAAATCGTGCGGCTATCGATTTTTGAGGTCACTTGATAGCTGATTCGCGTTGGGAAGTTCGCTTTAATCGTACCGGTAATAACATCAACCGACGGACGCTGTGTCGACATAATCAAGTGCAAACCGGCTGCACGAGCCATCTGCGCCAAACGCTGAATAGCCGCCTCAACCTCTTTTCCAGCCACAAGCATTAAATCCGCCATTTCATCAACCACAATAACAATATACGGCAGCGGTGTTAAATCCAGTTCTTGCTCTTCATAAATCGGCTTACCTGTTTCGGAATCAAAACCGGTTTGTACCGTACGTTTAATAATTTCACCACTGGCTTTAAGCTCTTTAAGCTTTTGGTTATACCCCATGATATTACGCACATTAAGTTGTGCCATGGCACGATAACGCTCTTCCATTTCGCGCACTGCCCATTTTAAGCCGATAACCGCTTTTGCCGGATCGGTAATAACCGGCGTCAACAAATGCGGAATACCATTATACATTGAAAACTCAAGCATTTTCGGGTCAATCATGATAAGCTTGCATTCATCAGGTGTCATTCGGAAGAGCAAAGATAAAATCATGGCGTTAACACCGACAGACTTACCGGAACCGGTTGTACCGGCAACCAACAAGTGAGGCATTTTTGCCAAATCAGCATAAACATTGCGCCCACCGATATCTTTTCCAAGAACGACATTAAGCTCATTTTTGCTCTTTTTGAACTGTTCATCTTCAATCAAATCGCGCAACCAAACTGTTTCACGATTTTTGTTCGGCAACTCAATACCGATTGTGTTAGACCCCGAAACAACGGCGATTCGCACAGAAACCGCCGACATCGAACGAGCAATATCATCAGCCAAACCGATAACGCGCGCGGTTTTTGTCCCCGGAGCCGGCTCAAGCTCATAAAGCGTAACGACAGGCCCAGGGCGAACTTTAACAATATTCCCGTGGACACCAAATTCTTCCAACACACCTTCAAGCTCACGAGCAATTGCATCAAGCTCTTTTTCACTTAAATTTGTTCCACCTTTAGCCGCCGGACGTGTTAGTAAGGCAACATCAGGAAAAACATATCCATCATTTTTGGAAGTAGTTTTAGGCTTAACCGCAAGATGTTTTTCTTTATCATCTGAAGGCTTTTCATCACTTGAGGTCGATTCGTCAGAAAGTTTCGGCTCTTTGCGAACTTTTTCTTTTTTAGGAGCACGAGTTAAAACAACCTCTTCTTCGCCATCATCAGCTTCAACGGCACGACGCCTGAATAATTTACCCAAAATCGAACAAATCTTGGCAACGGCTTTATACAAATACAAACACCAAATAGCAATAATATGATAGGTTTTGACCGAAACAAACTTAATCCAACGCCACCAATCTTTGCAAGTAATTCCCATAGCATAATCAAAGCCCATCATCATCAAAATAAAGAGCAAAACCGCAACCATAATATCGGCGTAAGCCAAAGGATAAAGCGTGTTAACAAAACTCATAAGATGAGAAAGAACAAAATCGCCGCACACACCACCCAAGTTGAGCCACCCACCGACTTTAGGAAAAGAGGCAAAAAAGGCACAACCGCAGAGCAACCCGACAACCCAAGCAAACAAACGCGAATAAGGATTAATCACCGGTCTCAAACGCAGCAAAAGCACTCCCCAAAGGATGAACGCCATCAAAAACAACGAAAAAACAACACCAAAGAAAGAAACCGACACATCGGCCAAAACTGCCCCGATTAACCCCAAAATATTATGAACAGGCAAACCATTTGCCACATTAACAGCATTATCTTCGGGACGATAAAAGATCGAAGCCGTTATCACAATCACACCAAACAAAACGAAGGCCGCACCACTCAAACGTTGCAAAAAGCGGCTCATCCACGATTTTTTCTTTTTCTTAGCCATAACTACCTCAAAAACTCAACAGAGGACAAACTTGAGGTCATTATAGAAACAAAACCTCAATTTTATCTTAACAAAAAGGCCGCAATTCTGACTAAATGAGTTTTATTTCTTGACTTTTGGGGATAAATATCTAAAGCTTAAACAGAATAAAATATCTAACGAAATATAGGAAGAAAGAGATTTATGAAATATGCGTTTGTATTTCCCGGACAAGGTTCGCAATTTGTCGGCATGGGAAAAGAACTTTCTGAAAACTTCAAATCAGCCAAAGAAGTTTATGAAGAAGTAAACGAAGCTCTTTCGCAGGACCTATTTAAGATAATGGTTGAAGGTCCCGAAAGCGAATTAACCAAAACCGCCAACACACAACCAGCCTTAATGGCACATTCCATGGCCGTTGTCCGTGTTTTGGAAAAAGAGTTTGGCATAAAATTAAAAGACAAAGCGTCTTATGTTGCCGGCCATTCTCTTGGAGAATATACGGCAGCTTGTGCCGCCGGTGTTTTCTCTCTGGCCGATACGGCAAGATTACTTCGCACCCGTGGTGAAGCCATGCAACAAGCCGTTCCGCTCGGATTCGGTGGTATGGCCGCTGTTTTAGGCGTATCGTTCAAAGATATTGACGCTTTGGTTGAAGCCTGCAACGATGAAAAGAACTTATGCGTAGCCGCTAACGATAACTCTGACGGACAAGTTGTGTTATCCGGACACATGGCTGCAATAGAAAAAGCTGTTGCCATTGCTTCCGAGTTTGGCGCCAAGAGATGCGTTAAACTTCCGGTCAGTGCCCCGTTCCACAGTCCGTTAATGCAACCGGCTGCTGAAGTTATGGCCAAAGCCTTAAAAGAGGTTGAAAGTCATTCAGCTCAAATTCCATTGATTGCTAATGTCACAGCCCAAGTTGAAAGTTCTAAAGAAGAAATCATCAAGAATTTGATAAAACAAGTCACCGGTACCGTACGCTGGAGAGAAAGTGTAAACTTTATGAAAGAAGAAGGCGTAACCGATGCGGTAGAACTCGGCGCCGGAAAAGTTCTGACCAATATTATCAAAAGAAGTCAGCCGGAAATTCATGCGATTTCAGTCGGCAGCCCGTCTGAAATTGAAGAACTGGCAAAAAATTTATAAACTTATAAAGAAAAGGAAAAACAGATGTTTGATTTAACAGGAAAAGTAGCCCTCATCACTGGCGCAGCCGGCGGCTTGGGCGACAAAATCGCCCGCACCCTTCATGCACAGGGTGCAACCTTGGCCTTAACCGACATGAGAGCCGAGCCGATGGAAAAATTAAAAGCTGAATTAGGCAGCCGCGTTGAAGTTTTCACCGCCAACCTAACAGATGCTGAAGCCGTAAAAACTTTGGTTGATGATGTTGAAAAGAAAATGGGCAAGATTGACATCTTGGTAAACAACGCCGGTTTAACCCGCGACAACATTTTCATCCGTATGAGCGACGAAGAATGGCAGCTTGTTCTTGATGTCAACTTAACCGCTGGCTTCAAACTGGCTCGCGCTGCTGTCAGAGGCATGATGAAACGCCGCTTTGGCCGCATTATCGGTATTGCTTCTGTTGTTGGTGTTATGGGTAACGCCGGACAAGCTAACTATGCAGCATCCAAAGGCGGTATGATTGCAATGAACAAGAGCTTGGCACAAGAAGTTGCTTCTCGTGGCGTAACCGTAAACTCAATCGCTCCGGGCTTTATCAGAACCCCGATGACCGATGTTTTAACCGACGATGTTAAAGCCAAATTAATGGCTCGCATTCCGGCCGGAAAACTCGGTGAAGCTCAAGACATCGCCAATGTTGTTGCTTTCTTGGCAAGTGATGAAGCACAATACATCACCGGTCAAACAATCAACATCAATGGTGGTATGGCCATGATTTAAACCGCTAAGGTTTTGATTTTAAAAACGGAAGATTTTTCTTCCGTTTTTTTTATGATAAAAAACGCAGAGAAATGGTTTAAAAACAACATCATGTGTTGACTTTTTAGCAGAATTCCCCTACAAATTCATAATATAAAAACAGATAGCTATCATTATAATGAAAATATTGAACAAATACATATTCAAGCAGGTGTTAATTGGTTTCCTGCTGGTAAGTTTTTCGCTGCTGGCCATATTGTGGTTGACCCAGTCGCTTCGCTTTGTCGAACTGGTAACCAACAAAGGCCTGCCGATAGGCTTATTTGTTCAAATGACCTCACTGTTAATGCCACGTTTATTTTCATTATTATCGCCGATTGCGGCCTTTGCGGCAGTTTTATTTGTTTACAACCGAATGCTCAGCGACCGCGAATTAGTAGTGATGAAATCAGCCGGTATCAGCCCTTTTCGCTGTCTTCTTCCCACACTTTACTTTGGCATAGCTTTATCCTTGTTCAATTTATACCTAAACATTTGGGGCATACCTCAAGCAGAAGCATCATTTAACGAGCTTGAATGGAAAGTAAAAAATGATGTTTCGCATTTAATTTTCCGAGAAGGACAATTTACAGAGATTCAACCCAATCTCACCATATTCATTTCAAAACACGAACCCGACGGCTCAATGAGTAATCTGTTATTAAATGACGAGCGCAACCCCAAAAACAAAAGCACTTTATCGGCCGAAAAAGGTCGTATTGTTTACACAAGCAAAGGGCCGCGTGTTATTTTAGTCAATGGCATCCGGCAAGAGATTGACAAGCAAAATCATCAATTTTCATCACTATCATTTAAACGATATTCAGTTGATTTAGGCTACAACAAAACCCAAAAAGAAAAAAGTGAAGACGCCCGAGAAAAGACCACATGGGAACTCCTAAACGCCAATCAAGATAAAAGCTTAAGCGAAGGAGATGTCCGCCACTATATTGTTACGGGACACAAGCGTTTACTCAACCCATTTTACAATCTTCTCTTTGCCATAATTGGCTGCTTAGGACTTGTCATCGGAAACTTCAACCGCCGTGGCCAAACAAAAATTATATCGTTATCGATTCTATCCATGGTCATTTTACAAAGTTTATCCCTAACGCTTGAAAATTTAGCGGCTAAAAACTTAGGTTTTTTAATAGGAATGTACCTAAACTTTTTGCTTCCTTTAGCCATAGTTTCCTACCTAACTTTTTTCTACAATCCGGCACAAAAGAAAAAACATTTACCCAAAGGAGAAGAGCTCAATGACGAACATAAATAAGCTTTTCTTCGCCGTTTTACTCTGTGGCCTTGGGTTACTTCCAACAAAAGTTTCTGCCGATGAAGACGAATTTTTGGAAGACCAACAAAGAGAATATGAGGAACAATACGTTGCCGGACAAGTTACCTCACGCAGTAGCACAAAGACCATACCGAGTGCCAAAATACAACCGATAAACGTAACCGGATTTTTCGATTCTCAAACCGCGCAAGAGGCCGCAGCAAACAAAGGCTCTGAAGACATTTTCTTTAGCGCCGATGAAATGATAAATGATAATCAAGAACAAACCATCACGGCCCTTGGAAACGTAAATATCATACGAGAAGATATCACGATTGTTGCCGACAAAGTCACTTACAATCAAGTTACAGATGTCGTCACAGCCAGCGGCAACGTCATCATAGTTGAAGAAACCGGCAATGTTGTCTTTTCGGACTACGTAGAATTAACCGATAAAATGTCCAAAGGTTTTATGGACAACGTACGTGTCACCATGGCGGATGAGACCAAAGTAACCGCCAAAAAATTTCGCCGGTTAGCCAACAACGACAAAGAAATGGAAGATGCCACCTACACCCCTTGTGATTCGTGCGAAAATTCAAGTCCTCTATGGCAACTAAACGCCTTTGACGTCACACATGATGCTCAAAATCAAAATGTCATCTATCACAACGCATTTCTTGAGCTAAAGGGAATTCCGGTGTTTTACACTCCCTACTTCTCACATCCGGATCCAAGCGTCAAACGTCGTTCAGGCTTTTTATTTCCCAACATCAGCAGTACCAAGTATTTAGGACAAAGCATAACACCGAAATATTATTGGTCGATTGATGAGCATCAAGACTTCTTATTCAGTCCGACATTTACGACTGACCGCGGCATTTTATGGGGCGGAACATATCGTAAATACTTTGAACGCGGATATATGGAAACCAGCGGAACCTATCTTAATGCCGAAGTCCGAAATAAAAATTACAAAAGATTAAACCTTCCCGAATATGGCGAAAAGGAAGACCGTGGCAATTTATATTTCAAAGGCCGCAATGAAATAAACGATAAATGGGTCAGCAACGCTGATGTAAAATATGTATCAGATCGAGATTATCTAAAAGACATATCCTTGCCGCAAAAAGACGATATGTGGTTAACCTCACATGTTGGGGCTCAAATGTTTGATAACCGAGATTATGCCGACATCAGCGCCTATTACTACAAACTCATAAGCAACATAAATCTATCACCGGATGAAGAAAAACCTTTTATTATGCCGGTCATGACCTATGAAAACATCAGCGATTCGAACAGTTATGGAGCCTACTTCAAAAACACCTTTAGCATGGCCTCCGTCTACCGAGAAGACGCAGCTCGCGACCAACGCCTGACCATGATAAATTCATGGAACTTACCCTACACCAGCCCATACGGCGAAAAATATAAGTTTGTTGCCTCCTTAAAATCAGATTTATATTATATTGATAACTACGTAAATGCAGAAGGAAACGAGTTTACCGGCACGGTTGCACGCGTATTTCCACAAATTGGTATAGAATGGCGTTTGCCTTTTGTAAAAGCCACAGAGAGTTCAAGACAAATTATTGAACCGGTTGTTGTTGCAGCCTTAGCACCAAACGGCGGCAATAAAGACAACAAAATTCCTAACGAGGATAGCCAAGATATAGAATTTGACGATACCAATATATTAAATTTAGACCGCTACCCCGGATACGACCGAAACGATTCGGGAAGCCGTATCAGCTATGGCATAAACTGGAGTTCATACGGCGACCGCATGGGACGCACCTCAGCATTTATTGCTCAAAGCTATCGTTTCAGCAAAACAGAAGGCTTTGGCGAATATCTTGACCAACGCAGTTATTTCAGCGACTACGTCGGCCGAATTAACGCCACACCGAACGAATATTTAGATTTAAATTATCGCTTTACGATAGACAAAGACAGCTTTAACTTCAACTACAATGAATTAACGGCCGGCCTTGGCCCGAGTATGATGAGATTATACGTATCATACATTTACTTACAAAACAACCCGAACTCAGCCATTCAGGGCTACCGTGAACGCCAAGAACTATACACAGCGTTAAATCTTGGTTTAACCAGAGATTGGACTCTACGCCTCTACAATCGTCAAGACCTGGCAGACATAGATAAGTCTCTTGAATATGGTGGTTCAGCAATTTACGAAGACGAATGTATGAAGTTTATTTTAAACATTAAGCGCTATAACTATGATACATCAGATTATGATAATGATTATGAATATACAGCGACATTCCTGTTTAAAACACTTGGACAAATCGGTTCAGAATAGAAAAGGAAAATAGAATGAAAAAACAAATACTTTCGATAACGGCGTTACTTTTGAGCTTAAGCAATGCAAATGCCTTTGACTTTTCATCCATAGACCCGCGACTGTCCTCAGATAGAGAAGGCAGCACAGCGAGCGCAGTAACTGAAGAAGAACCAACAAAATCGAAAGTATTCCGCAGCCCACAAAATATGACGCAAGCCGTTGAAAAAAAGGCGGCACCGAGTTTATCGCCAATAAAAAGCAGTGCAGTAAAGATTGTTGCGGTTGTTAACGGCGACATCATTTCGAGTGAAGATTTAGATGACCGCGTTAAAGCTTTCATCATGAGCAGCCAAATTCCGGTAAATAACGAAAACAAGGCAGTCATTTATCAAAGAGTTTTGAGTTCAACAATTGATGAAAAACTAAAAGTTCAGGAAGCCGAAAAGAATGGGATCAAAATAACCGAAGCCGAGATTGACGATTCGATTTCAAATTTTGAAACCGGCAACAAAATCGGCAAAGGCAAAATGAAAAATATTTTGAAAGAATATGGTGTATCAGAAAAAGCCTTCAGAGAACAAATGAAAGCCGACTTAGCTTGGATAAGACTGATTCGTCAAAAAGTAGAACAAGAAGGAGGAATCAGCAACAAAGATGTCGAACAAGAATTAGCCAACGCCAAAAAAGACTTCTCAACGTCAAAATATCAGTTATCAGAAATATTCATCAGCGCCAAGAACAAAGCACGCGTCAACGAAATATCAGAAGCCCTAAAAAATGATCCTCGTTTCGAATACTACGCGTTTCAGTTTTCGGAGAGTCCGACAGCCTCTGCCGGTGGCCAGTTAGGATGGATAAACATCGATTCGTTAAGTGAACCATTGCAACAAGCCGTCAAGAAGCTAAAAGCCGGTGAAATTTCAGAACCAATAAAAGTAGGTGAAGACTATTACATCATGAGACTTGGACAAGTTTACAACCCCAGCGCAAACAAACATATGCCGACAGAAAAAGAGATTAGACAATTTCTTGAAAATCAGTTGCTTGATACAACAGCAACCAAATACATTCAACAACTCCGCCAAAAAGCGGTTATTGAATTCCGAGGATAAGAGATGGGGTTAGCGGCCGCTGAAATCATAGACAGCCTGCCAAGCCTGCGTGTAACGGTTGAAGCGCACGGATTACTGGCAAAAAAAGCCTTAGGCCAAAACTTTTTATTGGATAGAAACATCACCGACAAAATCATTCGCCTTTCTTTAGAAAAGCAAAATAAGGATTCTTTTGCCGGTGATAACATCTATGAGATTGGCCCTGGCCCCGGAGGATTGACACGCTCCATTCTAAGACAAGACCCTAAAAAATTAACGGTTATTGAAATGGATGACCGCTGTATTAGCATTATGGAAGACTTGCAAGCGCGGTTTAAGAACAGACTGGAAATTATCAATGGCGACGCTTTAACAATTGATATCAAAAACAGAGATGAAGCACCACGTCATATAATCAGTAATTTGCCCTACAATGTGTCTGTTCCCTTACTGACCGGTTGGTTAAAAGATATCGAACATTTTGAGAGTCTAACACTAATGTTCCAAAAAGAGGTTGCGGAAAGAATTATGGCTCCGATAAACACCAAAGACTATGGCCGTTTATCGATTCTATCGCAGTTAAATTGCAAAATTGAAAAATTGATGGATTTGAATCCAAACTGTTTCACACCGGCACCCAAGATATGGTCGAGCGTTTTATTGTTCCGCCCATTAGAAAACAGACCTAATGCCCAAGAACTCAAAAAGCTGGAACATTTAACCACTTTAGCCTTTAGCCAGCGGCGCAAAATGGTTCGTCAAAGTTTAAAGTCAATCAACGGAATTTCAGAAAAATTAGCTTCGTTAGGAATATTTTTTTACAAATTGACAAAAAAAATTCTTGCAAAAAAGAATAAAACGTGCTACCTTCTGCACGTTAAATTTATTATTTCACTTATTTATTAATCATAAAAAAAACAATAATTATGGAATTACAAGAATTATTATCAAAGTACAAAGAAGTCGAAAACAAGACAATCTCTGTTATCAAAAAGAAGGAATTTGTTGAAGCGGTTGAACCTCTGCTCGGCAAAGAAAACACTCAAAAACTCTATGCCTTAAGAAGAGCAATTTTGATTTCTGAACTGGCCGACACTATCAAAGAGTTCCCACGCTTACACAAAAAGCAAACACTTCGCTTGTTTGAAAACGTTGCCTGTGTCAAAAAAGAAGACAACATTTCCGGTGGTCGTATCATGCGAGAAACCTTGATAGATTTGGTTGAAACTCTTGAAGCCTACACCGGTAGTAAAATTACTCAAGATTGCGACGCTCCGTTGCGCTACTTAGAAGAATTTTGCGATGAAGACGAGGTTGTCACAATTGAAGACATTGCCGACTACTTCTCGGAAAGACAAGACCGCAAGATTTCTAAAATAATCGCACGCACAACTCCGTCTTTCATCGAAACATGGAAAAAGAAGCAAGAACAACAAATTTCCCGCAAACGAGTTAAAGAGTATTTGGCTGAATCTTGTGGCGTCAAACTGGAAGAGATAAAAGAAACCGATAAAGTCATAATCTTACATCCCTGCGAAGGCTCTGTTGGAAAAGACGACTATTATGTCATCATCTTCTGGCTGGAAGACACTTTCAACAAAATGCTTCCCAAAGACTTTGACTGCAACAAGAAAACTGTCGGTGAATTGATTGACTTCTTTGCAAAACGCTAAGCAACAAAAGGAAGGTTAAAAACCTTCCTTTTTTCATATCCGTTTATCGGATGAATAACAAAATTCTTTAATCGGACATTTGTCACAATCGGGCTTCTGCGCTTTGCAAATATAACGCCCAAAAAGCACCAACCAGTGATTAGCATTTTTAACATAACTATCCGGCAGAACGGAAAGCAAATCTTTTTCAACCTCAAGCGGCGTTTTCCCTTGGCTAAAATCAAGCCGATGAGCAATTCGAAAAACATGGGTATCCACCGCCAAGGTCGGCTGATTAAACCACACATTAAGCACCACATTAGCCGTTTTTCGCCCCACACCTGATAGATTTTCTAAAGCCTCACGATTCGCCGGAACTTCAGAGTTATATTTTTCCACCAACTCTTGAGAAAGCGCGATAATATTTTTGGCTTTGTTATTATAAAGACCGATGGTTTTGATATAAGATTTTAAGTTTTCCAAACCAAGAGAAAGCATTTTCTGCGGCGTATCGGCAATTTTGAACAACGATTCTGTCGCGCGATTAACGCCTTTATCAGTTGACTGCGCCGAGAGCACAACCGCCACCAACAACGTATAAGCATTATGAAAATTAAGCTCACACCGTGGATTCGGGTCAAGCTTGTTAAACACCTCCATAATATCAAGAATTTCTTTTTTGTTGCGCATCAGGCTTTCACTCCGCCGGCACCGGCCGCTTTGGGGGCATTTTCATCTAAAGGCCAGCGCGGACGCGGCTTAAAGTCCAAAGAATTAGTCAACCCTTTTTGAAAACGCTCTAACCCTGCCCAGGCAATCATCACACCGTTATCGGTACAATAACGAATAGGCGGTGCGGCAAACGTCAAATTATTATTCTTCGCCAAACGCTCAAGAGCCGCACGCAAATATGAATTTGCAGCCACCCCACCGGCAACAACAAGGTCGTTTCCTTCAGGATAATTTGCTTTGAAATATTTTATGGCTTTCTCCAGTTTAATGATTAAACACTCGGTTGCTGTTTTTTGAAAACAAGCACAAATATCTGCCACATCTTGCTTTGGCAAAATAGCATGTTCCACTTTTCCATCGGGAGAATAAGATTCGATAATCTTCCGCACGGCTGTTTTAAGACCGGAGAAAGAAAGATTTAAATCACCGGAATTCTGTAACGGATGAGGAAGAGAGAAGCGATTCTCATTTCCTTGGTCAGCCAGTTTTTCAATCATAGGTCCACCGGGATAGCCCAAATTAAGCATTTTCGCGACTTTATCAAAAGCCTCACCAGCCGCGTCATCAATCGTTGTTCCAAGACGTTCAAATTGTCCGACATCTTTCACCACCAAAATCTGACAATGCCCGCCTGAAACCAACAACAGCAAATAAGGATAAGTAACACCGGCGGTTAAGCGCGCTGTCAAGGCATGACCTTCAAGGTGATTAACAGCTATAAACGGTTTATTCAAAGCCAAAGCCAAAGCCTTAGCGGCCATAACACCAACCACCACGCCACCGATAAGCCCCGGACCGGAAGAGGCCGCAATCGCATCAAGTTCTTGAGGTTTAACGCCGGCTTTTTTTAATGTGAGCTCAATAATTTCATCAATATGTTCCAAATGGGCGCGAGCCGCCACCTCCGGCACCACGCCGCCAAATTTTTTATGTTCTTCTTGTGAGAGTACAACCTCGCCCAAAATCTCGCGATCATCAGAAACGACAGCGGCAGCCGTTTCATCACAGCTACTCTCAATACCTAAAACAATCATTTGTATATTCCAAAATATAGTATTGCAGTTTTAATTAAATCTTTTAAGATTATATACACTAGAAAAAGACAGATGACAAGGATTTTACAATGAGCAAAAACAAATCAATAAAATCAACCGATTCTCAAGCAAAAGAGATTATCGAAGAGGCTGAAAACAAAGAAGAAAAAGCCTCGGCTAAAACCTATGACCGCCTTTTGGTAAGAATAGCCTTATGGATTATCTTTTTGGCCGTCATAGCCGGTTTATGGATTAAGCCGGAGATTCTCCAACAACTCATGGCTCGTTTTGAATCAACCACGGAAATAAGCACCGCCAAACAAGTCAGCCTAAAAGAACTTGAAATACAAATAAGCGGCTTGCAAAATCAAATAAAAAATCTTCAAAAAAGACCTCTGCCGCAAAACAACAACAGCGAAAACTTAAAAGCATTAAACGAGCGCTTATCAAATTTTGAAAAACAAAATATCGCACTCATAGACACCAAAGCCGATAAAGAAACAATTATGGGTGTAATTAACCGTCTTGACCGTCTTGAAGAACGGCTAAACAATTTAGCCAAAATCTCGGATCAAGGAGCCTTAATTTTATCAACGGTTATGATGATAAAAGACAGCGCTGAGAGAGGCAACAGCTTTGAATACGAGGCTGAAATGCTTTCTCAACTAACCGTTCAAGAAGTACAAATGCAAAACTCGGTAAGAACCATCGCCTCGTTAGCCCACCAAAAAATTCCAACCAAACAAGAATTACAAGAAAGATTTGCCAAAGTTCATAAAATCGTTGAAAAAGCAGAGCAAGAACGAGAGATAAAAGACAAGAATTGGAAAGAACGCTTGAACATGAAATTTCAAGAAGTTGTGCAAATAAAACGCACCAATCAACCACAACACGACCTAGCCTGACAGCCTGATTTATTAAACGCAGCCCAAAAAGAATTTGATATCGGACGTTTTTAACAAGCTTTAACCTTATTGAGAGCCACCCCGGAAATGATTGATCAAAACCCGATTCTTCAAGAATGGATTTCTTTAGCTGAAATCAACATTCGCTTTAATCAAGCAATATCACAACTGTCAAGCAGTTCTCTAGCTTTAATGAAACTCAACTATGTTCAAACCAAAGCCGCTAATTAAAAAAGGAAAAAGAAATGGAAAATCAAGAATTAAAAAAAATCTGGCTCAAAAATTTTTCAACCGTGCCGGAAACATTAAAAAGAATGAAAGAAGTTTCTTCAGTTGCCACCTCATTTAATACAAATATAGACGCGGTCTTAAAAGTCAGTGGCAAAAGAATTGCCGAACTGGCTAAACAACTTGGACTAGGCTTAAAAGAACTTGAAGACATCAAACAAACCAAGCTAGAACAACCCTCAGATGTTTTGAAAGGCTTGTTCAAATGTTTCAAAAACGGTATTGCCGAAGAATGGCTAACCGAAGACACCTTAGTTTATGACTGGATGGTTGAAAACTTAGGTTATGACCGTCTACAAATGGGTGGACAAGGCGGCATTGTGGCAAATGCTTTAGCCGTAACCGGTGTTCAAAAAGTTTATGCTCATACCAACTCATTGCCCAAACTTCAGGCTGAGCAATTTCTAAAAAGAGAAAATCTAATGTCTTTTGACCATGAAGGCAAAGAAAAACCGGCTTATGGGATTAATCGTGAAGTTGATATCCCGTTGATTCACTGGATTCTCGAATTTGATAAAAACGACAGTGTTGAGCTTGATGGTAAGAGCTTCACCTGCCCGAAGTCAAACCGCTTTATTGCCACCTATGACCCTTTGAATTTACATCTGGTTATGGACGAGCATTTCGTAAATAACATGGCCAAGAAAAAAATTGATTATGTTGTTTTATCAGGTTTCCATGCCCTAACCGAAAAAAACAACGGCGTAAAATTACAAGATGATGCTCTTCCAATTATCAAAGGCTGGAAAGACAATGGTGATTTAATTCACTTAGAAATTGCTTCAACCCAAGACATTGCAGTTAGAAAAGCTATTATTAAAAAAATAGCTCCGATAGTCGATTCGGTTGGTGTTAATGAACGAGAAGCAATTGACATTCTTGAAGTAACCGGTCATGAAGACTTGGCCGAAAAATGCAATAAAGACACGCATAGCGTCAACATGTTTGAAGCAATCTTAAACATCAAAAAGCATATCAAAACGCCACGCATTCAGTTGCATATGTTTGGCTTGTACATCACAATTCAAGACAAAGGTTATAAGGTCAAACCTGAAGAAAACTTAAGAGGCATGATGTTAGCCGCAACGGTTGCAGCCGGAAAGGCCGGAACCGGAAACATTAATGAAGAAAAGAACCTTCTTTGGGCACAAGGACAAGAAGTATCAGATGTCGGCTTAAATGAGTTGCGCGACCTGTCAGAACATATTAAAAAGCCTGAACTGTTAAGCCACGGCATTGCGAAATTTGATGGCTTTGACATCATAGCCATACCGACAATTTTGGTAGAAAAACCGGTAACATTGGTCGGCATGGGCGACACCATTTCATCAATTTCACTTGTTGGCGCAAGATAGTAGTTATTATCAGAAAAAAAACGGCTCCTAAAAAGAGCCGTTTTTTTACTTAATTTTTCAAAAACCCATTTATGGCCTCGACCACACGGCTGACGGTATTATCAACCGCTTCTTCTTTGGTCTCAACCACAATATCGGCTTGAGAATAAAACGGATATTCTTCTTGAATATATTCTTCAAGCTTGTTTTTCAAATGAGCATCATTTCCTTCCAAAAAAGGACGATGTTTACGACCGGCTGTACGATTATATAGAATATCCACATCAGCCTTAAGCCAAATAGTAATAGCATGTTCCTTAGCAAGTTTTCGTGTTTGTTCAGCCACAAAAGAACCGCCGCCGGAAGCCAAAACGCAAGGACTTCCCTGCAACAAACGCTTCATAACTCTGGCCTCGCCGGCACGATACTCTTCTTGTCCAAAACATTTTAACACATCAATCAAGGACAAACCGGCTGCTTTTTCAATCTCCTGATCACCATCAACAAAAGGCAGATCAAGCTTACGGGCAAGGCGTTTACCGACACTGGTTTTACCACTCCCCATCAAACCGACCAATAAAATTATTTTATTAATATTTTTCATTTCAACTTCTAAAAAATTTAAACAGATATTAAAGTTATAATTATAAATAGTTTATATAAGAGCGTTAATCAATAATTTTTTTAAGGAAAGAACATGAGAAATCAAAAATCAAATTCAAACATTTTATTTTATCTGATTGCTTTAGTTGTCCTAGCCGGATTCGCATTTATTGCATTTTATGAAGTACCGGTAAAACAAGAACAAGTTGAACAACCCATACCCAACAGCTTTTTAGAAAAATAAATGGCAACACCTTACGAGCTTGAAGACTTTCTTGAAATGATGACCGCCGAACGCGGATCATCAGAAAATACGATTGAAGCCTACCGCCGCGACATCAAAGAATTTTGGAGCTTTATCAAAAAACAAAATCCCCAAGATATCGATAAAGAAGATATATCAAACTATCTTCAAGCCTTAAAAAAAGCCGGACGAGCCACACGCACGGTCAACCGCAAGCTTTCGGCCGTAAGGGAATATTTCCGTTTTTTATATACGGAAAAAGAAATCAAAACAATTCCGACAGCACATATAAAAGGCCCAAAACCCGAGCGCGCCCTACCCCATTATTTAACGGCTGAAGAAATCAAAAAACTTCTTAAAACGGCCGAAAACAGACCAGAAGAAAAATGGCAACGAATTTATGTAATGCTAACACTAATGTATGCCTGCGGCTTGCGCGTATCTGAGCTCGTCAGCTTACCGGAAAATTGCATTAATTACGATAAAAAACAAATTTTAATCAAAGGCAAAGGCAGTAAAGAACGCCTTATTCCGATAGCCGATTCGGCCATCAGCGCCATGCATGACTACACATCTATCCGAGACAATTATCTTCCCAAAGGACGCAAATCACAATGGCTTTTTCCATCCTCTTCCGCCAGTGGACATTTCACCCGAAATGCGTTTTACGAAGATTTGAAGCAACTGGCGGTTTTGAGCGGCATATCGCCACAAAAGGTAACACCACACGTTTTAAGACACTCCTTTGCCACTCATTTGCTTAACCATGGCGCCGACCTGCGTTCGGTACAAAAAATGCTTGGTCATGCGAGCATCGGCACAACCGAAATTTATACTCATGTCGCAAACGAACGCCTAATAGAACTGGTCAAAGCGCACCACCCGCTTCATCAAAAAAAGTCCTAAAAAAACCCGCCTTTTTAAGCGGGTTAAAAATTTAAGCATTTGCTTTTTTTCTGTTTTGATACATTGCCACAAAATCCACCGGATTAAGCAAGAACGGAGGCAACCCACCGTCAGACAAAGACTGCGAAACAATATTACGAACATAAGGAAAGAGCAATCTAGGAATTTCAACCATCAAAACCGGCTCAACATGTTCTTGAGGAACATTAAGGGTAACAACCGAAGCATAATGCAACTCTAAAATAAACAATTTTTCTTCAGCAATATCACCATCCATCGTAACGGACAACTCGACATTAAAAAAGTTGTCATGCATATATTTGGCATTAACATCAATATTAACCTGAACACTCGGAGCCTGTGTCATTTTTCTAAAAATCTCGGGAGCATGAGGAATCTCAAGAGAAAAGTCGCGAATATATTGATTATTAACAATAATCGGAGGCAAAGCTTTTTGATTTTCGGTTTTATTTTCTTGAGCCATCTCAGGATTATCATTAGCGGTTTTCTTATCTTTAGCCATAAAACAATCTCCTAAAAAAAATAATCTGATTAAAGATATAACAAATAAGTCCTAAGGTCAAATAAATATATTGCGAAATAAAGCAAAAAACACTATATATTTAAGGTAAGAAAAAATTTAACCGAGGGAAGAAATGTCACAATATTTAGATATCATAATTTTATTAGTTGTCATCGTTCTAATTTTTCAAAAATTAAAAACGGTTTTAGGAACGCGTCCAGAAATGGAAGAACGCCAAGAAGCAGATTTAAAAGCAGCAAAAATTTTAACGGTAGTCGCTAAAGAAATTGAAAAACAAGAGCAAACAAACGCCCCGATTATTTCATCAGAATCAACGGCCGAATTAAGTGACACGGATAAAACCTTAAAAGAAATCCCAAATTTCAATAAAGAGAGCTTTTTAACCAGCGCCAAAAAAGCCTTTGAACTTATTGTAACCTCATTTGCCAAAGGAGATACGCAAACGCTGGAAATGCTTGTCAACAGCAAGCTTTACAAAAAATTTCAAGAAATCATAAACAAGCGCGCCGATGAAGGCATAACCTCGGAAACAGATTTCATCGGTTTTGATTCGGCTGAAATAACCCACGCCGAAATCTCAAAAAACAACATTGCCAAAATAACAGTCAAATTCATCAGCGAACAAGTAAATTTACTGCGTAACAAAGAGGGTGAAGTTATCGAAGGCGATGAACAATATATTCAAAACATAACCGACGTTTGGACCTTTGAACGAGCCTTAACATCAACCAGCCCGAATTGGCTATTAGCATCGACCAAAAAATGAAAAAGACCTTAATATCCATACTCGCTTTCAGTTTTATCATAACGAGCTGCGACCGTCCACAAGAACAACCGTCCTCTCCGAAAAAAGAAGAAGACACACAAATTGTTTTGGTCAAAAAGGACTTCCGCAATCTCAAAAACTGGAAAGCCGATAATCTATCGGAAGTCATCAGCGGATTCGCCTTATCTTGTGAAAAAATATTAAAAGAAAAGAACGAATATTTATCAAACGCCAAGATACAAATTCCAACCAAAACCTATCAAAAAATCTGCCTTGATTATTTGAGCAAACGTCCGCAAACAACGGAAGAATTTCGCCAATTTGCCGAGCAAAATTTTACCCCATATTTAGTAACGGACAAAGGCAATCCTGAAGGAAAATTCACCTCTTATTATGAAGCCGCTATCAGAGCCTCACGCCAAAAATCCGAGAAATATAAATACCCGATTTACGGCAAACCTTTTGACTTAATTGAATTTAATATCAAAGACTTTGACCCAAACGCGGATTCAAAAAAATTCGTTGGCCGTGTGGAAGGTCAAAAACTCATTCCCTATTACACAAGAAAAGAAATCAAACAAAAAGTCATGAAAGCTCCTGTCATTCTATGGGGAGATTGCAATATTGACGTCAACATCATGCAAATACAAGGTTCAGCGGTAGCCTGGCTTGACAATGGGGAAAAACTTCGGATTGGGTACGCGGGTAACAATGGTCATCCTTTCCGCGGACTAGGCTCAATTCTTTTATCCAAAGGCTTGCTTGAAAAAGGCAAAAGCTCAATGATAGATATAAAGAAATGGCTCAAAGAAAATCCAGATAAAGCCGATGAAATATATAACGAAAACAACAGATATATTTTTCACAGAATCATTGAAAACAGCGACGGCCCGCTTGGAGCCCAAGGGGTACCGCTTCACGCTGGCCGAAGTTTAGCTGTTGACCGACGCTATATTCCATTAGGAGCCATGCTTTGGCTAGAAACAACAGGACCGGATAATGAACAGATAGAAAAATTAGTTGTTGCTCAAGACATCGGAAGTGCTATAAAAGGAATAGTCCGAGGAGATTATTTTTGGGGTTCGGGCGGCGATGATGTCTTAGCCAAAGCCGGAAGAATGCATTCCAACGGCCATTACTACATTCTTCTTCCCAAAGGATATGAACAAGAGCAAAACAAATGATAAACAACAAACCAAATAAAGCCGACAAGCTGATATATAAAGCCTTTAAGAGAGCTTTAGAACAAAACAAACTTGATTTATATCTAGACTTCAGCAAGATAAATCGTCCGACTTGTCCGATATATAATCCTTGGGAAGTTATCAGTCCGCTTTTAGCATCAACGCTGATAGGCTTAATTTTAATTATGACCGGCTGGGTCATAAGCGGATTATTTTTTATTTCCGCCAGCATGATGGGATACAGTTTATATTACAAAAAAATTCTTCATAAAAAACTCATAGAAAGAACAAAAAATTATATAACCCAACGCTATGAAAACCTTGAAAATTTATGGCACAAAGGCGGTCTAATTTTTGTTGTAACGGAGAACAAAAACATTGGGACATTATCGCCGGACGGAAGCTGGAAAGATTTTATCGTAAAAAATTTTTCAGAATTAATGACCGATAACAATAACGAAAAAAACATAAAAGAAGCTTCAAATGACGAACATCCGCAAACTGAAAATAAAACAGCCTAAAACTGATGAAAACCTCTGGGAAGATTATATCAAAGACATAAAACCCATCAAAAAAATCGACCGTAACGAGGATTCTCAACCTCTAATAATAGATATCAAAGAAAAAGAAAATTCATTTTACGCCGGTAGTGGAATAAACCTCCCACCGCTTGAAAAAGATTCAACAGCCGGTATTGATAATCAAACGGCCAAAAAATTTAAACGAGAAGAATATAAAATAGAGGCGGTTCTAGATCTTCACGGCAAAACCGAAAAAGACGCTTACGACAAAGTCTATGACTTTATTATCAAAGCCTATAACCGAGGTCAAAGATGCATACTCATTATTACCGGAAAAGGGATAACTCCTCACGAAAATGAAGACATTTTTGCTGCTCGCGGCATTTTGAAAGAAAGCGTTCCCAACTGGCTGCGATCAGAAGAATTAAGACCGATGATAATGGCTTTTAAGCACCCGAGTGAAGCCAAAGGCGGCAGCGGTGCACTTTATATTTTATTAAGAAGAAAAAAAGCCTAAGACTTCCAAACAGAAGCATCACCACCAAGTTTAGCAGCGACAAAAGCCTCATGAGCGGCAAGATCTTCTTCGGAAAGCGGAAAGTTACGAGGTTCTCTAAATTTTTTATTCAATTTTGAAAAATCAACAGCCTCATCATGATGAACAGGGGCTTGAGCCGTATCAAGACTCATAGACGGTTCTTGTCCACCTAAAAGTTCAAGATAAACCTCGGCCAAAAGCTGAGCATCAAGCAAAGCACCGTGCAACGTACGAGATGTATTATCAACACCAAAACGTTTGCACAGAGCATCAA
>CASFLB010000017.1:3234-18772 GCA_949295395.1 uncultured Pseudomonadota bacterium | reverse complement strand
GAAATCTTGCCAAGAATTATGTCGGCGGTAGGATACTTGTTCCAAATAATCCATGCCGGCGCGGCGCATGGCTTTTTCATTAAAAATGAAACCGCAAGGTTCAATGATGTCTAACGCGACATCCAAACAAGCCCCGAGCCGCAATAACGTGCCGGTGTTTTGCGGAATGTCGGGTTGAAACAAAGCTAAGCGCATTATTTTTGCCTTATTACTTATACGTTAAACAAGAACAGCAAGACATCTCCGTCTTGGACGACATATTCTTTTCCTTCGGAACGGACTTTTCCGGCTTCTTTGCAGCCTTGTTCGCCGCCGAACTTGATGAAGTCATCAAAGGCGATGGTTTCGGCGCGGATGAAGCCTTTTTCAAAGTCAGAGTGGATGATTCCGGCGCATTGCGGGGCTTTTGAGCCTTTGATAAACGTCCAAGCTCGAACTTCCTTTGGTCCGCAAGTGAAGTAAGTTTGCAAGCCTAAAAGCTTGTAACCGGCGCGGATAATCTTGGCTAAGCCGGTTTCACTTAATCCGAGTGAATCCAAAAATTCTTTTTTCTCTTCTTCATTATCAAGCTGTGCAACTTCGGATTCGATTTCAGCCGAGATAATGACCGCTTCCGTTCCTTCTTTTTTTGCTCTTTCTTCAACTTGCTTTGAAAAATTATTGCCCTCAGCGGCGGAGGCTTCGTCAACATTGCAGACGTACAAAACCGGTTTTGAGGTCAGAAGCTGGAGCATTTCATATTGTTTATAAGCTTCTTTATCTGATTTATCCGGTGCGGCGGAACGAGCTGGCTTGCCGGCGCGAAGAGCCTCGATAATCGGTTCCATAACTTGGGCACGGATTTTGGCTTCTTTATCGCCGCCGGTTTGGGCTTTTTTTTTGGTTTGTTCAAAGCGTTTTTCCAAAGATTCCAAGTCGGCAATCATTAATTCGGTTTCGACAATGTCGGCGTCGCGAATGGGGTCGACCGAGCCTTCAACATGGGTGATATTATCATCTTCAAAGCAGCGCAAAACATGAATAATTGCGTCAACTTCGCGGATATTGGCCAAGAACTGGTTGCCTAAGCCTTCGCCTTTAGATGCACCTTTTACCAATCCGGCAATGTCAACAAATTCAAGCTGAGTCGGCGTGACCATGCGTGGTTTTACAATCTCGGTCAGCTGTTTTAATCTTTCGTCCGGAACAGCGACGCGGCCGGTGTTCGGCTCAATCGTGCAAAACGGAAAATTTGCCGCCTGTGCCGCAATCGTTTGTGTTAAAGCGTTAAATAACGTCGATTTTCCGACATTCGGCAAACCGACTATCCCGCAATTAAAACCCATTAAAAAACTCCTTAAAAACAAAATCTTAAAAATTGATTTGGTTATAACCGAATTCAATTGAGATTGCAACCGCTTTTTTGATATTGCTTTTTTTGTTGACTTTTGTCTAATAAGTGATATGTTAAACGCAATTCACTTTATTATTAATGCTTAAATTATTTTAATATGAAACAGTATCTTGATTTACTCAAAGACATTATGGAAAACGGTCATGACAAGGAAGATCGTACCGGTACAGGAACACGCTCGGTTTTTGGACGAAGTATGAGGTTTGATTTGTCGCAAGGGTTTCCACTACTGACAACAAAGAGAATGTTTCTCAAAGGCGTGATTTCCGAGCTGTTATGGTTTGTCAAAGGGGATACAAATATTGAGTTTCTGCATGACAATGGTGTTCATATCTGGGATGAATGGGCTGATGAAAACGGTAACCTCGGGCCTATCTATGGTGCGCAATGGCGTAACTGGGATAACCTCGGTATTGACCAATTGCAAAAGCTGGTGAAAGATATCAAAAACTCGCCGGACAGCCGTCGCCTCATTGTTTCAGCTTGGAATCCGACGCAGCTTGATGATATGGCTTTGCCGCCGTGCCACATGATGTATCAATGCTATGTGCAGGATGGAAAGCTGTCGCTCATGATGTATCAGCGCAGCGGTGATATGTTTCTCGGTGTACCGTTCAACATTGCTTCTTATGCCTTGCTGACCATGATGTTAGCACAGGTTTGCGGGCTTGAAGCCGGTGAGTATATCCATGTTTTGGGTGATGCTCACATTTATAAAAATCATTTTGCACAGGTGAAAGAACAGCTCTCTCGTGAGCCTTATCCTCTGCCGAAGATGGTTTTGAACCCAAAGGTTTATGAAATTGATGGGTTTACGCTAAAGGACTTTACGCTGGAGGGCTATCAGTATCATCCGGCGATTAAGGGAAAAGTTTCGGTTTAAGTCTTTTTTTTGTTTTGGGGCTGCCTTTGTGGGCTGCCCTTTTTTTATTGGGCTAAGGCTCGCTGGGTGCGGGCGATGCTGGAGGTGATTTTCTTTATACTCTCGGTTAATTCCATGTTTTCATAAATATATAAGGCATCGTGAAAATATTCCATGGCTTCTTCAAAATGCGATTTGCCGCCGCCGGATTGTCCCAGTTGATAATGAATGTTGCCGATGGCTTCTTGAATATGCGCCCAGGCTAAAGGATTGCGTCTTTCGGTAATCACTTTTTGCTGGTTGCGGTAGCTGTTTATTGCGACTTCTGAAATCTCGGAGCTATGAGTTATGCTTCCCAGTAAGGCCAGCATTTTTCCTAATTGTCCTTGAAGTTCTGCCCAAAAAGTCGGAAACAGCGCAAAGGTATATATTTTTTCGGCTTCTCTTAAATTGAAAACCGCATCTCTTAAAGCCTGTAAATCTTCTTTTTGTTTCCAATAGTTATAATACAAGTTTGACAGTTTGTAAGATATGTAGCCATAGTCATAAGCATAAGTGTATTTGCTTAAATATTTTTGGGCTTGGCGATAATAACTTATGGCGCCGCGATAATAAGCTGTTGGATTTCGCGGGGTGCAGCGGGACGCCGAATCATAAAGTTGTCCAAAATGGTAATATATGCAGCCCAAGTGGATGGGATTGCTGATTAAATCTTGTTTTTTTAAGGCGGTGTTGAGAAGCTGGTTTATGGTGCGGAAATTTCGTCCGTCTTCTTCTTCGTGCGCGTAGCTCAAATAAATTATGCTTAAAAAGTTTAGTACGTATGGGACGTATTCTTCAGCCAAATTTTTTGCCGAATCGTCTTTGGATAAGGCGTAAATCGTTTTTTTCAGAAGATAACGACGGTATATTCTTTGTTCGGCTCCTTGCGGCGTGATCGCACTTAAAATTGCGCCGTTAATTAAATTATGTAATGCCGGTGGAAACAGGTTTGGTGTTTCTAGGTATGATGCCGGTATGTAAAGACTGTCGAGCAAACTGACAAAGGATTTGTCTTCTGTTTCGTATTGTTGGCCGGTTTGAAAATTCAGCCTGATTTTGTTGCCTTCTCTCTTGCCCCAAATGATAACATCGGCTTTGGTGCGGTCAAGAAGAGACTGGCCTCTGTCTATCAGGTCAAAAATTGTTCGACTTTCCAGTGATAATATATTTTGCGGGTAGTCGTGTTCGTAATAAAAACTTTTGATATAGTCTTCTTCTCCGATTATTCGAGCTAAAACTTTTCCTGATTCATTTTCGACATTATCTGCAAACTCAATAACCCCGACAGAAAAACAGACATGGCGATAGTCCGTGGGGTTGATGGGTTTTTCTTTGGGACGCCGTGGCGGAAAGAAATATCGTGCCAGTTGTTCAAGTATCTTCATTTATTTAGTCTTTCGGCTTGAAACCACCGGCAATATCGCTGACGTTGCTCTTAAAATCGGTGATTATTTTGGTGTTGATTTCTTTGAGGGTTGGAAGGGTTTCTTGCCAATGGTTCAGTCGATAGAAAAACCATACGCAGGTTATTAGTGAAAATAACGGAAGAGAATATGCATTTGGCGTAAAGGCTGAGAAGCCGCCAAAAACTATCAGAAGCAAAAATAGCTTGCTGACGGCGGTCGTAATTTCGGCCGGTGATAAACCACTTAGGCTGACACGGTAAAAATCGGAGTTTATGGCCGGATTTTCCGCTTTGTTCCAATGAAGAAACATATAGGCCGTGCATATGAATATCTCATAGGCGTAGAACATGTTAAAGCATAAAAGGCAACTGCCGGCTCCTTCCGTCGCGGCTTTAAGATTTATCCAGCCTAAAATAAATCCTATTGCCCAGCTCTCGGCGGTTGAGAATTTTTGCTGAGCCGGATAACGGTTAAATAATTGCCAAGCGCCGAAAACACTTATGCCGCATAAGGACATCATGCCTATAAAATTTGGAGCGGCGTTAATGACGCTTAGTCCGGTGATGCCGGCTAAGGTGCCAAGGCTTTGAATTCCGATTATGCCGTCGGTTGTCTTGAGCCAGTTAAAGCAATAAGCGTATATTGTCCATAGTAAGATAAGAATGCCTCGATCGGCCCAAAAATTTAAACTCTCGTTAAATATAAAACCATTACTCGGCAAGGTGAAACTACCAAGCTCCGCTCCAATTAAAAGAATGATGATGCTGAAACGAGAATATTTTTTTAATAAAAGATATAGACCGGCACTTATCAGACCAATTGTCGGAAGCTCCCACGGGTAAAACGCGGTAATGAAGTCTGTTTTGTTTGGGGTTAACATATCAAGGATTATCCAACTTGCCAAAAGAACGCTCCACAGTACCCAAAAACTGCTTTTGGCATTGTGGGTTACTCTTAGCTTTAGACCTGTAAAAGCACTTAAAAAGCTTATTATTACAATGGCTAGCGTTGTTATCAGACTTTGATCCATGCGTGTGGTTGCCTTAAAAGTTGTCTGTTCCTTTTTATTCTTTATAGTATGTTTTCATGGGGGCTTCAACCTTTACTATCATTTTATGCTAAGGTATGTGTGATAAATTTTTTTCAGGCTTTGAGCCATGGCGTCAACTTTGCAATCGTTTCGGCGGGTGTAACGCAAAATGTAGTCATTGAAATAGCTGTATTCTCCGCTGTGTCTTTCGCTTAGGCTTTTTTGAAGCGGAAAAATGTAATTTGCCGGTATGCCTTTGGCTATTTCCATGAGTCTTTCCGCCGAGATAGGGGTTTGTTCAACCTCGGAAACGCTGCTGATTTCTTGGAAAAACTGTTCAAGTAATTCTGTATCGCTTTTGTTTTTGAAGATTTGATTTAGGTTCTTTTGGCAAATGGCACAGGCCAAAGAACAACCCATGCGGACATAAAGTTTTTCTTTGTATTCGTTTAAAGAAGGGTTGCGTAGTTTTAGCCCAGATGGTGATATTCGTTTTTCTAGCTCGCGGAGTGTTTCGTCATCGGTTGGATTGTTGAGCATGATTTCCGGTAATTTGCCATAAGCGTAAAGGTGGTTGTTTTTGCGATTTACCCAGCCGTCAAACCAGGTTTGTATGATATTGGTGTTTAAGCTCATTCTGATGAAATTTATGTCTTCGCACAATGAAAGGCAAAGTGTGGGACAATGAGATAATTTTTCTTTCCCAAGCCGAAAAATATCTGAGTTAACTTCTTGTGTGCCCGAAGCGATGATGACTAGTTTTGCTTCTTCTTTGGTCCAAAAAGATGTTTCAATCCATATTCCTTCTTTCTTGCCGGCTGAATCTTCTTTTATGTGAAATTCTGTGTTGGCTATGTTTCCTTCATCGCGTTTGTCGGTTAGAAGGATAACTCGTTCACCGCCAAGTTGAAATTTGGCCGCCAAATAAAGGCTTATGGCGTTTGTGCCGAGAATGTATATCGGTTTTTCTTTTGTGGTGGTTGTCTTGATGTTTGTTCTCATTTTTCTTTGGCCTTTTGTAGTTTTGCGATGAAAAACGAATCGACGCCTCCAATTTCGGGGAGTTTGTCGGCTAATGTGGCTAGGTATCCTTCCTCAGTTATCAGACTTGTTAACGCTGTGTTTTGTTGTGAAGTTAGGTCTGATTCTTTGAGCTTTATGAGCGTAAACGAATCGTCTTTTTCTAGAAAGTGCCGTATTTGGCTTTTGCCTTCAGCTTTGGCTAATGAGCAAACGCTATATACCAAAAAGCCTCCTATCTTTAAAGCTTTGCCGACTTCTTGTAAAATTTTGCGCTGGATTTCTGATTGTTTTTTGATGTCAGATATGTCTTTGTGTTGCAAAATTTCGGGGTGGCGGCGGAATATGCCGGTTGCGGAGCAGGGGGCATCAAGCAAAATACCGTCGTAGCCTTCTCCTCGGTAATTTTGAAGATAGCTTATGGCGTCAGAACAGATTATATCTTGTGCTTTTAAATTTAGGCGCTCTAGATTGTTTTTCAATGTTTCAAGTCGGGCCGGTGATATATCTAACGCTGTCACGTTGGCTCCTTTGGCAATTAATTGTGCCGTTTTTCCTCCCGGGGCGGCGCAAAGGTCGAGAATTCGTTTTCCTTTTATGTCTCCCATAATCGTTACCGCCAGCGAAGCTGCAAAGTCTTGTACCCACCAAGCTCCTTCTTTGTAGCCTTCAAGCGCGTTAACAGCCCCTTTGGATGTTAAGACAAGGCTGTTGCCGGTTATAATACGCCCACCAAGCTTTTCTGCCCAGTCTTGCGGATTATCTTTGACCGTGATGTTTAGCGGAGGTTCGCTCTTTTGGGCGGCTTTTTCCATGCTTTCAATTTGTTCTTTGCTGTAGTCTTGTTTGAGTATCTTAAGAAAGCTTGTCGGGAAGAAGTGTTGCTCTTCCGTTTGATTGGTCGGGTGATTAGAAACTTTTCTTAAAACCGCGTTTACCAAGCCGCTTTGGTATTTGTTTGCGTATTTTTTACTTAGTTCAACCCATTCGCTTATTGCGGCATAGGCCGGTGTTTGCATATAGCGAAGTTCGGCGGCACCGAGCTGTAGAATTATCTGTGTTGTTTGCTCTTTTGCCGGAAGCGGTTTCTTTATGTATTGTTTGAGAATCGACTCCAGCTCAACCCAATGTCGGAAGAGGCTTTGGGACAGCATTTTGATGAAACCCGCGTCTTCTTCGTGGGCGTCTATTTGCATCAGCGTCTTTTCTTTTAGGCAAGATATGACCGCTTTTAGGGTTTTTTCTCGTGCGTTGCTCATCTTTTTTCCTTTGGTTTGAAATTTATTTTAGTTCTTTTCGGGTTAATTGCAAGTTAAACCCTTGTGTTTTTTCTATTTGCTTTTATAATGGTGACGAATTTTTTTTATTGAGGATAGAGTTATGAAAAAATATTTGTGTTTGTTTGTTGGTCTGTTGATGCTAAACGGCTGTTCTTATTGGCAAGCTATTTGGCCCTTCGGTGAAGAAAAAACTGCGGAAAATCAAACTCAAGAAGCATCTGTGGCGGAGAAAACCGATGCTCTTAAGGTTAATCCTTATTTGTGGCAGGCGTCTCTTGAGAAACTTTCCTTTATGCCGTTGGCCTCATCTGATGGTGAAGGCGGCGTGATTGTTACGGATTGGAAAACTTTTTCAAATAACGAACAGTTTAAGGTCGTCGTTCATATCTATTCTCAAAAATTGCAGGCAAACAGCCTTAAAGTCGATGTTTATAAAAGACGACTTAAGAACGGAACCTGGGTCGATGATACCGTCGATAATCGACTCTCCGAAGAAACCGAAAAAGCTATCGTGATGCAGGCTAGAGAACTGTATCATCGTGATGTTATGACACGTTAATTTTTGTTTGTTTAAGGAATTTTTTAAAATGACAGGGAATACACACTATAATGGTTGTGCTTCTTTTGAGGAATGGCAGAAGCAATGGGATGTTGAGGACCGTTATAATTTTAGAACAATTGAATCGAAATGGCAGAAAATTTGGGATGAGGAAAAAGCCTATAAAGTTGATATTGATAAGTCTAAAGAAAAATTTTATGCCTTGGTTGAATTTCCGTATCCTTCCGGAGCCGGACTTCATGTCGGGCATCCGCGTTCTTATACCGCGCTTGATGTGATTGCTCGCAAAAAAAGAATGCAAGGGTTTAATGTCCTTTATCCGATGGGGTTTGACGCCTTTGGTTTGCCGGCCGAAAATTATGCCATTAAAACCGGTGTGCATCCGGCTGTTTCAACCAAGAAAAATATTGAAACTTTTACGCGTCAGTTGAAGTCACTCGGTTTTAGCTTTGATTGGGACAGAAGTTTTGCTACGTGCGATCCCGAGTATTATAAGTGGACACAGTGGATGTTTATTAAGCTGTTTGAAAAAGGTTTGGCTTATAAAGATAAAATCGCTATTAACTGGTGTCCGTCTTGTAAAGTTGGTTTGGCAAATGAAGAAGTGGTCAATGGTTGTTGCGAACGCTGCGGTGCTCAGGTCGTGCGTCGTGATAAAGAGCAGTGGATGGTGGCTATTACCAAATATGCTGATCGTTTGATTAATGATTTAGATGATTTGGACTTTATTGACCGTGTTAAGTCTCAACAAATCAATTGGATTGGTCGTTCGGAGGGTGCTGAGCTTGATTTTGAGCTGTGTCTTGAGGATGGTACGCCGCTGGAAGGTAAAAAGCTTAAGGTCTTTACAACACGGCCGGATACCGCTTTTGGTGTGACTTATATGGTTATGGCTCCCGAACATGAGTTCGTTGCTGAATTGATGTCTCATTTTGCTAACCAAGCGGATATTAAAAATTATGTTGCCGAAACAGCTAAAAAGTCTGATTTGCAACGTACCGCCGATGATTCTAAAACCGGTGTCGAACTCAAAGGCATTAAAGCTAAAAATCCTTATAACGGTGAGCTTATTCCGGTCTTTATTTCCGATTATGTTTTAACCGGTTATGGTACCGGTGCCATTATGGCGGTGCCGGCTCATGATCAACGCGACTATGATTTTGCTAAGAAGTTTAATCTACCGATTATTCAAGTTTTGGAAGGTGGCGATATTTCTGAACAAGCATGGGAAGAGGACGGTGCTCATATTAATTCCGGCTTTTTGAACGGAATGAACAAAGAAGACGGCATTCGCGCCGCTATTGATTTTGCCGTTAAAAATAATTTCGGTAATGCTAAAGTAAACTATAAACTGCGTGATTGGGTCTTTTCTCGTCAGCGTTATTGGGGCGAGCCTATTCCGATGGTTTATTGTGAGCATTGCGGTTGGCAGCCAATTCCGGAAAATCAGTTGCCGTTGACTTTGCCCGAAGTGCCGGATTATTTGCCAAATGATGAAGGCGAATCGCCTTTGTCAAAAGCCGGAGCTTGGCTTGAAACAACTTGTCCGAAATGCGGTGGAAAAGCTCGCCGTGAAACCGATACGATGCCAAACTGGGCCGGTTCGTCTTGGTATTTCCTGCGCTATTGTGATCCACACAATAATAAAGAATTTGCTTCTAAAGAGGCGTTGGATTATTGGATGCCGGTTGATTGGTACAATGGTGGTATGGAACATACAACTTTGCACTTGCTCTATTCTCGTTTTTGGCACAAGTTTTTGTATGATTGCGGGCTTGTTCCGACGAAGGAACCTTACAGAAGACGTACCTCTCATGGTATGATTTTGGCTTCAAACGGTGAAAAAATGTCAAAGTCACGCGGCAATGTTATTAATCCTGATGATATTGTCGATGCTTATGGTGCCGATACCTTCCGTTTGTATGAAATGTTTATCGGCCCGTTTGATCAGACCGCTATGTGGTCAGATGAGAGCTTGATGGGTGTTTATCGTTTTGTAAACAAAGTTTATGGTTTGTTCAAAAAGGTAAATAAGTCTGCCGTTGCCTCTGAAAAAGATTTACGCGCTATGCACAAATGTATTAAAGAAGTGACAGAGCGAATCGACCAAATGAAGTTTAATACGGCGGTTTCTTCTTTGATGACTTATGCTAATTATTTGTCGGAAAAAGATGAAATAGCTCCTGAGCTTTATGAAAATCTGATTATGTTGCTTTGTCCGTTTACGCCGCATTTGTCTGAGGAAATGTGGGCTCGTCTCGGACATGAGGGCTTAGCGGTTATGGCTGATTGGCCGAAGTTTGATAAAAACTTGGCCGAAGACAGCGTTGTGACAATTGCCGTTCAACTCAATGGTAAAATGCGCGGTACAATCGAAATGCCAAAAGATACGCCGCAAAGCGATGTCGAAAAAGCTGCCCTCAGCCTTGAGAATATTCAACGCCAAACGGAAGGAAAAGTTATTCGTAAGGTGATTGTTGTTCCGAATAAAATTGTTAATATTGTTGCAGCTTAGGCGGAGAATGTTTATGCAAAAATCGGCTCTGATTTTAATTTTGTTGTTTCTTGCCGGATGTGGATTTTCACCTCTTTATGTGGAGCGCGAATCCGGTAGCAAGTGGTATTATAATGCTAAGTTTGATACCTCAATCGTCGAGGAAATGCAGCAGGTTAAGGTCGAGCCGATTGCTGATCGTTTTGGGCAGCAGTTGCGGAATAATCTTCTTGATTCTTTAACCCCTAAAGGGACACCTAAACATCCGAAATATCGCTTGTTTGTTAAGCTTACCAGTAAGAGAACTTATGACCAAGCTTTGCGACAAGATATTACGGCCACTCGACGAATGGTCGTTTATAAGGTTTCTTATTATATGATGGAAGGAACAAATAAGCTTTTTACCAGTAACAGTATTGCTTACACAAGCTATGATATTTTGAAGAATCCTTATTCAACAACCGTGGCTGAGCAAAAAGCGGATACAGATGCCGCTAAAATTATCGGTAATGATATTGCTTTGCGCGTCGGTGCTTATTTTCATTCTGTTATAACCAAACAGGGGTCAACCAGTGATATATAAAACAGCACAGGTCGATCGCTATTTAAAACAGCCTGATTCTGCTGTTCGGCTGTGGTTGGTCTATGGTTCAAACGAAGGTTTGATGTCAGAGTATGTGCGCAATCTGACAAAAGCTATAAGTCCTGATATTTATGATCCTTTTCAGGTGGTGTACCTTAACGGTGAAGATGTAAACGCTGATGCCGGTTTGCTTGTCGGTGAATTTAATGCTCAGTCTTTGATGGGAGGACGTCGGGTTGTTGTGGTTAAAAATGCCGATAATAATCTGACGAAAATTCTAAAGTCTTTGTTCGATAATCCGCATTCGGATACTCTTGTTATTGTTTATTCGGCCTCTTTGAATAAAAAATCCTCTTTGGTGAAGTTTGCTGAAGATGCTGAGTTTGCCGGTGTTATTGCCTGTTATGAAGATCGTGATGAAGATGTTTTTTCAACCGTTCGTGCTTATTTAAGCGAAAATGGAATCTCTATCGGGAATGAATCTTTGCAGCTTTTGTGTGCGCGTCTTTCTAATGACCGAAAAAGTAATCTCGGTGAATTGGAAAAATTGGTGACTTATCTTGGCGATAAAAAAACAGTCTTACCCGATGATGTGCGGGCGGTGGTTAGCGATACCGCCTCTTCTTCGGCCGATGATGTTTGTTTTTTTGCGGCAAGCGGATTGAAGGAAAAAACACTTCAAGCTTATCAACGTTTGTTGAATGAAGGAACGGATCCGGCACAAGTTGTTCGTTCCCTGTTTTATCATTTTCAGAAGATTTTGATTTGTCTTGGATCTATGGAAAACGGTGATACGATTGACATGGCGGTTAAAAAATTGGTTCCGAGGATTATTTTTTTCCGCGAATCGAGCTTTAAGAAACAGCTTAGTATTTGGAATCGTGACCGCGTGTTTAGTGTCTTAGAACTTCTTTATAACTGCGAAAAAGATACTCGTAACGCTTCAATGCCGGTTGAAGAGATGGCTAGTTATATGTTAATGCAGATTTCTTCGGCCGCTGCTAATGCTGCCGCAAAACTCAGCCGAGGTTATTAGGAAGTATTTTTTGCAATTGTTTTTGCGAAATTTGCCCTTGAATGTGAAATAATTTATAGCCTTTTTTTATTAGGCTCCGTCCGTAGAGACGATTGTAATAAAATCCTAAAATCGGGGAGACGGTTCCTAAGGTGCAAAGCCATAGCACGAGAAACAGAAGGCTTTGTTTGATGTTGCGGTGATACAGCGGAACCAAGAAGCCAAACAGCAAAACACTCCAAGAGTAACCGGTTGATACGGTTCTAAACTTTTCGGTACGTGGATTTTTTAAGATAAGTTCAGCTCTTTTCATTTAAAGTTCCTTGCTGATTTTTCATGCTTGCTTTCTTTATAGACTTTATTTATAAAAAAATAAAGCAAAATAAGCAGGTTAAACTTTTTTATTGTGGAATTTTGTGATGTATAGCGAGAAGTTTCAAAAATTTATTGACATGTGGCGGGTAGATTTTGCTATTGAGCGCACGATTGATGAAAAAGTTTGTGTCGACCGTGACGGAAAGCCGCTGCCGTGGTATACTTATCCGGCGATAGAATATTTGGCGCAATTTGATTATAGTGATAAAAAAATTTTTGAATTTGGTTGTGGTAATTCGTCTTTATTTTGGGCGGCGCGTGCTAAAAATGTGGTGAGTATTGAGGATAATCCGAAGTGGTTTGATAAGTGGCAACATGATTTTCATGAAACAAATTTGGATGTGCGCTGGCGTGACGAAGGCGAAGGTTATGCTAATGCCATTTTTGAAGATGATTGCCGCTATGATGTGATTGTGGTTGATGGTAAAATGCGTGCGGATTGTGCGAAATCCGCGGTTAAGGCTCTTGCCGACGATGGGCTGATTATTTTAGACGACAGCGACCGCATTAATACCAGTCAAGAATATAAAGATGCGGTTGCGGTGTTGAAAGCGGCAAATTTGCTTCAAGTTGATTTTTATGGTTTTTGCCCGATGAATAATTATACCAAAACAACGTCTTTGTTTTTTTCTCGGAATTTTGATTTTAAGTCAAAATATGAGGTTCAGCCAATTAATGGTTGGGGAAATTTGTGGAGCTTGTCACGGCGCGAGCGTAAAGAGCGTTATAAGGAAAGCTAAAAAAATAACCTTAGAGTTTGGCGGCTCTAAGGTTATTTTTTTAATCTTCTAAGTAAAGACTGCTGTGTTTGTAATTCTCAATGGCGTGGCGGATAAGAACGCCGATAATGGCCGCCAGAGGAACGGCAATCATCAAGCCCAAAAAGCCCAGCAAGACGCCGCCAGCCAGTAAGGCAAACATTATCCATACCGGGTGTAAGCCAACGCTGTCGCCAACTAATTTCGGGGTTAAGAAGTTGCCTTCCAAAAATTGGCCGACGATAAACACACCAACAACTTGAGCAATCGGGCCAAAGCTGTCAAACTGTGCAAAGGCAACGCCTAAACTGACCAAAAAGCCGGTGATGCTTCCGACATAAGGGATGAAAGAGATGACGCCGGCGATAAAGCCAATTAAAACGCCGAGTTCTAATCCAACAAAGTAAAGTCCGGCAGAATAAAAAGCGCCAAGCAAAATGCAAACGCTTAATTGTCCACGGATGAAGCCGGCTAAAGTGCGGTCAATTTCTTTAGCCTGAAGGCGAATCGATTTTTTTGATTTGCGCGGCAATAAGCTATCAATTTTTTTGATGAAACCATCCCAATCTCGCAACATATAAAAGGCGACAACCGGCGTGATGAGAAGTAAAGAGACAATGTTCATCAGAGCGAATCCGCTTGTGATGACGCTTTGCAATACTTTGCCGACGAGTTTTAAGTTGTTGGCCATGTTGCTCTTTAGGTAGCTTTTGATTTTATCAGCATCAAGCGAGGGAATGTTTTTTTGTAAATCATTAATCCATGGTTCAAGTTTTTGGGTTAAAGAGGCTAAATATTCCGGAACAACTGAGATAAAACGCGTGATTTGGTCGTTTATCACCCCTAAGAGCAAAATGACAGACGGCACGATAATGAGTACGAGTGCCAATAAAACGAGAAAGGTGGCTAAGGTTCTGTTTATGCCCCATTTGTTTATTTTGCAAACCCATGGGTCAAGTAGGTAGCCGATGATAATACCCGCGACAAAGGGTAATAAAACTGAGCGTAATACGTATAATCCATAGCAAAAGATGATGAATAGGGCGAGCCAAAACATCCAATTGCGGTTGTTGCTTAAAGGTTTGTCGGCGGTTATCATGTTTTTATACTCCCGTGGTGAGGTGGTAGTAGCCGTTCATATCTTGCAGGTTAAGGCGATAAGCTTTCAAGGCGGTTGATAGATTACTTAATTGTCCCATATATTCCAGTCGGAATTGAACTTTGCCTTTGCCCATGGCTTCAATCTTGACGTTGCTTATTTGCGGAATGTCTTTTAACTGTTTTTCCGTTTTTATCCAATCGGAAAGTTTGTTGTAGCTGTATATTCCGATTAATTCTTGTCGGCTGTTGTCTGTGGCAATGTTTTGCTCCTGAATGGTGCTGTCGATATAGGCCGCGACTTCGGGAATCGCTTTTTTAAATAAATCCGGACTCCGTTCGCCGCTGACATCAATAGTTTTAGCGGGTGAGCCGTTATAAGGCATGATGTTTATTCTTAAGCCTTCAATGCCGTTATAAACCGCATCTAAAACATAGATGTTGCGGGTATTTAAGTGGCTGGCAACAAGGTCTAAAGCTTGTCCGTTGAGTTGGAGGGCTTTGTTGCCGTCTAAAACGGAATAAACCATGCTGTCGGCCGGAATGGAAATATAGTTATTTTCGCTACCGGTGTTTGGGGTTTGTTCCCAAGCTTTGCGCCATTCATTACGACTTTCCCACAATAGGGGCGAATCGCTCGAAAATTCACGGAAAACCGGTATGACTATAATGTTTGATGCTGTGCGGATGACGTAGTTTATACCTTGTTCTTCCATGTAGGCCTTTAGCAAGTCGTGATTAATTCGAACTTTAAGCTGAGCTATGTAGCGAACATCCGAGGCTTTTTCTGACACAACCGTTGCCTCTTGAACGAAATTGACAAGCTGGTCATCGGTAAGTTCACTTAACAAGGCAAGACCTTCGCTATCGGTTGATTTTCCGGCGATGGTTAAAAAGGCCTTGCGATAAGCTTCCTTCATGCCTTTTTCTCGGGCGGAGGCGGCGTCTTCGGCCGTTATGTCAATATTGACTTCAGCAACATATTTTTCTGTACTTTGTGCTGTTGCGATACCGCTGAAGCCTATGGTTAGTAATAATGCTAATACTATTTTGTACAAGGTGATGGCTCCTTATCCGACAATTTCTGTTTCGCTGAAGAAAAATCCAACTTCTCTTTTGGCGGATTCTGGTGAATCTGAACCGTGAACCGAATTCTTTTCAATTGAGAGGGCAAAGGTTTTGCGAATCGTGCCTTCTTCCGCAACGGCCGGATTGGTTGCTCCCATAATCTCGCGGTAGTGCGCAATCGCATTTTCGCCTTCTAGCACTTGGACAACAACCGGTCCTGATATCATTTGTTGGACCATGCTGCCAAAAAAGACTTTATCTTTTAGTTCGTGATAAAATTCTTCGGCTTGGCTTTGGGTTAGGCGAATCCGTTTTTGGGCGATAATTCGTAAGTCCGAGGCTTCTATCATAGTGTTGATTTGGCCGGTAATGTTGCGTGCCGTGGCGTCCGGTTTGATGATTGAAAGTGTTCTTTCCATGGTTTTATCTACCCTTCCTGTGCGGTTAAAATAATCGTGCTCCAAAAATTTATTTGATGTTATTCTATTTACATTAAAAAATCAAAAGTTTTTTGTGGACAATTTGCTTGAAGCATTGTTTATTAGTTTTAG
Organism: uncultured Pseudomonadota bacterium; assembly: GCA_949295395.1. Classification (GTDB taxonomy): domain Bacteria; phylum Pseudomonadota; class Alphaproteobacteria; order RF32; family CAG-239; genus HGM16780. Next base: position 3,238 of record CASFLB010000017.1, on the reverse strand, counting down.
CAAA
>CASFLB010000017.1:0-3204 GCA_949295395.1 uncultured Pseudomonadota bacterium | reverse complement strand
TGCTCCAAAAATTTATTTGATGTTATTCTATTTACATTAAAAAATCAAAAGTTTTTTGTGGACAATTTGCTTGAAGCATTGTTTATTAGTTTTAGCAAATTTTTTTTATATATGTTTTTTTTAAGGATAATGTCATGGCTTATAGTAAATATTTGCGCGGCTTAATGGACAAGGCTAAGCTGTTGCATAAGACTATTGTTTTACCTGAGGGTGAGGATTTGCGTATTTTGGAGGCAGCGCATATCATTGCCTCTGAAAACGTTGCAAAAATTATTATTCTCGGTAATGAAGATGAAATTAAAAATCATTTTGCTTCAAAAGGATGGAGCTTAGACGGTATTTCTATCATTAAACCTGAGAACTCTTCTCATTTGAAAGAATATACCAACTTGTTGTATGAATTGCGCAAGGATAAAGGTTTGACTATGGAAGCGGCGGAAAAGCTTGCTTTGAATTATAACTATTTTGGTACATTGATGATTAAAGCCGGTCATGCTGATGGTATGGTTTCGGGTGCTAATCATTCCACGGCTGATACTGTTCGTCCGGCTTTGCAGATTATTAAATCTGCTAAAAAAGGTCGCTCGGTTTCTTCTTGCTTGATTATGGTTTCAAATGACAAGCCTTATCTGTTTTCGGACTGCGCTATCGTGATTAATCCGACAGATCGTGAAATGGCAGACATTGCTCTTGATGCCGCCGAAAGTGCTTTGAAGTTTGGAATCGAGGCTAATGTGGCTATGTTGTCTTATTCGACTTATGGTTCAGGAAAAGGCGATGGTGTTGATAAGGTTAAACGCGCAACAGAGTTAGCTCAAGCCGATTTGAAGAGCGATGACTATAAAGATTTGCCTATTCGAATCGATGGTGAAATGCAGGCTGATGCTGCCCTTGATGAAGTTGTGGCTAAGAAAAAAGCTTCTGCCAGCGAAGTTGCCGGTAAAGCTCGCGTTTTAATCTTTCCGTCGCTTGAAGCCGGAAATATCGGTTATAAACTTTTGCAGCGTTTGGGTGGATGCGAAGCTTATGGGCCTATGTTACAAGGACTTAACGCTCCTGTTAATGATCTTTCTCGCGGAGCTTTGGTCGATGATATTGTTGGCGTTATTGCCATTACCGCGTTGCAGGCTCAAAAATAACAGGAGGTTTTGATGAAAAAAATTTTGGTTCTTAACTCAGGTTCTTCTTCTCTGAAATATCAGCTTTTTGATGTTGAAGGCGATAATTATACGGTTGTGGCAAAAGGTAATGCCGAGAGAATCGGTATTTATGGTTCTTTTGTTAGCATTAAAGCCGGTGATAATGATAAGGTTATTAAAGAAGTGGCTCTGCCTTCTCATAACGAGGCTATTCGTGAAGTTTTGAATCTTTTGCTGGGAAGTGTTTTGAAAAGTCTTGATGAACTTGATGGTGTTGGACACCGTGTCGTTCAAGGCGGAAGCTATTTTGACCGTTCGGTTTTGGTTGATGATGATGTTTTGCAAAAAATTGATGATCTATCAACTTTGGCACCTTTGCATAATCCGGCTGCCGTTCTTGGTATTAAGGCGGTTAAAAATGCATTGCCGAATGTGCCGCAAGTTGTGGCTTTTGACACGGCTTTTCATCAGACAATGCCGCGTGCCGCTTATTTGTATCCGTTGCCTTATGAACAATATAGCGAACATCAAATTCGTCGCTATGGTGCTCACGGAACATCTCATAAGTATGTTTCCGAAGTTGCGGCTAAGCTTATGGGCAAAACCGGAAAATTTGTGACTTGTCACCTTGGTAACGGTGCTTCAATCTCTGCTGTGGTTGATGGCAAGTGTGTTGATACGTCTATGGGATTTACGCCTTTGGCCGGTATTATGATGGGAACTCGTTGCGGTGATATTGACCCTTATATTCCGCTTCATATTATGAAATATCAACGCAAGACTGTTGATGAAGTTAATGATATGTTGAACAAACAAAGCGGTATGCTTGGTTTGTGTGGTTATTCTGATAATCGTGATGTTGAACAAAAGTGCAAGGAAGGTGATGAAAAAGCTCTTGCCGCTATGGAAGTTTATGTTCACACGATTATTCGTTTTATCGGGTCATATATCGCAGTTATGGGCGGTGTTGATGCGATTATCTTTACGGCGGGAATCGGCGAAAATGCGCCTTCTTTACGTAAGGAAATTTGTAAGCGCTTGGCTTATCTCGGAATTGGGCTTAATGAAGAGAAAAATGCTTTGAAAGGCGAAACGGTCGAGATTTCGACTCCGGATTCTAAGGTTAAGGTCTTTGTTATTCCGACAAACGAAGAGCTTATGATTGCCAAAGATACGGTCAATTTGGTAAAATAATTTGTTTTTTGAAAAAGGGCAGGACTTTTTCGTCTTTGCCCTTTTTTTCAAGGAATTGCAGATTATATTTTTTTTGATCGAAAAATTTTTAAGGAGGAGCTTATGAATAAATTGTCTTTTACGTTGTTTTCAGCCTTTTTAGCCGGTGGAAGTGTTTTGTCTTTAACGGCACAGGCTCAAAATATGCCTTCAGCCGCTTCGCAAGAGGTTGCTGTTTTTGGTGAGGCTGAAAGTGCCAACGGTACGGAAAATGTTATGTTTTTGGAACAGCAAAATGGCAATGAAAATCCGTTGGGAAATCCTATTGTTGAAACTCCTTCAGCGTCCTCAACGGCTCCTTCTTCGATGACACCCGATGCTTCAACGCCAACCGTTGATGTTGCTCCGACGCCTGCTGCTGTGCCTTCAAATGTGGTTTCCGAATCGGAGCCGCAGGATCCTTCTATTTCACAAGAACCGAATCCGGCTCAGGTTAATAACCAAATTCAAAATACTCTTTATGAGTCTGGCGGACGTATTTATGATGTTCAGTCCTATCCTGACACAGATGTTGAACGGATTCAGGCTGAGCCTCAACCGACTATTACCGATTATCCGACCTATTAGTCTTTATTTTCTTTGATATTTTCTTGCAAAATTCACTTTTTTTCAAAAAAAGTGAATTTTTTGTCAAAAAAATGAAATTTAGGGCTAGCATTGCTCTTAAAAATGTGATATATTGTCCGCGTTGATAGAACCTGATGTTGTTCGTATGAATTTTTTATAACAGATTTTGAAGGAGTGATGATGACTAAAAAACTTGCTTCCGGCATCGCTTTTAATTCGGGTGATTTTGTTGTTTATCCGGCTCATGGGGTTGGCAAAGTTTCTG
>CASFLB010000016.1 GCA_949295395.1 uncultured Pseudomonadota bacterium | reverse complement strand
CCAGACCGTCGCTTCATTCTAGCAAAGGAGTTTTTTATCTGTAAAGCTGTAAGCTCTTTGGAACTACCGGCCTAGCCGGTAGTTTTCTTGTTACAAAAAGAACAAGTCCCTTTAAAAGACTTGTTCTTTTTCTCTTTTTAAAAGTTCAATCTGATTAAGCAAATCCTGCACAATCAGCTTAGCATCAAAACGACTCAAATTTTGCGTTGCGCATTCAATTCTAGATTGATATTTTTCTTTATGTTGAATAACGTCTTCCATAATCTGCGCCAATTGCTGATAATTATGCGGTTCAAATAAAACCCCGGCTTTTCCATTCATCAAAATTTCGGCCGGCCCTGACTTAACATCAGAAGAAATCGCCAAAGTGCCAACAGCCTGTGCTTCAAGCAAAACTTGCCCAAACCCTTCTCCTATTTTGGTATCGGAGGATAGAATCAGCGCTTGTGCGTTTTTAATTCCACCATAAACATGATTGACTTGCCCCGTAAAAATAATATAAGGATTTGAAGCGGCCAAACCTTTAAGTTTAGAATATTCACTACCATTTCCAACAATATACAAACGTACTTTTGTATTTTTTTCAGAAAAAATCTGAAACGCTCGAATAATTGTTTCAACATCTTTATCAACATCAAGCCGTTGTACAGCAATAAAATAAGGAACAGTCATATCAAAAATATTATTATTTTCTTCTGCACTTTGACGTGCATGAGAAACATCTATTGGATTATACAAACACATCATTTTATCCTGATACTCGGGATAATCTTTTGCAAAATCTTTTCGACATGAATCAGTTAAGCAAACAACTTTATCATATTCATTTAAACGAAAATTTTTCACATTTTGTTCAAGAAACAATATACTGCCATGACACCAACCGATTTTAATTTTTGTTACTTTTTTTAGTTCCGAGGCGCAACAACAATTACAAAAATCCAAAACCACATCAAATTGATTTAAAATTTTTTGAACCCGACGCTTCATAAGCTTATTATAAATTTTGCGATACCAATCAAATAGAAAAAAACGGCGTTTTTTCATAAAAATCCCATCGACATAATGGATATGCTTTTTATTAAAAAAGTCAATAAAATAAAGGTCATCTATTTTTCGCTGACAAATAACCGTAACGGCAACATTATCATACTTAGCCAATTCCGTTAAATATTGGCACAAAACTTTCTCAACACCCCCCATAACCATATGATGCATACAAAAAACAATCTTCATATCGCTACTCATCTCTTATTATTGATAAAACAACAACAAGGGTACAAAACAATACAAAAAACTTCAATTATACTTTATATCAATCCCCAAAAAACATCCTAAATTATACCAAACAAAAAAGCAGAACGTTTTAAACGTTCTGCTTTTATTTTTTACTGAATTTCTTGGCTATTAACAGAGATTAACTCCAATGTTGTCAACTCAATTTTTTGTTTTAGATAATCAAGAAAATTAATTTTTTGCCCATTGATATCATAAGCAAAAAAAGGAGCAATAACAGACCTTAACATGTTTTCAGACAATTCATCATACTTTCCGGCCAGATTTCCGGCACGCTTGAGTTCTGTTTTTGCTGAAGACATCTCAATTGTTTTCTGCCAATTTTTTGCCAGTTCATTGATGATAAACTCGGCCTCATTAACAGAAATATTCCCTTTCTGCGGCACAAATTTATTCTCCTTCACGGCATCAAGATAAAAAGCTAAATAGTCTTGGAAGATATAGTCCCATCCGGTTTCCAAATAGATTTCCCGTGCAAGAAGAACAACCGCCAATCGCGCTGAAATGTCATCATATTTGCGAATTAAAATCTCATCTTTGCGATTAAGATTCTGCAGATGAAAAACATCATTCAACTTGCGTGTAAACTGATAATAAAGCGTAAATTGTTTGCGCATTTCCGAATTCAAAAACTCAAATCTTTGCCTAAAAGCGCCTAAGTTTGTTGAATCGTTAAAGGCTCGTCCCAAAGAAAATTTATTAAGGATAATAACCGGTTCCCCATTTTCATAGTTCAGAGCACCTCCGGCATAATATGCTGCCGTATCCTCAATTTCAACTTGATTTAGCTTGTAATTAATAATCTCTTGATAAGGAAACTTTCGATACTCTAAACTATCAGTACGCTGCTCTTGCACATCACTTTTCCAAAAGGTTAAAACCGACTTAGGAATAAATCCAAACCACCAAGCGGTTCCAAAGGCAATAAAAACTGCCACCAAGATAATAATAAACTTTTTCATAACGATAGTGTTTTAAATAATAATATTTTTTTAGCACAATATCCAAAAAAATATTTTTTGTCAACTTATTTTTACAAAACACAAATATTAACGATTTATCTTGGCAAACAAAAATTCATCACGATAACTTCCGTAAGCAAAACGAGATTCTTTCATTGTTCCTTCAAGCTCAAAGCCACAACGTTTGGCAACAGCGGCTGATGCATGATTGTTAACATCACAAACAATTTGCAAACGGTGAATTCCTTTGCTAAACAACTCTTTTTCAAGCAGTTTGACAACTTCGGTAACATAACCGTGTCCAACAGCGTTTTTATCAAGATAATAACCATATTCAGCATAATGATGAAGATAACAAACGGTATGAATTCCCCCTGCTCCGACAAGCTTTTTCGTCTTTTTATCAAGAAAAACATATTCAAAAGAATCTTGATTATCCCAATTTTTCATAAAGATTGATGTAACACTTTTCACATCATCTAAAGAGTTTGTATCATCGACCCAAAATAAATACTCGCGCAAAAATTCTCGAGAAGAATCAATCAAACGCCACAAAGCTTCATCATACTCATGTGTGCGTGGCACAAGGACAACTCTCTCACCGACAAGCTCCTTTGACAGCGAAAACTTTTCAAGCTTTTTATTACCTAAATCCAACATCGTAAGCACCTTTCTTAAGAAAACGCTTAAAGATAAAATTTTCTGTTCCAAATGTCAAGGAACTATTTTCGGCGCGCCATCAATAAACCTAATTCAAACAACAAATAAGTCGGAATAGTGAGCATCAGCTGGCTGACAATGTCCGGTGGTGTTAAGATACCGGCAATAATCAAAATCGCCACAAAAACATAAGACCGCTTGCTTTTAATCGCTTGATAAGAAACCATTTCTGACCGAATTAAGGAAAAAGTCACGACCGGAAACTGAAACATAAGCCCAAACACCACACCAAGCCATAAAGATAAGCTGATAACATTAGAAATACCAAACATCGCTTTGATATCCGGCGTTGCAAAACTTATACCAAACGAAATAATCAGCGGCAAAATAAAAAAGATACAGAACAAAACACCGATAAGAAACAAAGAAGAAGAAATAAAAACCATAGATTTTACAAAACGCCGCTCATTATCGTACAGCGCGGGCAAAATAAACTGCCACACCTGCTTCACGATATAGGGAAAACAACACAAAAAGTCTAAAACAACCGCGACTTTTATCTGTAAAATAAAAACTTCCATCGGCGAAAAATAATTAAAGGACACATCGTTTTCGCCGATAAGAACTTTTATCAGCCCATTAATAACATAAGGCGCAACGAAAAACAACGGTACAAGTCCGATACCCAAAGCAACAAAGCACCTTATCAACATCGAACGTAAAACTTCAAGATGTGTTATCAGACTTTCGTCGGTATCTTCCATAATTTATTTCTCAGATTTTTTTTCTTCCGCTTCAGCGGCTTTTTCCACCGTATCTTTCAAATCTTTGGCCTCATTCTGCAACATTTCTTTGGCTTTTCTATACTCATATTGTGCCTTGCCGAGAGCTTTGGCCAATTCCGGAATACGTTTTCCGCCAAATAAGATGAGGATAACAACCAAAATAAGAGCAATTTCCGTTAAACCTAATGACATTTTTTTCTCCTTTATTTTAAGATTTGCTGTCTATCGACCGCCATAATTTTAATAGCTTCAACCGAACAAGCCGCTTGACAAGCACCGCAGCCGATACAAATATCAGCATGAACGATTGGGAAAGCCCCCTTCTCTTTCGTTATGGCCTGACGCGGGCATTTTCGCACGCACAAACCACATTTAACACAATAATCTTCATCAATATGAGCCAGCCCGATTTGAGTCCTTTGTTTTTCGGCAAGAGATATTTTCTTAATAGCCCCCGAAGGACAAACTTCTGAACATCTATGACAATTATAATCACAAAAACTATCCGAATAATCAAGATGTACGGCCGGATAATCGGCATTAGCTTTCTTTATAATCTTCATCGGACAATTCTGAACACAAAGATTACAGTTAAGGCAACGATTGGCAAAATCTTCTGCACTTTCACCTCCGGCTGGAAGAATAACTTTTTTAACCTTAGCAGCAACGGCTTTGCCCAAAGAGATACCGCCTTTAACTGCCAAAGCAAAAACAGCGACCACAGCCCCGCCAACCAAAAGCTTCCGCCGCATAGGACTAAACGCAACACTAGGCTGCGGCTTAACGCCGAAATGGATAGCGTCTTTTGGACAACCTCTTAAGCAATTCAAGCACTTAACGCAAGTTTCGTTGTCAACACTTTTACTTTTGAAGTCAATACTGCCGGTAGGACATTTTGACGCACATTTACCGCAAGAAATGCACTTGTCGCTTTCCATATAAATTTTGTTAAGACTAAATTTTGAAATAAGCCCTAAAACCGCCCCAACCGGACAGATATTAGAACAAAACCAGCGCCCCTTAAACCAAACAAGAACAGCAAGCAAAGCCAACATAACACCGCCGAAAACAGCACCTGAAGCCGCAGAGCCAAATAAGGTATAAGGATCTATGAAACGAACCAGAAAGGCCGTTCCTCCAACCAACGTACCCAAGACGATAGCTGCAAGAAAGTACTTGTAAGGACGATTTTTTTTCAAGCTATTTTTGCGGTGGAACACAAGCATTAAAAGTTCTTGATAAATTCCCAAAGGACAAAGAGTGGAACAATAAATTCGCCCAAACAGCACGGTCAGCAAAACAAGCCCCATAAAGAGCCAAATCGCAAAGACCGAGAAATCTACCAAACTTCGCTGCAACAAAGCCACAAATTGAACATCAAGCAGTCTTATCGGATAAAACGCACTAACAAAGGCCAAGGCCGATAAAACACCGACAACTAGAGCCAACGTCAACCGCAAAAAATAGCCATATTTATTCATTAAAAATATCCTTACAAGTCTAAGCTTTCGACCCATTCAGAAAGTCCTGACGTACGACGTCCATAACCTGTCCACCCATTTTGAACAACCTCGCAGTTCTGACATTGGCTGGAAATATCTGTGATTGTGTCTTGCACACCTCCGCCACCATGGGTAATGAACGGAATAACTTTTTTGCCGGACAAATCATAACTTTCCAAAAAACTGCTGACTTGCGGCGTAATTGTTCCCCACCAGTTTGGCGACCCTAAAAAGACAACATCATATTGAGAGATATTATCAACCTTTGATAAAAGTTTCGGACGATACCCGCTTTTAATCTCTTTTTGTGCCTGTACCGTCATCTCGTGATAATCCGAAGGATATTCCCCTTCGGCCTTTATTTCAAACAAATCACCACCAACTTTATCATGAATAGCCTCTGCAACAGCTTTGGTATTGCCACTATAAGAATAATAAGCAATTAAAATTTTTGAATTTCCAGATGACATTGTCTTTTCTCCTTCAGTCACTTGAGCAAAAGCATTTGCGACACCCCAAACAAGAAAACAAACAAAAACAAATAATTTTTTCATATTTACCTATCCTTCAAATGTTTTAGCAACTTCTTTCATCCGCTTGCTGATTTCTAAATATCGTACAACACATCATGCCTTATTAGGGTAATATCTAGATAATACTCTAAGTCAAGTATTTTTAATGATCAATTTTATAAGTTATTAACAATTTCTATTCGAGCGTGAAATCCGCCTTTATACGCCGATAAATGTTCCAAACCATTCTTAACAGTCCCCAATTCAATCAAGCTCTTATCAAGAACATTTCCATGATTTCGATAGAAGAAACCAAAATTACCCCAAGGAGCATAAATAAACATTTTTCCGGCTAAAGCTGCATATTTCGCAACCTGCCTTAAGTGCCGGTTTAAAAAAGCTTGAAGAAGAATTAGGCGTTCAGCTTTTTGAGCGAAAGAAAAACAATATTACCTTAAACAAAGCCGGCCAAATAGCCTTCACTTACGCGTGTGCCATCTTAGGACAGGCTGAAGAAATGAAAAACACTTTCCGCCAATACGCTAAAGAAAATAATCTTATAAAATTAGGCTTTTGCGATCCCGGGCCAATGCGTTTCTCAGCACCGTTATTACAAAAAAGCAACCAAAATATTGCCATAAGCTCAGAATTAGTCGATGACGAGACAAGCTTATTAAACCAGCTTTTAAGCCGAAAATATGATGCAATCATAACCCTAGAAAAAATAAATCAACCCGACATTGAAAGTATACCTTTTGCCAAGGAACAGCTGATGTTGTCGATTCCAATAAACGATGAATTAGCCTCTAAAAAGAGCATAAACTTGCACAAATACCAAAACAGAGAATTTGCAGTATACCGCTCCTATTGCGCCTTTGAAAGAAAAATAAAAAAGTTTATGGATTGGCTAACTGAACGACCACACATCACCGTCTATACAGACTACTTTATATTTCGCCAAATGCTGGAACAAAAAAATGTCTTGAGTTTTACCACACGCTTAGTACAGACTTACCGTAACGACGGAAAACGAAGCATTATCCCGCTTGAAGACGAAATTGTCTCAGCCACCTATTGGATTTCATACCACAAAGACAATAAAAAGCGCCTAAATTCGATTTTAAACTGGGTAAAAGAAAACGCCTTGATGCTTCTTGGAACAGACATCTAACACAATAAATAAAATTAATTATCCTACAGTCAGTCTTTAGATGACTTCAAGGCTTTATAAAACGTCCACCCACCGGCATAACTCAAAACGTTATCAAATCCGTTCTGCATCAAAATACGCGCAACCACATAACTGGTATAGCCCTTAAAACAATGAACCATAATCGGCTTGTCTTTCGGCAATTCATTTAAGCGCGTACGAATTTGCGCAGCCGGAATATTAATAGCTCCGTCAATATGCTCTTGCTCATAAACATTTTGCGGACGCACATCTAATACCGTTAAACCTTCAAAATCTGTTCCAAAGTATGGCTTAACCAAACCTTGACGAACATTTTCAATAGCCATACCGATAAGATTGACAGGATCCTTCGCACCGGAATAAGGCGGTGCATAACAAAGCTCAGCATCACGCAAATCCGCTGTTGTACCGTTTAGGCGCATAATGGTCGCAATAACGTCGATACGTTTATCAACCCCTTCCTTGCCAACGGCTTGCGCACCGAGAATTTTTCCGTCTTGGTTATACAGCACTTTTAAGGTCAGGTTTTGCGCATTCGGATAATATCCGGCATGAGAATTTGCAACAATAACCATTTTCTCATACGGAATGCCTGATTTTTGCAATTGTTTTTCGTTATTTCCGGTAAAAGCAGCTGTCAAATCAAAAACTTTCACAATGCCGGTTCCTTGTGTTCCCGTATAAGGATAAGGATTTTGCTGAGTGATATGGTCAGCAATTAAGCGTCCCTGACGATTCGCAGGCCCCGCCAAAGCAATCATTGTTGATTGATGTGAAACAAAGTCTTTCACCGCCACACAATCACCGCAAGCATAAATATCATCAAAATTCGTTTGCATATAATCATTAACCATAACGGCACCACGTTCGGTTAAAGCTATTCCGGCTTCGTGCGCCAAATGAGTTTCAGGACGTACACCAAGCGCCAAAACCACCATGTCCGCCGCAATTTTTTCACCGGAAGAAAGGATAATGCCGTCAGGCAAAATTTCTTTTAATCCATCACCAAGATAAAGAGCCATTCCTTTTTGCTTCAATTCATGATGAACTTGAGCCACTATATCAGCATCAAGAGGCGCTAAAACTTGCGAAGACAATTCAACAAGAGAGGTATGAAGCCCGAGATGACAAAGATTTTCAGCCACTTCAACACCAATAAAGCCCCCGCCGACCACAACGGCATTTTTCGGATGATGCTTGGCAATAAACGCTTTGATCTTATCAGCATCAGCCAAATGCTTAACCACAAAGCTCGGCAAGTTTGAAGCTCCCTCAAAAGCCGGAACAATCGGCTGAGCACCCATGGAGAGAACAAGCTTGTCATAATTCACAACGTCACCTTGAGCAGTGGTAACAGTTTTAGCCTGAGGATTAATAGAAACGACCTCGGTATTAAGCCGAACATCAATATTAAATATTTTTTTCATAAACGCCGGTGATGCCACTTGCATAACATCACGATCATCAATAACATCACCGATAAAATAAGGCAACCCGCAACTGGCAATAGAGGTTTCACCACTTTTTTCAAGAATAGTTATTTCGGCCTTATCATCTAAACGACGCATACGCGCAGCAAAACTAGCACCCCCTGCTCCACCACCGATAACAACAATCTTCATCGTTCCTCTCTCCTTGCAAAATTAAACTCCCTATTAGTCTACAGCAAAAAAACAATCTTTCAAGCAAATATAAAAAAACCTTCTGTTAAAAACAGAAGGTTTTGCATTAAACATCAAACTTTATCGACTTTCAATAAACTTAACAGTTGTCTCTAGAACACCAAAAGAAGAATTTTCATAAAAATTTTTGACTTTAGGGACATACCCTTCTTCCATAGGCTCAGTCAGATAAAAAAGATCTTCGCCTTTCCAGGTAGCCATCATCAATTTCTCTCCTGATTTCAAACGAACAGTCATATCACCACCAAATGTTCTTGCCCGCTGATTCTCTGTACATGACGATAAAGAAATAACACTAGATAACACAATAAAAAATAATAAAATCTTTTTCATAATAAATGTAATAATTGGTAAAACATATTATATATACCATTTATTTACCTTTAAGGCAAGCCTTTTGACATCTTATTTTGACAGAATTTCCAAATCAAACATTTTTGTAACAATTAAGTTTGAATAATTGAGTTTTACCACCTCTTGCACAAACAAAAAGCCTCTCCCTAAGGGAAAGGCTTTTTATGGTGGGCCCTGATGGACTCGAACCAACGACCAGACCGTTATGAGCGGCCTGCTCTAACCAACTGAGCTAAGGGCCCGCAACCACCATCGAAAAAGAACATAAGCGATATTATTGTCATAGTCAAGAACTAATTTAAAATTTACATCATAAAAAAATTGCCGCAAAACACGAAGTCTTACGGCAATCCAACTCAATTACTTACAACAGAAATTTTTCCATCGCGGAAAATATACGTTTCTTTTTGATAAGGCTTGTTTTCCGGCATATCAAATGTTTCACCATCGGAAATTTCGCGCCAGTTTTCACTTTCACCCTCTTTCAGCTCATGCATTTTACACATCTGAAAAGTTCGTGCGGCAAAAACCTTAACATAGACAACAGCCTTTATTTTTCTTCCGTTAGGAAGGCACCCATCAAACTTTGACACAAAGCAAGGGCAACCGACCCAACCATTTGCACCACGGTCCAACCAAACCAGTTTGACTCCATACAGGTCTTCTCGATTTTCACTAGTCGAAGACACTTCCTCAAGCTCGTTATCCATCATATTAGCGGACAACATAGCCAGCATGGCATGCAAAGCTTCTTTTCGTTCTGAAATAATCAAATTTCTTTTCATACTATAATAATATTAAATTAATAAATATAAGAAACACTAAGTTTCGTTAAGCTACTTTTGCAACTTCTAAAACAAACAAATCAATTGCATTCTTTTCATCAGCAGAAAGCTCCTCCTCATTTTGATAATACAAATAATGTTCAAAACTTTCTCTGTTTTCAGCAAAATATTCATAAAAATGATAAGAATAGATGTTCAAAAAATGAGAAAAATCACGATAATCTCGTTTCATTTCCGAACAAGTTTCGTTATCCAACATTTGATTAAGACGAGCAATCCAATTTCGAACAATCTGAAACAATAAAACAGCCTCTTGCACAGAAAGTTGAAGTCTACGATTGTCAAAATCTCTCATCAAACCACAAGCCTCTACAAAAGAGCCTTTTGCTTTTTCCAATAATATTTTTTCCATATCATAATAATTAAAGTTAGGAAGACACTATATATCCAAGAAAAAATTTTGTCAATGTTTTTTTACAAAACAAAAACACTCAAGAAAAATATCTTGAGTGCTATAAATAAAATAGACTATTTACCGGACGGCAAAAGCGATTTCCAATCATGGAAAGCTAAATCTTCATTATGCTCAGCCATCTCAGCGAAGACGAAAGCATCTTGCAAAATCTGTTCTGGTACAGACTGTTCTAATTGCAACATACGAAAATAACAGCGTATTTCGATCTCCCAATCTCTAAAAATGTCCTCAAATTTCTCAATCTTGCTAGACAGCAAATCTTTAACACCTTCATAAGATTGCACCATATCAGCATCTTCAGCTCGCCGACTGTCTTCAACCTTTTGTTCATAGACCTTATACCAATTTTTCAAAATAGCATAAAGTCTTAACAACCCTCTAACCGGCATCGACAAATCGCCGCCTTCAACAAGTAACGCCACATTAACAGCATTAATAAATTCCTTTTCTGCAGCTTCTAATAATTCTTGATAGTCCATAATTATATATTTAAAAATTAATATTCACCAATGAAATTACACAAAAAACATATTTTTGTCAACAATTATTTATACATCAAAAAAAAAGTCCCTCGACTTTGAACTGTCCAACTTTTCGGGGACAGTTCACTTTACGAGGGACAAAAACGTTAATTATCCAAGAATGAACGCAATTTGCGTGAACGACTTGGGTGCTTAAGCTTACGCAAAGCTTTTGCCTCAATCTGACGAATACGTTCACGAGTTACATTGAATTGCTGTCCGACTTCTTCCAACGTATGATCAGTATTCATCCCAATACCAAAGCGCATACGCAAAACACGCTCCTCTCGCGGAGTTAAAGAAGATAAGATACGTGTACACGTTTCCTTAAGGTTCGAATGAATAGCAGAATCCAAAGGCTGTAACGCACTTTCATCAGCAATAAAATCACCAAGAGAAGAATCTTCTTCATCACCAACCGGAGCTTCCAAAGAAACCGGTTCTTTAGCAATTTTCATAACCTTACGAACTTTTTCCAAAGGCATAGACAAACGCTTAGCCACCTCTTCTGGCGTCGGTTCACGTCCCATTTCAGACAACATCTGACGAGACGTGCGAACCAATTTATTGATTGTTTCAATCATATGAACCGGAATACGAATAGTACGAGCCTGATCAGCAATTGAACGGGTGATAGCCTGTCTAATCCACCAAGTAGCATAAGTTGAGAACTTATAACCGCGGCGATATTCAAATTTATCAACAGCCTTCATCAAACCAATATTACCTTCTTGGATTAAATCAAGGAACTGCAAACCACGGTTTGTATATTTTTTCGCAATTGAAATGACCAAACGCAAATTAGCTTCAATCATTTCTTTTTTAGCGCGATCAGCTTCACGCTCACCTTTTTTGATTGTATCGACCATACGGCGATATTCGGTAATTGGCAAGCCGCATTCTGTCGCCATTTGAGCAACAGAATCTCTTAATTCTTTAATTTCCTTGCCATACTTTTCAACAAAGGTTTTCCAGTGTTTATCGGTTTTCTTAGAAATTTTTTCAAGCCATTTAGAATCAAGCTCTGATTGCTGATAAGCTTCAAGAAAATCTTCACGTTTAATTTTACAAGACAAAGCGTAACGCAATAGCTTTCCTTCAAGCCCCATCAAGCGGCGATTCAAATCATTAAGCTGCTCAACCAATTGTTCAATACGTGTAGAGTTAAGATGAATAGAACTCATCAACTCAACCAGTTCTTTTTTAACCTGAACATATTTTTTTTCAACCGCCGAGGTTATCTTTTTACCGCTGATAATAGCGTCAATCCGTTGGCATTGAATTTTTTTCAAATCATCATAATAGCTTGAGATTTTCGTTAAGATTTCCAAAACAGGCTGCAACAAAGCCTCTTCCATGGTTGAAACCGAAGCGGATGAACGTCCATTAAGACCATCCTCATCTTCACCATCAATATCATCAGAAGAATGCTCATCATCGGCTTCTTCAGCAATAACATCATCATCGTCATCATCGGTTTCATCTTCAACGGCATCTTCAAGATCAATATCATCTTGCAAATCATCGTCAATATCATCAAGATTTTCTTTATCTTCGAGTTCCGCGGCAACTTTATCCAAATCATCGACTTGAGCTTCATCATCATCAAAAGCCAAAGCTTCAGCATCATCACCATACATCATTTCCAAATCGACGATATCGCGCAACTGCATTGTACCGTTAACCAACTCATCACGCCAACCGGCAATAGCCTTAAGTGTCATTGGGCTTTCACACAAACCATCAATCATAACCGTCTTACCGGCCTCAATACGCTTAGCTATAGCGATTTCGCCCTCACGAGAAAGGAGCTCAACAGTTCCCATTTCCTTAAGATACATACGGACAGGATCATCAGAGCGTCCAAGTTCTTTCTCATCAAAATTACCGGTTTCATCATAATCTTCTTCATCGATATTATCATCGGCATCGACAATATCGGCATCCGACTCGGAGACAATACTAATTCCCATATCGGAGATTTCAGTCATAATATCTTCAATTTGTTCGGAAGATTCTTTCTCGGAAGGCAAAGCTTTATTGAGTTCTTCAACCGTAATATAACCGCGTACTTTACCTTTATCAATCAGACGTTTTACCGCACTACCCAAACTGTCAATAAGGGGGGCATCAGCAGAAGATCCGTCATAAAAGTCTTGATTATCAATATCTGACATGACATTCCTTAAAATCGATTTTAAATAAATACAGAGCCAAACGACTCCTAAAAATTGCTAGCAAAGAACTTATTAATAATTTTTCGTTAATTTGTCAAGCATTGCTTTTTAAAAAAACGAAATTTTAGGCGATGATATAAAAATAAGATAAATTATTCGTTAATCAAGAGTAGAATTCGAATCAATTAAAGCTTGTCGTTCATTTTTCAAAGATTGGTAAAGAGAATAATCATCTTCAGAAAAGGCGTCAGCATTTTCCATTTTATTCAAAACATCTTTTATTTCTTTTTCAAGCTGGCGGATTTGCACCTCAGCAAGCTTTGTTTCAATATCGCGGCGTAAATTAGCTTCAAAAGGTTTCTGGAGCCGAAACATTTTAAGTTCCCACAAAGAATTAAGAAGTTTTTTTAAACCTTTTTCTTCAAGTTCGGCACAAAGAACATTAGAATTAAAAGCCTCATCACCGTCATGAGCATTAACAATATCAAGCATTGTATCAAACAGTTTTTGCAAATCGGCATTAGGAAAAGAAAACAAAGACATTTTCTCTTCAAACGGCAAAATCAAATCCGGATAAAAAATAAGGGCTGAAAGAATAAATTTAAGAACGAGTTCATCAAGCGTTGTTTTCGGACGAGTAACCTGCACCTTAACCTGAGAAAGACGTTCGCTCCGACGATTGCTTTGTCCGTTCCATTTATTTCCCTGAGGCAGAGTGGCCAGCCAAGCCCCCTTCCCCAATTCATAATAGATACGCTGTTTCATGGCCTGTTGGTAATAGGAACGAACCTGTTCATGAGTAATCTTTGCAACCTCATTCATAATATTTTTTTCAACCAGCGCCTTTTGCTCGGGGGTCGCCACGGGAGCATTATCAAAATTTTTCTTCCAAAGCAAGTCGACCAGCGGTGTTGTTTTGGTTAAATATTCGGCAAAAGCATCATGACCTTTTGCTTTGAGGAATTCATCAGGATCTTGTTTATCAGGAAGGAAAATATATTTAAGAGAATACCCCGGTTTCAGAATAGGCAGAGCTCTATCAACCGAACGAAGAGCGGCCTTAATACCGGCTCCATCCCCATCAAAACACAAGGTTGGCTCTTCACAAACTTTCCAGGCTTCAGAGATTTGATCTTCGGTCAAAGCCGTTCCAAGTGGAGCAACAGCATATTCAAAGCCGAACTTTGACAAGGCAATCACATCCATATAACCCTCACAAACAATAAGGGTTTTGGCATCATAACCCTTTTCGCGAGCATTATTCAGATTATAAAGAGTATGCCGTTTGTTAAAAATCGGTGTTTCAGGAGAATTCAAATATTTTGGCTGCCCCTCATTCATCACACGTCCACCAAAAGCAATTGGACGATTCGACTTATCAAAAATAGGAATGATCACGCGATCTCTGAAGAAATCAAAGACACGAGAAGTTCCCTCTCGAGAAGACATCGCGGCCAATCCAAGCTCAATCATATCATGCTCGCTAACACCTTTTGAGGCAAGCCAAGACTTTAAGCCATTATTAGCCGGCGCATAACCAAGACGAAATTTTGAGATAATTTCATCACCAAAGCCGCGAGCATAAAAATATTCCAACCCATGACGCCCTTCCGGCAACCGAAGACAACGTTCAAAATAAGAAACCGCCATCTCCATAATCTCATACTGTGTTTTTCTCTCTTCCGAATGAGCGTGATCTTCATGAGAGAGTTTGGGCATTTCAAGACCGGCTTTATCAGCCAGCTTACGTAAAGCATCAAGAAACGGAAGCCCATTGGCTTCCATTTCAAATTTCACAATATCACCATGAGCCCCGCAACCAAAACAGTGATAAAAGCCTTTAGCTTCGTTAACGGTAAAAGATGGTGTTTTTTCATTATGAAACGGACAACAAGCCTGATATTCTCGTCCTTTACGAACAAGATTAACCTTAGCGCCCACCACATCAACGATAGACACCTTAGCCCTAAGCTCTTCAATAAAACTTTGTAAATCAGCCATTTATCCGCACAGGTTAACGTAAAATTAGAACAGAGTTTTAATCAGACCACTGACTTTTCCAAAGTCCATCTGACCGGCATATTTGCCTTTCAGTTCCCCCATAACTTTACCCATATCTTTCATCGAAGTTGCACCGGTTGCTGCAATAGCGGCTTTAACGGCAGCCAAAACTTCATCGTCAGACATCTGTTTGGGTAAAAATGTTTCAATAACATTTATCTCGGCTTGTTCTTTATCAGCCAAATCCTGACGATTTCCTTTAAGATACATATCAATAGAGTCACGACGCTGTTTAATCATATTTTGCATCATAGAAAGCAAATCAGCTTCAGAGGCTTCTTTAAGACCTTTACCACGAGCATCAACATCTTTTTCTTTCATACCGGCAATAATCAAGCGAACAGCACTCACACGTTGAGTATCTTTAGCCAGCATAGATTCTTTCAAAGCTTTTTGCAAATCTTCTCTTAACATGACTTTCTCCTTAAATAAACAAAACTGGAAGATAGGATAAACACATTAGAGATTAATTACAACAGAAAAATGCCCTCTACTAAAAATAAAAGCGCATTCCGAACATGGCTTCCTCATCATCAAAGGCGCCATGATTTTGCTGATAATTATAATCAAAGGACAAAGCCACATTCGTTGATAAAGCGTAAGCGGCTTCCAAAGAATATTTTACTTTTTTGCCATAATCTGACGTTGCAAAAACCTGTTCGGCTTGTGTAAGCAGGCGAAAATTGCCAATATCGGCATAAACACCAACCACCGGCCCGAGACCAACATATTGATTGCGTGGCAAAGCCCCGCCATAAGAGCCATAATTATTAAGCATTATATAAACAAAAACTTGAGAAACAGGCTCAATGGCTCCACCGGCTCCAACAACAAGA
>CASFLB010000015.1 GCA_949295395.1 uncultured Pseudomonadota bacterium | reverse complement strand
CTATGAAGGCAACGCTTACTCAGGTTGTACGAAAATTGATCCATGTGATGATGTAACAGCGGTAACGGTACCGGCAAACGCTCATTGTACATCTTATTACAGTACATGTTCGTCAAAATGTTCAGGCTGGGCTTGCGACAGCGGCTATACCAAGGACGGCAACAGCTGTAAGAAGGTATGTACGGCCGAAACCTGTTCGGGATATAGTTTAAGTACCTGTCCGGATCATGGTAATTGCTCAACCTGTACGCCCAAGAATACGGATTGCTCGACCGGAAGCACCAAGTATAAACTCGATAGTTGTGAGAGTGGCTATACCAAGAGCGGAGATAGCTGTATACCGGATAAAGATCCGTGCGATGATGTAACAGCGGTATTGGTTCCTGCAAACGCACATTGTATTCGGTTCCACAGTCAATGTCCGACCAAATGTAAGGCTTGGGCTTGCGATGAGGGATACTGGGTGGCTGTTGGAACCTCGTTATGCGTTAAAAGATATGAGCCAGACCCTGTCGACTCTTGTCCTCCGGGATATAGCCTTGGTGATGGATGCTCTTGTCCTTATGGACGTGAGGTAACGCCTTCACAATTGGGACATACTTGTTATAAATGTTGCTCAAAGTCGACTTCGGGAGGCTATTTATGTCCGAATTGTAATGTAACTCCTCCGATGATAGACTGGCGAACCTAAATTATGTTCTGGAGGTGGTCCAAAGAGCCCTTGTGCATGTGGTGGGCTTCATCCTTTAGGGGTTAGATGGACCAAAGGTCACAACTGTAACTAAATAGGAGGTATAACGAATGAAGAAAACCTCGTTTGGCAACAAGCGAGGTTTTCTTTTATGTCTATGTTGGTGGGCTTGTTACAGTCTATGTTGGTGGGCTTGTTACAGTCGTGCAACGGTTTGTCCAAGCGGAACATCTACCTCATGCTCAGGAATGATATCCTCGTATTTTTCATTTGACTATCATGTCGAAAATGCAGAATGCGACGAATTTAGTTCAAACGACTTCACCGATAAAAAAAGATAATCCCTATGGTGGAGTAGAGGCTGTTTTAATGCATCGAATTGTATTGGTACCATGTGTTCTAAATGTAATGTAAATGACTCACCATTACGTTAGAGACAAACAAAAAACGCGAGGAATGAAGTTCCTCGCGTTTTTTTCAAAGATTGATTAAGCCGATTTTTTAGCTTTTTCAGTTTTCTTTGTGGCCTTGCGGCTTTCAGCCGTGTGCCAAATATACTTATCATATTCAAGAACGGCACGATCAGAAGAAAACTTACCGATGTTGGCTACATTGGCAATAGCTTTTTTTGCCCATTTTGATTTGTCTTGGAAATCCTCAGAAGCTTGTTTAATGGTTTTATCAAACGCTTCCAAATCAGCCAAAACAAAGAAATAGTCGCGGTTAATAAGTTCTTCAAAAATCGGCTTAAACAGCAAAACATAATCTTTTTCGCAGAACATATTTGAATTCAGTGCGTTCAAGATTCGTTTTATATAATCGCTGTTTTCATAGATAGCACGAGGATTATAAGAAGAACGTTGCTGTTGAATCTCATCAGAAGTTAAACCGAAGAGATAAAAATTGTCTTCGCCAACTTCTTCACGGATTTCAATATTGGCTCCATCAAGTGTTCCGACGGTCAAGGCGCCGTTGAGCGCAAATTTCATGTTGCCGGTACCAGAGGCTTCAAAGCCAGCTGTTGAAATTTGCAGGCTGACATCAGCGGCCGGAATAATAACTTCAGCCAATGAAACCTTATAGTCGGGAACAAAGACGACCTTGAGCATATCATTAACTCTTGGATCGTTATTAACGACATCGGCCACATTATTAATCAGCTTGATAATGAGCTTAGCAAAGTTATAAGACGGGGCGGCTTTTCCGGCAAAAATATAGGTTTTAGCCGTTGTGAATTTTTTATTATCTTTGATAATGGCAAGATAATCACCGATAACTTGCAGAATAGTCATTAACTGACGTTTATATTCATGGATACGTTTGGCATGAACGATAAACATACTATCAGGATCAATCAAAATACCCGAAGTTTTTGAAATGACTTTAATTAAACGCTTCTTATTTTCGCGTTTGACGCGAGAAAAGTCTTTCACAAACTCTTCGTCATTAATAAACTTATTAAGAGCGTGTAATTCATCTAGGTCAATAATCCAGCCTTCGCCGATTTTATCGCTGATAAGATCAGATAAAGCGGTGTTAGCGTGCAAGAGCCAACGTCTTGGTGTGATACCATTTGTAATGTTGATAAATTTTTCAGGCCAAAGCTCATAAAAGTCAGGAACCAAATTTGTTTTAATAAGCTCAGAGTGAAGGCGTGCTACGCCGTTCACCGAGAAGGATCCGACAATAGAGAGGTTTGCCATACGAATAATTTGGTTGTCACCATCACCGACAACAATCGAAAGTCTTCCAAGTTTAGCATTATCCTCACCAAATTTAGAACGAGCAAAATTCATAAAACGACGGTTAATTTCATAAATTAACTGCAAGTGGCGAGGCAAAATCTTACCTAATATGCGTGTTGGCCATGTTTCCAAAGCTTCGGGCAGTAAGGTATGATTTGTATAAGCAAAAACTTTTGTAACAATATCCCAAGAGGTATCCCATTCTTGGCCATAGACATCGATTAAGAGACGCATCATTTCCACAATAGCCAAAGCAGGATGGGTATCGTTCAGTTGGATACAAACATAATCAGGCAATTTGTGGAAATCATTACTCTTTTCCAAAAAGCGACGAATAATATCTTGGACGGCGCAAGAAACAAAGAAGTATTGTTGAACAAGACGCAAAGCCTTTCCCGATTCGACAGCATCGGAAGGATACAGAACACGAGAAATTGTTTCGGTGCTGATTTTATCTTTAACGGCTTCCATATAACCGCCTTCATTAAAGATATTAATATCCAACTCATCATCGGTTTTTGCCGAGAACAGACGAAGATAGTTAACGGCTTTTCCTTTGTAGCCGACAATCGGAAAATCATAAGGAATGCCGTAAACGTGTTGTGTGTTCATCCAAATATAAGTATCTTGTCCGTTTGCATTTTTAATAACTTCAACATTTCCGTTAATAGGAACAGTAACTTTACGGTCATTACGAGCAAACTGCCAAGGAGAATCTTCACCTTGCCAACTGTCGGCTTGCTCAATTTGATAGCCGTTTTCAAACTTCTGTTTAAATAAGCCAAACTGATAGTTGATGCCGTAACCAAATCCAGGAATTCCGAGAGAAGCCATCGAGTCAAGATAACAAGCGGCCAAACGTCCTAAACCACCATTTCCAAGAGCCGGGTCGTATTCGGCATCAAAAATTTCTTGCAAGGAAATGTCGGGAAAACCATCAATTTTAATGTCTTTAAGAACATCAAAAAGACCAAGGTTGTGCAGATTATTTTCCAAAGAGCGGCCAATGAGATATTCAATTGACAGATAGTAAATTCTTTTAGCATTTTCCTGATTATAGCGAGCAATGGTGTCATACATTTTATCCATGGCAAATTCGCGGACGGCAAGGGCAATAGCTTCCAAGGCTTCGTCCTTGTTAATTTCGCAAGTTCTTTTACCGATAAAATATTTGATATAATGCTCAATGGAAAGTTTCAAGCGAGCTTTATCAATTTCACTGATGATAGCAGCGGTATTATCTTTTTTCTTCACGAAAATCACTCCTGAAAAAGTTAAACCTACAACATTATCCCAAAGATAGAGGAGAATTGTTTGAAATATAGTTAATATGGATTATTTTTATAACAAGATGCTAAATTTATTATTATTTTATTTAGAAATTTTATTGCATAATCCAAACAGTTTAATATACTACATACAAGAGATTTAGTAGGAATGAGGAAACATAAAAGAATGAAAAAAGGTTTTTTATCAGCGTTATTAATTGCAACGACTTTATCGGGAGCTGCACAAGCAGAAACAATTTTTGAAGCTATGGGTTCGGCCTATGAAAATAACCCGACATTGCAAGCACAAAGAGCCTATTTGCGTTCAATTGATGAAAAAGCGGCGATAGCTCGTTCAGGATTCCGTCCGACAATTTCATTAAACGGTGGGTACAATGACCTTAAAACGAATGATGATTTAGAAACCTCAACAACAGTTAATGAAGGTCAAACCGGTACAACAATTTCAGCCGATATTACTCAACCTGTTTTTTCGGGGTTTTCAACAGTTAATACCGTAAAATCAACCGATAGTGCTATTCGGGCTCAACAAAATAGTTTGATGAATGTTGAACAAGAAACATTGCTGAGTGCATCGACCGCTTATTTCGATGTTATTCAAAACAAAGCAATTGTCGATTTGCAAAAAAACAATGAAAAATTATTAAAGAAACGTCTCGATGAAACCTTGGAACGCTTTAAGGTTGGTGAAGTAACCCGCACCGACGTTTCTCAGGCAAGAGCAAGATATTCAAGTGCGCAGGCCGATCGTATCGATTCGGAAGGAACATTGGAGTCGTCAATAGCTGAATATGTTCGCATTATAGGAAACGAACCCAAAGACCTGACCGAACCAGGGGATATAAATAAATATCTGCCGAAGGATTTCCGTTCGGCTTATGAATATGCAAAAGAACATAATTATTCAATACAAGAGGCACGTCATCAGCTCGATTCGCAAACCTATAATGTTGCCGCGCAAACAGGTGCGTTGCTTCCGGTTGTTAATTTGACGGGTAGTGTCTCAAAAAATAATAGTGACCCTCATGGCTATGATGGAGAGCATACAACCGATAATGTTGAGTGGGGCGTTAATATGTCTGTTCCCTTATATAGTGCCGGAGAAACAAGAGCCAAAATTCGTCAAAGCAAATATCAAAAATGGCAGGCGCAAGAAAATGTTTTAGCCGCCGAAAGACAAGTTCGCTATGACATAAAAAATGCCTGGGAATTTATGGTAACAAACAAAGCTCGCATTTCTTCAATTAAAGACCAAGTCAAAGCCAATGAAGTTGCTTTGGACGGTGTCCAAAAAGAAGAAGCTTTAGGAAACCGTACAATTCTTGATGTTTTAAACGCTTATCAAGAATTGTTGAACTCAAATGTTGAAGAAGTTAAGGCCAAAAGAGACTATTATGTTTCATCAATGCAGTTGTTAATGGCTATGGGCAAATTAACAGCAAAAGATTTAGAGCTTGAAGTCGAGCTTTATGATGCTCAAAAATACTACGATGAAACCAAAGGAAAGTGGCTAACGCTTTCAATTGATGATTAACGCAAGACAGAGAGGACGCTATTATGGCAGAACATGAAATCCCTCAAGATAATCCTTCAATGGAAGACATACTGTCTTCAATCAAAGGAATTCTATCTGAAGATGAAGAAAATCATTCTTCTTCGCAAAAAGAAGAAAGCGATGATGATATTTTTGATTTATCTTCGTCAATGATTATTGATGCGCCCACAAAGGAGAACCAAGAGCCGCAACAAGAAAGTTCAGCCGCATCAGATGATGATCTTCCTGAGATAAAATTAGAAGAAGATATTGACCTTCCGTCGGAGCCTTTGTTTGATGAACAGCCAACAGAAGAGCCTGAGGAGATTTTGCATCCTGCGGAACAACCCCAAAGCCTGGATGAGCCGATAAAAGATGATGCAATATCGGAAGAACAGCTGGATAAGTTAATTCAGTCGATTGATGATAATAACGTCGATTCGGTTTTGGAAAGAGAACTGCCTCAAGCTGAACCCGAAATTGAACATAAATCGGAAGCTCCCGAAGCGGTTTCCGATTCGATAATAAACAATTTCGCTCAAATGTTTTCTGAAAATAATTCAGAAGAAAAAGGCGCCGAAATCGTTTCAGCCGCTCCGACAATGAAAATTGGCGAGGGTGCTCAAACGGTAGAAGATTTAATCAAAGCCGTGATGGCTGAGAGCTTAAAGCCCGCAATTGAAAGAGCTTTAGTTTCGGTGGATAAAGATATTATGGAACTTGCAAGAGAAGAAGTTTCGAAAGAAGCCAAAATTTGGGTCGATAAGAATTTGACCGAGGTTGTTGAATCCGTAATCCGCGAAGAAGTAAAACGAGTGATGGCAAAGGTTGGGTCTTAAAAAAAGGCATCAGCCTGACCTGACCTTTTTAAATGCTCTCAATTCATCTGAAACTGAGAGCATTTTTGTGTTTACATGTTTGAAATTAAGTGTTAAGAAAAAGTTAATTAAAAAATTAGAGGAAACAATAAGATGTTAGAAAAAAATTATACCCCTAAGGATTTTGAAGAAAAAATTTATGCGGATTGGGAGAATTCGGGAGACTTTAAGCCGGATATGCGTTCAAATAAAGATGCTTTTGCAATCGTTATCCCACCGCCCAATGTTACCGGTATTTTGCACATGGGTCATGCATTGGATGATACCTTGCAGGATATTTTAATTCGCTATAACCGCATGCTTGGCAAAAAAGTTTTGTGGCAGCCGGGAACGGATCACGCTGGCATCGCAACTCAAATGGTTGTTGAAAGAAATTTGGCCAAGGAAGGAAAGACCAAGCATGATTTAGGGCGAGAAAAATTTATCGAAACAGTCTGGAAGTGGAAAGAACAATCTGGCGGCACGATTACCAAACAGCTTCGCCGCTTGGGTGCTTCTTGCGATTGGAGCCGTGAAAGATTTACCATGGATGAAGGCTTGTCTCGTGCCGTTCGCAAAATCTTTGTCAGCTTGTATAAAGATGGCCTGATTTTTAAGGCCAAAAAATTAGTAAACTGGGATCCGAAATTGGGAACAGCTGTTTCGGATTTGGAAGTTGTTCAAAAAGACACACTCGGAAAAATGTATTACTACCGCTATCCGATTGAAGGCAGCGACAGTGAATATGTTACAATCGCAACCACCAGACCGGAAACTATGTTTGGTGATACGGCTGTTGCGATATCTAAGGATAACGAAAAGTTGAAACATTTAATCGGCAAAAATTGTATTATTCCGATAATCAATAAAGTTATCCCGATTATTGCTGATGAACATGCAGATCCTGAAAAAGGAACCGGCGCGGTTAAAATTACGCCGGCTCATGACTTCAATGACTTTGAAGTCGGAAAAAGACATAACCTCCCGTTGGTTAATATCTTAAATCCGGATGCAACCTTGAATGAAAACACCCCTTATGAAGGTATGACCACGCAGGAAGCCAGAGCTAAAACGATTGAGGAATTAACCAAGCTGGGGTTAATGGACAAGATTGAAGATCACCCGATGGTTATTCCTTACGGCGATCGCTCAGGCGTTGTCATTGAGCCTTTGATGACCGACCAGTGGTTTGTTGATGCGCCGACTTTGGCAAAAGAAGCCATGAGAGTTGTTGAAAACGGCGAAATGGAGTTTGTTCCGAAGAGCTATGAAAAAACATACTTTGAGTGGATGAGAAACATTCAACCATGGTGTATTTCACGCCAGCTTTGGTGGGGCCACCAAATGCCGATATGGTACGGACCGGATGAAACCATTTTCTGCGAAGAAAATGAAGAAGAAGCCCTTGCTGCTGCCGAAAAACATTATGGTAAAAAAGTTGAACTTCGCCGCGAAACAGATGTTTTGGATACCTGGTTCTCTTCAGGCTTGTGGGCTTTTTCAACTTTGGGCTGGCCGGATAAAACGGAGTATCTTGATACCTTTTACCCGACATCAGTTTTAGTAACTGCCTTTGACATCATCTTTTTCTGGGTTGCTCGTATGATGATGATGAGCATGTACAAGATGAAACAAGTTCCGTTCAAAAAATGTTATATCCATGGCTTGATTCGTGATGAAAAAGGCCAAAAGATGTCAAAGTCAAAGGGCAACACGGTTGACCCAATGGCCACGATTGAAAAATATGGTGCCGATGCTTTGAGATTTTTCATGGCCGCGATGGAAACACAAGGACGTGACATTAACTTGTCAGAAGCGCGTATTGCCGGTTATCGTAATTTTGCAACCAAACTGTGGAATGCCGCTCGATTCGGTGAGATGAACGAATGCCGTTTGGACACCTCATATAATCCGCAAGAGGCAAAATTAGCTGTAAATAAGTGGATAATCGCTAAGGCTCAAGAAGCCAGCAAAGAAGTCACCGAAAATTTAAACAGTTTCCGTTTCTCTGATGCGGCAAATGCTGTTTACCAATTTGTTTGGGGCTCATTCTGCGATTGGTATATTGAGATGATAAAGCCGATTCTCTATGGCGAGAATGAGGCTGATAAGGCCGAAACCAGAGCAACTTTTGCTTGGGTTTTGGATAGAATTCTGATTATTCTCCATCCGTTTATGCCCTTTATTACCACCGAGCTTTGGAACAATACGGCAGAAAGAAGCGTTAAGTTGATTCACGCTGCTTGGCCGGAAAATGAACCAATTGATGAACAAGCCATGAAAGAGATTGACTGGGCCATAGATCTGATTTCAGAGATTCGTTCGCTCCGTTCGGAAATGAATATTCCTGCCTCGGCTAAGTTGACGGTTTATCTAAAAGGTGCTGAAGAAAAGAGCAAACAGCATTTGTCTCAGCTCGATAAAATCATCTGCACGTTGGCAAGATTGGAGAGCATTGCCGCTTATGAAGGCGAGATAACACCGGACATGGTTCAAGGTGTTTTCAAAGAAAGCACATTGCTTTTGCCGTTAAAAGGCGTTGTTGACTTTAAGGCAGAAAAAGAACGCCTTAAAAAAGAGCTGGATAACCTGAACAAATATTTGGAAGGTTATGAGCGCAAGTTGAGCAATCCAAGCTTTGTTGAAAGAGCTCCGGCCGCGGTTGTTGAAGAAGAACGCCGCCGTCAAAGCGAAGCTAAGGAAAACAAAGCTAAGGTTGAAGCCGCGCTTGAAAGAATAGCCAACTTCTAAAGCTGATAAAAAAAGATTAAAGCCGCCTATGAAAAAAGGCGGCTTTAATTGTAGGTGCGGATAAGTCTTAGGAAACAGTTTATTCTTAAATAAAAAGGTATATAGTAAACAAAAGGATAAAAGGTTATCGAAAAGAAAAAGATGAATATAAGCCGCTTGATAGGGGGAATAATAGTCGGTTTAGCTTTCTCGGGCAGTGGAAATGCTCAAGAAGGGCGCGCTGTTTTATATTCTCCGTCAATGGCGGTTTCTCAAGAAAAAATTGCAAATCCTCAGTTGGTTGATGATAGTGTTTTAAGCTTTGATAACCTTGAATTTGATGATGGAGGTGAGATTGTAAGCTCTCCCAAAAATGCAAAAGAAGAAACAAAACAGCCACCACAAGTTCCAGAAACGCTGATTGTTGAAGAGAAAACAGAAGTTGTTCAGCCCTTATTGCCCGAAAAAGAAGAAAAGAAAACAGCAGAGGGGCAAAGTCTAACGGATGCCTTGAAGGCAAAAGAAGTTTCGGCCCCGCAAGAGGAAGCATCTTCGACGAGTGAGACGTGGATAAACAAACTAAAGCAACCTTTAACAACAATTGGCAGTAGTTTGGTTTCAGGAGAGAGTGCCAAAAGCACACTTGAAAATTTAATCAATGATTCGCAAACAGAGAAAAAACGCTCCAATGCTTCGGTCTTTGATATTTCAGGGATAATGTTGCGGATGTCCCCCCTTCAAGCGGATGAAGCAATGAAAAAGAGGGGATTTTCAAAGGTTAATCAAGAATATGATATACCGAACTTTATTCGCTGGAGAAATGAAGAAAGTTGCCGCAATAACGGTGTTGTTGGATATGAGCGCGTTGAAAATTGTATTATCGAAATGGCGAAGAAAAACAATTATCAATATATAGCTTCAACCAAATATGTAAAATATAAAACAAAAGAAGAAATAACGGTCAGATACAGCAGTAATTTTACGAATAATAAAGCATATCAGATTATATATAAAAGTATGGCAACGGACATACGAAGCACAAGTGCAAAAGCCTTATATCTTAGAAACATAAAAATTTATGACTTTTGGAAGCTTGTAAATCAAAAGTACGGAGCCCCGGATAATCAGGAAGATATTACATGGGGATTAGGAGGAAATAAGCCAACTCTCAAAGCCTCAACAGGAATGTTAAAACTGGAAGATCCAATGTTAAGAGAGCTTGATTACACACGAATGTCACGAGAAGATCAACTCTTTATGAACACAAATTTATATAGCTTTTAAGAAGGAAAAGAGATGGAAGGTCCAACAACAAAATTAGCCGAAGTTATAAGCACCCGTATCAGTCATGATTTGATTGGTAACATTGGGGCAATAGGAAATGCGGTTGAGCTTCTTGAAGAAGGAGATATGGATTTTTTATCAGACATAAAAAACATCTTAAAAATAAGTTCCTCGGTTTTGAGTAACCGCCTTAAATTTTTTAGAATGGCTTTTGGACTAGAAAACAGCAATATTGAAGATGCCATCCAAGTTGAAAAAGTCAGCCAGGCCTATATAAAAACAATAGGAAGTGGTGAAGGAAATGGTATAAGTCTACGGATGTCGCTGGAAAACAAGGCTTATAATCGAGAAGCCATGCTTACGGTTATGATTTTAGTCGATACGATAATCAAAGGCGGAGAAATTGAAATAATTTCGACCGCTAAGGAGCTTACAGCGCGGGTCAGCTCGCAAAGAGGATTATCGGAAGAGAAAATTAACACGCTTGAAAAAATATGGCAAGGAGAAGTTCCTGACAACAAAGCAATTTATGCAGGCGGCCTTTATTTATATGAATTAGGCCGTGAAAAGGGACATCACATCACCCAGAGTCAAGAAAAAGGCTTCACGATAAGAATAGAGTAGAGGAAAACGGCATGAAAAAATGTATAATAGCAGATGACTCAAAAATTATATGTATGCTCATATCAAAGATTATGGGGAATTTGGGCTATGAAGTTCTTGAAGCGGAAGATGGCGAAGAGGTTGTCGAGCTGTGTGAAAGAAATGAGCCGGAACTAATCATAATGGATACCAAGCTACCGATATTAGATGGGTTAGATGCGATGTACAAAATAAGAGATATGCTGAAAATAAATCAACCCAAGATAATATTTTGTTCGTCAATAAATGATCCTCAGCGCATAAAAGAAGCGCTCGATGGAGGTGCGGACGATTACATCATGAAGCCGTTTGATGAAGAAATCATCGTCAGCAAATTAGATATTCTGAATTTAATATAGGAGCCGGCAATGAAAAAAGATGATTTTGAATATTTATTGGAGCTATTAAAGCAATATGCCGGTTGGGAGTTGGGTGAAGACAAGTTTTTTATTCTTGATCGAAAAATATATAATTTTGTGAGAGAAAAAGACTATCCATCTGTAGAGGATTTAATTGCAGATTTGCATCAAGGGCAAAAGAATTTGCTATGGCAGGTCATTGAGGCCTTGGCCTTGTCTGACACGTGTTTTTATAGAGATTATAAAGTTTTTAGTGCCTTTGAAGGCCGCATTTTGCCTTATTTAAGAGAAGCAAACCGTGGCAGTCGTCGCTTACGAGTTTGGAGTTTAGGGTGCTCATCGGGGCAAGAAACCTATTCAATCGCCATATCAATCAAAAACAGAATGTTTGCGATAAGTGACTGGGATATAAAATTAATAGGTACAGATATTTCCACCACGTCGATAAGCAAAGCCCAAAAAGGACAATACAACCAATTTGAAGTCCAAATGGGTTTGAATGCCCGAACAATAATTGATAATTTTCATCAAGAAGGGGAACAGTGGATTATTAACAGCGAGATAAAAAACATGATAGAATTTCGCCGTTACAATTTGCTTGATAAAGTTACGTTTACCGAACCCTTTGATGTAATCTTCTGCCGAAATGTTTTGCGTTTCTTTTCAAAAGACAAACAAGCAGAAGCATTGGCAATGCTCTATAATAACCAAATTCCCGGCGGTTTCCTTTATGTTGGCATGGGAGAAGAGCTATATGGTCTGGAACGCTATTACGACAAGGTAAAAGGCATGAAATGTCTTTATCAAGCAAAAATTGCCGCCGAAACCACAAAGCCACAATCCCAAGAGATTAAAAAGCCCGAAGAGATTAACGCACCGAAAATGCCAAAATTCGTTCGCCCGGATAATTTAACCAGCCTGTCATCTGGACGAATCAAAAAGGTAAATTTTGAAGAGTAAACGGCTGATTGAACAGGCTTATTATAAAAGTTAATAAGGCTGTTTAAAGAAGATTTGGTTTTGAGATTTTTGCTGAGGACGATAAATAAAGAGATTTGTGGTTGAGGGAATATTATAAGTTCTATTCCAATAACCCCGATCTTCCATACATTCGCGGTAATCTGTAGGGTCAATATTAGCATCATCGCGCAAAGAATTTATGACAATTGGCTGAGCACCGGGGTAGGGAACATAAGACGCCCAAATTCCTCGTTCACTATACCAATCGGCACGAATATCAAGTTTCTCTTCTTCGGAATAAAACCAGTTTTTGAAATCAGGAATAATTTGAAAATATTCAGCCTTGCGAAGACACTCGGAGTGATCACGAGCAAATTTCTCAACACCTGTATTTTCCTTTTCCCAATGATAGACAACCTGACCACGACCGGTCACCATCCACGAGCACCCAACAAGGAGGAAGGAACAGAAAGAACAAAGCAAGAGTTTTCGCATGGAGAAAGAGCCTCTAAAAATCAAGATTAGCATAATGTTTAGCCGGAAGAATACCTTTAATGGTATCATTCAAAATGTCTTTAAAGCTTGGTCGAGATTTTATTTTCGAATACCAAATTTTAGCATTTTTATAACCATCCCAAGGGATATCCCCAAGATAATCAATAATGGACAATTGTGAAGCCGCGGCAATATCGGCAATAGAAAAATCATCACCGGCAAGATATTTCCGACGCTCTGCCAACCAGTCTATATATTCAAGATGGAAAGAAAGATTAGAAAGGCCGAGTTTTAAGATTTTAGAGTTAGGGGAATTATTAGAAATAAAGCGCTTGTAAATTTTCTCAGAAACGATATTCCGAAAAACTTCAGAGTAGAACTTATCATCAAACCATTCACACAGGCGTCTAGTTTCGGCGCGAGCCTGAATCTCTTTAGGAAAGAGAGGGTTATCAGGACAAGCTTCTTCCAAAAATTCGGTAATAGCATAATTACCGGCCACCACTTTTCCATCATAAACAAAAACGGGCAAGGTGCCGGCTGGATTAAGTTTGAGCAACTCGTCAGAAGGCTCCCATGGTAGCTCTTCACGAAGCACAAAGAGCATCTTTTTCTCCGCCAAAATCATACGAATTTTTCTGGAAAAAGGAGAAACCGGATGATGAACCAACAGAACCATAAATACCCCCTACTGAAAAAAACTAAAAAGAATTTTACCAGCAAGGACGGTTAAGGTCAATAGGATAAATAAAGTTATTTATCATGAATAAAATCAGGAGCCACCACGCCGGAATTTTTTTCTTCAACAGAGAGAATATAATCTTGCAAAATTTTAATAAGTTTTTCTCGGGTTTGAGGCTCGGAAGATAAGCGGGTTAGACCTCTTCGTAGTTGGTCTCTATAGCGAGACATCTTAGAAATTCCGATAAAAAGAGGCATACTCCATATAGAAGAAGAAAGAGCCACCTGAGAGCGCAGCCCCATTTGGGCCAGAAGGATTCGCGCATTGTATTCCGAGGCCAAAACATAATCAATTTCTTTCATAAAAAGTTTTTTGTAGAGATCGTAGGGTTTTTCAATTTTTTGAACAGAAAGGGCATCAACCTGTTGGCTAACAAAATCGCTCAGATGCTCGTAAGTTCCGATTCCTCCTTTAAGGGTTTTAAGGTCATCAATTTTAGAAATTTTAACAGAAGAATAAAGAGGGGTAATAACGATAATAGGATTATTGATAAGGGCCGGATAAATAAGCTCAAGGCCGGCATATTTGTCGGTTGAGCTGTAAGCTCCGAGGATAAAATCAAATTTTCCGCCGCGAACATTACGAACGAGTTGATCATAAGAGCCGTTAATATTATAATTGACAAGAAAGTTTGCGCTTTTAGCATAATCCTGAAGCACAAAATTAAAGATAGAATCAAAGAAGCCATAAGTTTTGTTTGGAGAAGGGTAGCCAAAAGGCGGATAATCGGGGAAACCTGTACCGGTAATCATCTGGGTTTGATAGTTTCGATCCACATCAAACTCAACTTGAGCTTTTGCCGAAACACAAAAAAGGAAAAGAAAGCAAAAAACAAAGAAAAATTTGCGCATAAAAGGCTCCAAAAAAATTTATACAATTTTAATAAAAGATAGTGTATAATAAAAATGTTAAAAAAGGTGAAATGAAAGGAAGATAAAAGGAACAACGATGGATTCGAATCAAGCCTATGTGCAGACACAAGTGTCAGGGCTTACAGAAAGTGAGTTGGAGAGCCGAGCTTTAATTAAAACGGCAGCGGCCTTAAACAACATCAGAGAGCATTGGGAAGAGAAGAAATCAGAATTACCGCAAGCACTTGAAAAAAATCGCCGTTTATGGACGATAATAGCCACAGCGATGGGAGAACCGGATTGTCCGCAGGACAAAACGATAAAGATGAATATTATAAATTTATCAATTTTTATATTTAAGAGAATCAACATGATACTAGCGGCAGAAGACCCCAAGCCGGAACTTTTGAATATATTGATAGATATAAATATGAACATCGCCAAGGGATTAAACGAGACAAACGGCTCGCAAGAAAATCAGGAAAATGTTTAAAAGCAAAAAATAAAGAAAACGGAGCGTAAAACTGCTCCGTTTTTTTAATTAAATTTTACTATCTTATTGACTTTTAACCCCGAAACGACAAGCCAAAGAAAAATTTTAAAATAATTTTTCTCAATCAACTTTTAATTTGTAACAAAACTTTAATACTAAATTAAAAAAAGCCATGTTATAATATGTTTTATAAGGTTGAATAAAGGTGTGTTTGTTGAAATGTTTGATGAGGACAAGTTATGAAAAAATTCGTTCCCCTTGCGTTTATGCTGATGTTTGGGCTGGTTAATGAAGCTGCTTCTTCGGCACTAGATTTACAATCAGAACTGTTTTTAACATCTCCGGCTTCCAAAGGCACTCAGTATGCCACGGTATGCTTTATTACGGATACTGAAGATTGTCAGGGAGATAGATTTGAGTTTGAAAAACCGATACAGCCGGAGATTTGTATTCCGTTACCCAGCGAAACGGATTGCAAATATGGTCGTGAATTAGCGGATGATGGCTGTAAAGGAAAACGCTATGTTTGTAAAACCTGTAATCCGCTACCGAGCGAAACAGATTGTAAATATGGAACAGAAACAGAGCCTGATGGTTGCGGCGGTATAAGAACAATTTGCAAAATCTGTACACCGATGGAAGATGAAACAAATTGTAAATACGGAATAACAGACGGCGATGACGGCTGTGGTGGTACAAGAAAGGTTTGTAAAACCTGTGCTGTTGGCGGAACAGATGATTGTCAAGGCTCCGAAACACCATGCGCTTCTGATATGGTTCAAGAAGTTTGTATGGATTGTTTTGGAACAATAAAATACAATTGCTTTGATCCTGAGGATGAAGAAAAAGTCTGCCCGCAAAAAGTTTACTGTGATCCAGACACTAAAATCGGCGTTGAACCGAGTTGTGAAGATTCAACCGGAAAATTGTTTTATGAAAAATGCTTAGCCAAAGAAATTTGCAAGCCTGAAAGTGTAACAAATGGTTATCGAAGTGTAAGCCTTTCGGGAACAGATGTTTTTCATTTGGACACAACCGGTGTTGATTATAATGCCAAAAGTGCCGCAGAATGTGCAAAAAATGTTTATAATAATATGAATGGCGAAGTAGATGAAGAAACCGTAAAAGAAAAATGTGGTCTTGAATATCATAAAGAAAAATGCACCACTCAGTTAGGTGAAACCTATCATCTTTATAATTTATGTCATCCGGATTATACGGCGGCTGATGGAACACAGTCGCGTTGTTATGGATATAAATCATGTTCGAGGGCCTATATTGATGAAACAGCCAAAACCTGTGAATGCGGTGGAGAAACCTATTATGAATATTGTTTGGAAGACACCTGTGAAAGCACGGGCTTGGACGCTAACGGCGGTCGTTGTGAAGCTTTTTCAAACAGTGTTTCAGGTTACTACGAAGTTGAAGAAAAATGCACAACTTTAAATAACATTCATATATCCTATTATTGGCGTTGTGATTCGACCAAAAAAGATTGTAAAGGAAATTTACCGCCTTGCTCGGGATACCAAGATTGCACAAATAAAGTTGGCGGAGGCGTTGGCGATTCCTGCACCTGTGGCGGAATAACATATCATGAATCTTGTGCCTCAAATGAAGAATGTGATGACGATATCTATGAAAATGGCGGAGGATGTTATGTTTATTCCCACTCTTATGGTGGATACTATGAAGTCAAAGAAACTTGTAATGGTTATACCGCCTATGGACGGTGCAATTCAACAACGCCGGACTGCGAAGGAAATTTACCTCCATGTTCCGGAAAGAAAGAATGTTACGGTGATGAAATAGGTGTAGGTGAACCTTGCGAATGCGGAGGATACACCTACTACGACAGCTGTAAGGAAAAAGAGACGGAAGAAGTCTGCTCACCAAATTACAATACCGTTCCGGAGGATGATGAGATATTTACATCAGGAGGGGAATATAAGGTGAAAAAAGATTGCACGACAGATGAGGGTGTAACCTACTACTACCATGCAAGCTGTACCCAAGAAGGCAGAGATTCAGCCGGAAACACAGCCCCCTGTGCAGGCTATCAAGTCTGTGAAGAAGGATATATAGCGGCCGGAAAGAGCTGTACTTGCGGCGGAATAACATATCATGAAGCCTGCGCGGTAGAATGCAATTGGGAGGATACGGAAGAAAGCTGTCGAATAAAAGGCAAAAACTTCTCTAAAAAATGCTATGGTGCAAAGTCAAATGGCGATGTTACCTGGTATGGAGAATGTATTTAACCTAATATTTTCCTCAAGAAACCTCGTTTAGAAATAAACGAGGTTTTTTTTGCGCCCAAAATTCAGCCTATTTATAAAAATCATATTGAAAGCTTATCGAAAATATGTTATAATCGAGTCGTGAAGGCAAATGATAAGGAGAAAAATTATGTTATATTCACGACAAAAGGCGGTGTGTTCCGCCGTGCTGATAATGGCGGGATTTATGCCTTTTGGCGCGAAGGCGCATGATTTTTTTCTTGATAATGAAGAGCAGCTTATCGACACACTTCACACACACCTTTATTCTTCATCATCACGTTTGCCTTCATTTCAAGAATTTCAGGTTGCGGCGGTGTGTTTTG
>CASFLB010000014.1 GCA_949295395.1 uncultured Pseudomonadota bacterium | reverse complement strand
GCTCCGGTTTGCCCAAATTGTCATGGCAGCGGTAAAGTTCGTACCCAGCGCGGTTTTATGATTATGGAGACAACTTGTCCTCATTGCCATGGTGAAGGGCGCGTCGTTAAAGACGCTTGTAAAAAATGTGGCGGAAACGGTTTTATTCAAAACGAAAAAACACTTAAAATCAAAATTCCGGCCGGTATTGAAGATAACACACGTATGCGGATTTCCGGTGAAGGACAAAGCGGTATTCGCGGTGGCGATAATGGCGATTTATATGTCTTTATCACTATTAAGGAGCATAAATTGTTTGTTCGCGATGGGGCTAATCTTTATGTTCGCGTTCCGATTTCTATGGCTTGTGCCGCTCTCGGCGGAAAGATTGAAATTCCGGATATAAAAGGCGAAAAGATTGAAATTGATGTTCCGGCAGGCACCCAGACAGACCAACAGAAAAAAATTGTTGGCGAGGGTATGACGATTATGCGCTCAAACAAGCGTGGGGATTTGTTTGTACAGTTCCGCGTGGAAACACCTACTCATCTCTCGGCTCGGCAAAAAGAATTACTGGAAGAATTTCGCTCTATCAGCAATGAAGAAAATTGTCAGCCTGAAGCAAAAGGTTTTTTTGATAAAATAAAAGATTTATTTGTGGCTTAATTTTTGGCTTTACATTTTCTAAGCTTTAAGCTATTTTACTTTTTAGTGATTTATTTTTGTGTTTATTAATTTGTTGTTTAACTTTAAAATTTTTTTCGTTATGAGAAAAGCTACTATTTTAGGTTTGATTGGTGGTGGTCTTGCCCTTATCGGTGCCGGAATTGCCGCTTACAAGAACAGAGACAAGATTGAGCGTTTAGCTGACAAGATTGTTGCTCGTTTGAAGGAAAAAAAACTGATTCAAGAAGTTAATGAATAACTTTTTTGAGTCTTGAGTAAAAACAGCCCCTTTGAAAAGGATTTTTATTCTCCTTTCGGGGCTGTTTTTTCGTCTTTTTTAGATTTTAACTGACCGCAGGCCGCTAAAATATCTTGTCCGCGCGGAACACGAATCGGTGCCGCAAAGCGGTTCTTTTGCAGTTCCTTTGAAAAAGCAATAATTCGGCTTTGTGGGCTTGGTTCATAGCTGCACCCCGGCCATGGGTTAAACGCAATTAAATTAAACTTAGCGTTAATCTGAAATTTTTTCATCAAAGCCATTAGTTCTCGCGCATCATCCAGCGAATCGTTAAAGTCTTTCAACATTAAATATTCAAAAGTCACAAAATGGCTGCCGTCCAACTGTTGATATTCGTGGCAGGCTTTCAAAACTTCTTCCAGCGGATAGCGCTTATTTATCGGCATGATTTGTGATCGTTTTTCATTATTCGGCGCATGAAGGCTTATTGCGAGTTTAACACCGGTTGCCTGAATCATTGGCACGATATTCGGGGCTATTCCCGAAGTTGACAAGGTTACACGCCTTTTGGAAATGGCTATGCCGTCACCGTCGGTCAAAATTTTGAGCGCTTTTATGACATTTTCCATATTATGCAAAGGTTCGCCCATGCCCATAACCACGATATTTGATAAATATCGCGTTTCGTCCTTGGGTGATGGCCATTCGTGATAAGCGTCACGCGCGGCCATAAACTGACTGACAATTTCTCCGGCGGTTAAATTTCGTGTTATCTTTTGGCTGCCGGTGTGGCAAAACTTGCACCCAACCGCGCAACCAACCTGTGTCGATATGCAAACAGCGCCTCTGTCTTCTTCCGGAATGTAAACCGTTTCTATTCTTTGGCCGTCTTTGAACTCAAACAGCCATTTGCGAGTTTTATCACTCGACAATTGTTCGGTCACAATCTTGGGACGGCTAATCGTAAAATTCTCGGCCAACTTAGCGCGTAAATCCTTTGAAAAGCTGCTCATTTTTTCAAAGTCGGTTTCACCGTGAAAATAGAGCCACTGCCACAATTGTTTGGCTCGAAAAGGCTTTTCGCCTAAGCGTTCAATCTCGGCGGCAATCTCTTCTTTGCTTAAGCCTATGAGTTCTTTTTTTTCAATCATGAAATTTATCTTTTGCATTTGGCATTAATGGCACGATAAGCACTCATAAAGCCGCTTAGTGAATATGTGTCTTTGGTTACCGTTCCTTTTGATGAAACGCCTTTGACAATCATGCGCTGGCCTTTTTTCATCTCTGAAACAAGTTCTTTATCAACGGAAGAATTTAGCGTCCAAGCCTTGTCTCCTTCGGTGAATAAATCGGTAATCGTGGTGGTGCCAATTTTTATTTCAACCGGCGCTCCGGCTTTGTAATCATATCCGGCAACAAAATTGACAACATCAAAGCTGTCTTCGGCCGGTCGATGCGTTACCACAACATAAATATCGCCGCGACGCGTGTATTTTCCCTCGTCTTTTTTCGGGGTAGAAGCGATATAGCAAACCATGCCACGAGGATCGTCATAGTAATATGCTATCCAATCTTTATATTCTCCGATTAATTTTGGGCCGGAAGCCAAAGCCTCGCCCATGCCTAATAAACTTATTATCCCTGCAAATATTGTCTTTTTTAATGTAAACATTTCTTTATACCCACAATTTTATCCCTTTGGTGATAATAATAATTGAAATATCTATAAAAACTGTTAACTTCGGACATTATTTGAGGTTTTTATACGATGATTCGCGATAACTATTTGGATATTCATAAACTTATAAAAGATAAAAAGATTCTTTCTCTGTTTGATACGGTGGAAAGTCATGGCGGCGTTTTAAGATTTGTCGGTGGTGCCGTGCGTGATACTTTGGCTGGAATAAAAGGTAAAGAGCCTGACCTTGACCTTGCAACCGACCTTTCTCCCGAAGAACTGGTTGAAGCTTGTGAAGAAAACGGCCTTAAAACCGTTCCTATCGGGATAAAATTTGGAACGGTCGGTGTGGTTATCGGTTCTAAAGTATTAGAAGTGACCTCATTGCGCAAAGATGTTTCGACTGACGGTCGTCATGCCGAGGTTGAATTTACCGATGATTGGAATACGGATGCTTCACGCCGCGATTTGACCATCAATGCCGTATATGCTGATGAAAAAGGCAATGTCTTTGATTATTATAACGGAATCGATGATCTGGAAAACGGTGTGGTTCGCTTCATTGGAAATCCAAGCCAGCGAATCCAAGAAGATTATTTGCGTATCATGCGCTTCTTCCGGTTTTATGCTATTTTCAGCAAAGGTGAAATAGATAAAAAAGCTCTGAAAGCTTGTGTCGAGAATAAAGATGGTTTGAAATCTCTTTCTATTGAGAGAATCCGTGATGAAATGTATAAAATTATTATGACGGATAAAGCCGCTGATACTATTCGCATTATGTTTCAAAATGGGATTCTTGATTTTATTCTGCCTGAATCAGATAATTTGGACAACCTTCAATTTCTGATTAATCTAGTCAAAAAACACAATATTCCGTCTTCGGCTTTGCGGCGCTTGTTTGTGCTTTATTCACCGGAAGAACGTCTGGCCGAAAGTCTGGCTTTGCGTATCAAGCTTCCGAAAAAAGATCGCGATAATTTTGTGAAATGGGCTTTAAACAATCCGCCTATGTCCGAATTTTTATCCATGGATGGAATCCGTCGCCTGCTCTATCGCTTTGGGCGTGATTTTTGCTATAACAAGCTGCTCATTCTTTGTGCGCTTAATAAATTTGAACCGGAGAATCTACCTCTTTTGCTTGAGAGAATCGAAACCATGGAAATCCCTGTTTTTCCGCTTAAGGGTAAGGATATTATTGCTGTCGGAATTCAGGATAATCGCAAAATAGGAACTATTCTTGATAAGCTTGAAGAAGAATGGATCTTTGATAATTTTACGCTTTCAAAAGAGGTGCTTTTGGAAAAAGCTAAATCGCTGATTCAAAACGTGGCTTAAAAGGCATTTTCCAAATGTTCTATCTTTAGCGGAAAACTGATAAATACCGCATCAAAACGGTAATCGAATCCATCGTATTTTTGATGTTTGGCGATAAAGTTTTCAGCGGCTTTGCGAATTCTCATTTGTTGTTCTGCACGCAGAGCATAAGCGGCTTTTTCAAGGCTGGTTCTTTCTTTGACCTCAACAAAGACAAGCGTCTTTTTCTTGCAAGCAATAAAGTCTATTTCTCCGGCGTGTGTTCCCTTCCCTGTTACATAGTTTTTAGCCACAATCTTATAACCTTTAAGGCGAAAATATATTCGCGCGATAAACTCGCTGATTTTGCCGCGGCTATTATTCTTCATCTTTGATTCTCAAGGCAATTTGATAGATTTCTTTTTTGCTTATTCCCGTTTCTTCAGACAGCTCTTTAACGGCGGTTTTAACACTTTTGGTTTGAAGGCGTTGGCGTAGTTCTTCTTCAAGGTTTATATCCGTCTTTTCTTCTTCCTGCGCCGGAGATATCATCAAAACCATCTCGCCTTTCGGGGTATGTTCTTCAAAATGAGCGATTAATTCAGCGGCTGTGCCGTTTAAACATTCTTCATAAATTTTGCTGATTTCTCTTGCTATGGCAATTTCTCGGTCGCCGAAAACTTTTTGAACGACGTCCAGCGTTTTGAGAATCCGGTTGGCGGTTTCATAAAATACCGTTGTGGCTTTTAAGCTTTTTATCTCTTCAAAAGCCTCTGCCCTGCCCTTGTCTTTATTGGGAATAAACCCGCAAAACATAAACTTATTCGTCGGCAATCCGGCAAGTTGCAAGGCGCAAATTAAGGCACAACACCCCGGAAGCACCGTTATATATATTCCTTCTTGTCGGCAACGGCGAATCAGCTTATACCCTGGGTCCGATATCAGCGGTGAGCCGGCATCGCTGATTAAGGCTATACTTTTATCCTCTTCTTGAATTTTTTTTATAAGCTCTTCGGCGTGAATGTCTTCATTATGGTCATGCAATGTCATAAATTCTTTACTTAAGCTTACGCCTAGTAATGAAAGCAATTTCTTACTTATTCTAGTATCTTCACAGGCAATAACATCCGCTTGTTTGAGCGTTTCTATCGCACGAGGAGATATATCTCCTAAATTTCCTATCGGAGTGGCGACAATGTATAATCCTTTTTTCATCTTTGCGTTCTTTTCTTTGACATTAGGTGTTTTTTAAATTAAACCATATATATGGCTTTTAGAATGATGTTTTTTAGGGAAAATTGCAAGTGTTAAAAAAATATCTTTTTCTTCTTATCGGATTGGCGCTTGGTGGTTGCCAATCGTCTTCCGTTTCTCGTCAAAATTATCTGTCAATGCCCACCGAATCATCTGCTGTATCCGGTTCGCACTTGATTGAGTTTGCTCAACCTAAAGACGATATGTTTCGCGTCGGTGTTCTTCTGCCCCTTTCCGGCAACGCGTCTAAATACGGTCAAGGATTGAAAAATGCGGCTCTTCTTGCTTCAGATGATATGAAAGTCGATAATCTTATTTTGCAATTTTATGACACTCAAAGTACTGACAGCGGTGCGCGAATCGCCATTGAAAACGCTCTGTCTCAAAATGCTAAGTTAATTATCGGACCTTTGCTTGGTTCTTCCGTTCAGGCTATTGAACCAGAAACAACCTCGGCAAATGTTCCGGTTATTGCTTTTTCTTCAAATCCTGATGTTCTCAAGCCTCATGTTTATTCGCTCGGGTTGCTTATCAATGAACAAATTGATGATATTGTTTCTTATGCCGCCAGCAAAGGACGCTCTCGCTTTGCTCTGCTTATTCCTGATGATGCTTCTGGTATTGCTTTGGCTAAGGCCGCGGCTTCCTCGGCGCTTAAAAATAATGTTTCTCTTGTCAGAATCGCCTTTTATTCTCCCAATACAACTGATTTCACCGATGCGGTTAAAGGCTTGACCGATTATGATGCTCGAAGCGCTCGCTTGCAAAAAGTTAAACGTGCTCTGCAGAAACAGTCTGGTCAAGGTGATGCCAGCGCTTCACAAGCCCTTAAAAGGCTTGAACGCACGCAAGCTCTTGGCGATGTTGACTTTGATGCCGTTATCATTCCCGAATCCGGTGCAAAGTTGAAGTCAGCTTTGGCGATGTTCGGCTATTATGATGTTTATTCTCCTAAAGTTCGCTTCTTAGGTACAACGGTTTGGGAATCGACAGATCTAAGCCGTGAAACTATGGCCAACGGCTCTTGGTTTCCAGCTATGCCCAAAGCTCATAGCTCCTATTTTTCTTCAAAGTATGCCGAAACATTCGGTGAAAAGCCAGCGGCTATCTATTCTTTGGCTTATGACGCCGTGGCACTTGCCGCTTCTTTAGCCAAGAAAAATCCTGAAGACTTAACGCCTTATATTACGTCGTCGGAAGGTTATGCCGGTGTTAACGGAATCTTCCGAATCCTACCTAACGGCTTAAATGAGCATAGCTTAGATATTTATGAAGTTAGTGAAAACGGAAATGTTGTTGTGCAAAAATCTGCAACATCTTTTTCTCAAAACTTAAGTCCGACATTAGCTGATTTTGCTTCCTTTGATAATGTTCCAGCTCCTATTATTACCGGTAAAAACAGCGAGGCTGCTCAATTTGCCATCTATGGAAAAGTTCTTCCGTCGTCTCAGCAAATGTCTGAGCAAGCCAATGAAATGGACATTATTCGTAAGGCCTTAAAAGAAAGAAATGTCGTTTTGCCTTAATTATCCTGCGGGTCGTTGCATTTTTTCCTTGAAAAATGTTGCGTTTTCGTGGATATTGTCTGTTGGAGGGCATTGGGTTAATCAGGCGCCAATCCGGTCAGGTTCGGAAGAAAGCAGCCGTAACGTTTTGCATTAGGGTCAGTGTTCCTCCTCTTTTGTTTTTGGGTTTTATGAAATATGGCTGAGTCTGAAGAAAATAATAATCAATATGTCATTTTAGCACGCAAGTATCGTCCGCAGAGTTTTGAAGACTTGCTCGGGCAAGATGCTTTGGTGCAAACCTTGACAAATGCTATTAAAAACAACCGTCTTCATCATGCCTATATTTTGACCGGTATTCGTGGTGTGGGTAAAACATCGACCGCACGCATTATTGCCAAAGCACTCAATTGTATCGGTCCGGACGGAAAAGGTGGACCAACCGTTCATCCTTGTGGGGTTTGTGAAAATTGTCGCGCTATTACGGCCGGCCGTCATATCGACGTTATGGAACTTGATGCGGCTTCTCGTACCGGTGTTGATGATATTCGCGAAATCTTGGACGGGGTTCGCTATAAGCCTACAAATGCTCGTTACAAAATTTATATCATCGACGAAGTTCATATGCTCTCCAAAAATGCTTTCAATGCTTTGCTTAAAACTTTGGAAGAGCCTCCTTCTCATGTTATCTTTATCTTTGCTACAACAGAAATTCGCAAAGTTCCGGTTACCATTCTTTCTCGCTGTCAGCGTTTTGACCTTCAACGCCTGACAATTGAGGAGTTGATGAAAATGTATCACAAAATTATCTCGGCCGAAAATATTCAGGCCGAAGAAGAAGCCTTGCAGCTCTTAGCCAAAGCGGCTGACGGCTCGGCGCGTGATGCAACTTCTTTGCTTGACCAAGCAATTTCTCTTGGACTTGGCAATGTTAAAGTTGATGTTGTTAAAAATATGATTGGTCTTGCGGACCGCTCCCAAACATTTGAGTTGTTTGAAGCCTTAAC
This sequence comes from uncultured Pseudomonadota bacterium, assembly GCA_949295395.1. Taxonomy (GTDB): domain Bacteria; phylum Pseudomonadota; class Alphaproteobacteria; order RF32; family CAG-239; genus HGM16780. Next base: position 18,480 of record CASFLB010000014.1, on the reverse strand, counting down.
CTCAGGAAAAGTTGATACAGTTCTTTCTTTGTTGCAGAATAGTTATAAAAACGGTGCGAATCCAACGCTTATTTTGCAAGACCTTATCAATGTCACTCACTTAGTTGCCAAAACACGTATTATTCCGAACTCGGTTGATGATTCTTCGTTATCTGAAGAAGAACGCAATTTTGCTAAGAAAATGTCGGTTGCCGTCTCTATTGCCGTGCTGTCCAAAATTTGGCAAATGATGATTAAAGGCCTGAATGAAATGCAAATGGCGCCGGTGCAGGTTGATGCGCTTGAGATGATTCTGATTCGCATTGCCTATGCCGCAAACCTGCCGACACCGGCTGAAATTCTTAACGACGTAAAAAAAAACTCTAGTTTAGCCGTTTCAGCCCCTCGCCCTCTTCCCTCAGTTGCGCCTCAAGTAGCTTCTACATCGTCTGTAAAGCCTCAGGAAACGCAATCTTCTTCGACGGAGGGCGGCAGCAAGCCAAGCTCTTTTTTTAGCCCTGAGGAGCTGATTTCCTACCTCGAATCGACAAGACGCCTCCTTATCGTTTATTCTCTTAAATCTGATGTGTCTTTTGATACTTTTGAAGATGGTTATATTAAAATGGCCGTTTCAGATAAAATCTCGCCCGATTTTATTTTGAATCTTCATAAAATTTTGGAAAATGCTACCGGAAAGCCTTGGAAAATTAATACCTATCGCGGAACACTCAAGCAAACCTTGTTTCAAAAAGAAAACGCTAAGCTGGATGAAGAGCGCCGCGATATTATGGAATCGCCTTTGGTTAAAGCTATTATGGCTGAATTTAAGGGCGCAAGAATCGAAACAATTATCCGCAAAGTTGCGGAAGATGACTCTCAAGATGATGAAAACATCTTTACTTCAGAAAACGACACTAATTTTAATTATGATGAGGAATAAATATTATGCTTAATATTCAAGGAATTATGAAACAAGCTCAAGCCATGCAGAAAAAAATGGAAGAGATGCAAAATGAACTCGCTCAACAAGAAGTTATCGGCTCGGCCGGTGGCGGAATGGTTAAAGTTACTCTGAACGGAAAATTTGAAATGAAAAAAATTGAGCTTGATAAATCTCTTATTGTGGCTGATGAATCTGATATTCTTGAAGACCTTATTGTTGCGGCTCATAATGATGCCAAAAATAAGGTTGAAGCCCTTATGAATGACAATATGAAAAACGTTACCGGCGGTATGAACATTCCGGGGCTTAAACTTCCGTTCTAAAAGGCATTTATCGTGGCTGGAAAAGATATTGAAAAACTCATCAAGCTGGTGGCAAAGCTTCCGGCTTTGGGACAGCGTTCGGCACGGAGAATCGTTTTGCAACTTTTGAAAAAGAGAGAATCCCTTTTTCTTCCCCTGATTTCGGCAATGCAAGATGTCGCTCAGAATGTTAAAACTTGCGAAATCTGTGGTAACTTTGATACCGAATCGCCCTGCCCGATTTGCTCATCAACCACTCGCGATGATTCTGTTATTTGCGTGGTACAAGATGTGGCTGATTTATGGGCGATGGAGCGTGTTTCGTTTTTCAAAGGAAAATATCATGTTCTTGGAGGAATTCTTTCGGCTTTAGATGGCGTTTCTCCTGAAGACCTTAATATTGAAAAGCTTTTTTACCGAATTCAAAAAGACGGCGTTAAAGAAATTATTTTGGCTCTGCCGGCAACAATTGATGGTCAGATTACCTCTAATTATCTTATTCAAAAGCTCAAAAACTTTGATGTTAAAATTTCAACGCTGGCTCAGGGAATTCCAATGGGAGGCGAGCTTGATTATATGGATGAAGGTACAATCCAACTTGCTCTTAATTCTCGAAAAACTCTTTAATATAAAAAAAGCTTGGATTTCTCCAAGCTTTTTTGCTATTCGATATTTTCTATCAAGCGGTCTAAATCCGCGCGTTCGTTGTTGTCATAACCTTCTATTTTCTTTTTTACCACGGCTTTAGCTTTTTTAACCTGCGGCTGTGTCAGTTTTTTGAACAACTCATCGCTCTCTTTGCTGCTTTCTTCTTTGGTTTCTTCTTTCGAAGCATCCTCTTCATCATCTTCTTGTGCCGGAGACTTTAAGAAAGAAGAATTCTTGATCTTTTCAAGCGTTGCTTCCGGTATTAAGCTTTCTATCGGTTCGGCAAAACGGCCGGCTAAGTTATAATATTTTGACTCTTGCAATATCGGAGACTGCTTTTTCGGTGGAACAATCCAGCCAATTAAGATGTTAAGTAATATTATCAGAAAGCAAGCACGGACAATACCGAAAAACAAGCCTAAGGTTCTATCTAAATTGCTCAATTTGCTGTTGCGAATCTTTCCGACAATCTTGGCTGTGAACAAAACCCAAAAGACCAAAAAGGCTATCAAAATCACAACCGATGTTAATATTCCTGCCATGGTGCCGTTTTTGACATACATCATGGTTAGCGGATTAACTATTGGTAACAAGTAAATCACAACAATACAGCCCAATACCCATCCGACAATGGATAAAACTTCTTTCATAAGCCCGCGGCTTAAGGCAATTAATGCCGATATGCCGACAACAATTAAGATTATTACATCTAAATTATTAAGCTGTGTCATTTTCTTTTTCCTAACTAAACCAATTTATTAAACGCTGGACATTGCCAATTTCGTGAACGGCAATATTTCTGTTTTTTTGAGCCTTTTCTTTGTTTACTAAATTTGAGGGAGCTATCGCACTCTTGAAACCTAATTTTTCAGCCTCTTTTAAGCGCGCGCTGGCTTGAGATACGGCCCTGATTTCTCCGGACAAGCCTATCTCTCCAAATATAACGGTATCCGAAGGCAAGGCCTTGTTTGTCATTGATGAAATTACAGCCATGGCAACAGCTAAATCAGCCGCCGGTTCGGTGATTTTTAATCCCCCTGCAATATTCAAATAAATATCTTGTGAGCTTAAATTCATTCCACAACGGGTTTCTAATACAGCCAAAACCATTGCTAAGCGGTTGCTATCCCAGCCAACTACGGCTCTTTTCGGAGATGCATAACTGGTTGGAGAGACCAGCGCTTGTATTTCTACTAATACAGGGCGAGACCCTTCTATGCCGGCAAAAACGCATGAACCTGACACATTCCCCTGACGTTCGGCCAAAAATAGCGCTGAAGGATTTTCAACCTCAACCAAGCCTTGGTCCTGCATTTCAAAAACACCTATTTCATCCGTTGCGCCAAAGCGGTTTTTAACCGCTCGTAAAATGCGGAAATGGTGCCCTCGTTCCCCTTCGAAATATAAAACCGTATCAACCATGTGTTCTAAAACTCTCGGGCCAGCTATGGCGCCTTGTTTGGTCACATGGCCAACTAAAAATAAGACAAATCCCTTCTTCTTGGCTAATTTTATCAGTTCATAAGCACAGGCTCTGACTTGGGCGACACTTCCGGGGGTTGATTCAACTTCATCAAGATACATCGTTTGTATCGAATCGATGACAACAACCGAGGCGTTTGATTTTTCTAACGTGGCAATAATATCTTTAACCTCCGTCGCACTGGCTAACTTTACCGGTGATGTTTCAAGATGAAGGCGTTTGGCCCTTATGCGAACCTGATCTATCGCCTCTTCTCCGGAAATATAGTAGCACTCTTCTTGTTTGTTTGACGAGGCTATTTTAGCTGTGACCTGCAATAGTAATGTTGATTTGCCTATTCCGGGGTCACCACCGACCAAAATTACTGAGCCCGGGACTAAGCCACCGCCGGTTACACGGTTTAACTCTTTGATTCCGGTATCTATTCTGGTAAGAGCCTTTTCCTCTCCGGTTAAGGGAACAAAGTCAATAATTCTTCCCTTTTTCTTTGGGCTGATACTGCTGTAGCCTTCTCCGCCAGATTTTTCTTCAACAATCGTATTCCATTCGCCGCAAGCATCGCATTTTCCTTGCCATTTTGGATAAACACTGCCACAGTTTTGACATACGAATTCAACGCCTTTTTTCGACAAGCTATATCTCCACTTTTATCGGGCCTTGAGATGAACCGTTTATAAACTGCAAAACATAAGGATTATCGGTTTTATCGAGCTCTTTTACCGTACCTTCCCATATAATCTTTCCTTTGTAAAGCATGGCTATTCTGTCGGCAATTTTGCGAGCCGAGGCCATGTCATGGGTAATGGTTAAGGCTGTTGCACCTAAGCCTTTGGCTGATTCAATAATCAAATCGTTAATTACGGCAGCCATTATCGGGTCTAATCCTGTGGTCGGCTCATCAAAAAAGATTATCTCCGGTTTGGTGGCAATCGCACGTGCTAAGCTTACGCGTTTTTGCATACCTCCAGAGAGTTCGCTCGGAGACAAGTCTGCAACATCAGGTGCAAGTCCAACTTGGCGCAAAACTCTGATGGCCTCTGTTTTGGCCTGTTTGCGCGGCATTTTTTGATTTTCTAGCAAGCCAAATGCCACGTTTTCCCATACGGTTAGGCTGTCAAACAAGGCACCGCCTTGAAATAACATTCCCATCTTTGAATGAAGAGCGGCCTGTTGCTCTCGATCAGCCCCAACGGTTTCTTCTCCGTCAATCAAAATTGAACCGCTGTCCGGTGTCAACAAACCTTGGATACATTTGATTAAAACAGATTTACCCGTTCCAGAACCTCCGATAACGACCAAAGATTCTCCTTTGCGTAGCTCTAAATCCACACCATCTAAAACAACTTTTTTGCCAAAGGCTTTGTGCAGATTGCTTATCTTTATTTTTGATTCAGACATATCTTTTTCCTCTCCTTATTTGGCAAAAAACAGCTCGGTAATGATGTAGTTGAAAACCAATATCAGAATCGATGCTGAAACAACAGCGTTTGTGGTCGCTTCACCAACACCTTGGGCTCCGCCTTTTGATTTGTATCCGTTGTAGCATCCCATTAATGTGATGATAAATCCAAAAACAGCCGCTTTGACAACACCCGTGACAATGTCCAAAGATTCGAGATTTTGGAGCGTGGAATTAACATAGTTCGCCGGATTAAATCCTAGTTTATAAACGCAAACAACATATCCGCCAAAGATACCGATGATGTCGCCTATCAATACCAATATCGGCAATACGATAACGCCGGCTATAATTCTCGGGGCAACCAAATACTTAAACGGATTGGTGGACAAAGTTACCAAAGCATCTATCTGTTCTGTTACACGCATTGTTCCAATTTCTGCCGCCATGGCCGCGCCAATACGTCCGGCAACCATTAAGCCGGATAAAGCCGGAGCCAGTTCTCGGGTGACTGAAATTAAAACGACTGAAGCCACTCCGCTTTCGGCACCAAAACGCGCGAATCCCGTATAGCTTTGCAATGCAATAACCATACCGGCAAAAATTGTTGTCAAACCAACAACCGGCAGAGAGTAAAAGCCAATATCCATAAACTGCCGTCCCATCAACTTAAAATAAAACGGCGGAGTTAAACAGTGGTATATCGATTTGGCGATAAATAACGTTAACTCTCCTAAGCTGGCAATAAACTTAACCAAAGGTTTGCCAAGCGCACGTAAAAAAAGTTCTATTCTGTTTGCCATTGAATTTCTCGCTTTTTCTATTAAATCTGTTTTGCTTTATCCTATGATAAATTGCTTAATTATTCAACCAAACTCTCTAATTTTATAACAATCTTATCCGTGGCGGTTACCTCAAACGGATAAAGCTTTATACAGGGAATTTTTATGCCGCCAATCTCATAAAATATATCATCAGGAAGGCGATCAACATCCCTATAATCTTTGACTAATTCTACAGCTAAGTTTATCTCTGTTGTTTTCGTATATGGGATGGTTTGAATTCCTACCCCCCTAACCTCAAGTAATCCGGCAATCTTTGGCGGGGTATGGGCTATAACCTTATTATTTTCTATTTCTATATCCGTTCGATCATCAGATACCAGATTGGCTCCATAATGTCGAATTAGCCTCAAGGCCAAGTCCGATTTTCCACTCCCCGGTGCTCCAAGGATTAATATTCCCTTTCCTGCCAAACTTATGCAAGTTGTGTGAATATTTAGCATGAGCCTAAAACCTTTTGTAAACGGTTTAATTTTTCTTCTGATGCGGTCGAAATTTCAATTTCTCGGTTATCTTGTTTGCCGCTTATGCTCACCTTAATGACATTTTTGGGTAGATAACCGCCCATTTTTTCAGGCCATTCGATTAAACATACTCCATCGTAAAGCGCTTCTTCCATCCCGAGTTCAAAAATTTCTTCCGGCGATTTTAGGCGATACAAATCAAAATGATATATTGTGAAATCTGTCGCATCATAAAGCTGAACCAAGGTAAATGTTGGACTTGGAACATCTTGTAAACCACATAACTCTTGGATAAAAGCGCGCGCCAATACGCTCTTTCCCATGCCTAATGTTCCGTATAGCGCAAAACAGTCCCCCTTTTGCGCCATGCGTGCAAGCTTTTTACCTATCTCTGATGTATCGGATTCTGATTTGCTAATGAGAGTTCGTTTCATGGTTTTATTGCCCTTGCTGTTGCATATATTGGCGCCAATCCCATGGCATATAGAATCTTCCGCTCCACAATCCATTGCGATTGTTGCGTGCGGCATTCTCATAAGGTACGTAGACTTCGCTTTCTTGACGATTGGCAACAGCCCAGCCTGCGTTAACCAATGCCGCTCCTAAATCATATTCTCCTAGTGAACAAACCCCAACATAAGTTCCATTTTGAGATTGTCCCATAATTCGGCAACTTAACGGATAGTCTCGTATCCAGCTTTTTAGCCAGTCAGCGGCTTCTTGTCCGCAGCGATAAGAACGACCACGGGCGTTTGCACAACTTTGATTCATTTCCGGTGCGTCAATACCGTATAATTGCAACCGAGCTCCGTTTATTTCTACCGTATCGGCCGTTAAAACTCGTGCTCGACTTTGTATTTGCGGTATGTTGTTTATATTCCTTGCTGCCGGTTCTTCCGTTCCGCCTAGGCTGAAACTTATCATTGGTGAACTTTCTTCAGATTCGGCTGATGAGCCGCCATCAAAAAGGTTTTCACCAAAATTTTCAATTACAGGAACAGCATTTTCATTTTGGCCCAAAAAATTTTTTAAATTCTCGCCAACATTTTCTATTCCGCCGCGAAAACCGCCAATTGCGTAGGTTATAAAAGATAATATTCCCGAAATTATGATTAAAGCCGGTATTAGTCCCATCGCTCTTAAGGCCATTCTTCCGAAAATAAACAGAATTATGACTCCGATGATGAGACCGACAAAACCTCCGCCTTGCAACATTAAGTTATTTGTTTGTGTGCTGGCGCCGCCCCATAATACCAATATGAAGGCTGCAATTGCTAATATGACTCTGCGAAGAAACAACATTTCTGTATCCCTTTTTCTCGTTTTTATCAGATTAGCTTGATTTTGTAAATATATTCTTACTTTTTGATTTTGGCGTGCTCTTAATCAATTATTTTCATCGTGAATTTTTCTTCCGATTGCATTTTTTCCTCGGGTTTTACACTTTTGGACTCAACACTGTTTGATAGAGTATTTTTTCTTTTTTGTTCCAGCATCTCTATAATCATGTCAAGTTCAGCAACCGAACCATATTGCAACACAACCTTACCGCCGCCTTGCTTGTTTGGATTTATCTTTATCCGTAATCCAAGCTTTTTATTTAAGTCTTTTTCAATATCGGCGATGTCTTCATTCTTCGCAACTTTTTCTTTCTTGTCTGCAAGTTTTCCTGACTTTAATTTGTTAACCAGTTCTTCAACCTGACGAACATTTAAGTCCTTTTTGATGATCAATAAGGCTAGTTCTTCGGCATTTTCTAGGCCAACTAAATTTCTCGCCTGTCCGGCTGAAAGTTTTCCCTCTTTTATCATATTTTGAACTGAAAGCGGTAATCCTAACAATCTTAAGGTGTTAGCAATGTGGCTTCTTGATTTGCCGACAATTTGAGACAAAGCTTCTTGCGTATGTGAAAATTCGTTCATCAAGCGTTGCAACCCTTCGGCCTCTTCAATAGCAGACAGATTTTCACGCAACAGATTTTCAACTAAAGCAACTTCTAGAACCTCTTTGTCACTCATCTCTTTGACAATGACCGGAACTTCGGTCAAACCGGCAAGCTTTGAGGCTCTTAATCTTCTTTCTCCGGCAATCAGTTCATAGCCGTTTTCTTTTTTGCGAACCAAAAGAGGCTGCAACACACCTTTTTCTTTGATTGATTCAGCTAGAGCTTTCAGAGCTTCTTCATCAAATTCTTTTCTCGGCTGATAGGGGCTTGGATCAATTTGATTGATGTTTATTTTATTACTCTCAACGTGATGCGCGTTTTCTACCTGTTGTTCAACATCTTCAAAACTAATGTCATCATCACCCAACAGAGCGCCTAAACCACGCCCTAAACTTTTGCGTTTATGATTGTTTTCTTGATTCATGGCCTTACTCAATTCTTCAAATCCGTTTTCTAACATGCAACTAATTCCTTTTCTCTTTTCAAGACTTCTCCGGTTAAGCTAATATAAGCTTGTGACCCCGAACATTTGAAGTCATATAACAAAACCGGTTTGCCATGAGAAGGGGCTTCTGATATTCTGACATTTCTCGGAATAACCGTTTGATATACTTTTTTGCCAAAGAAATTGCGAACATCGTCTTCTACCATCTGGCTTAGATTATTTCTCTTGTCATACATGGTTAGAACGACGCCTTGTAATTCCAAATCAGGATTAAATTTCTTTTTAATGATATTTATGTTTTTAATCAAATCGGTCACGCCTTCAAGTGCTAAAAATTCACATTGCAAGGGAACAATAACGGCATTTGCCGCAACCAAAGCATTTATCGTGACTAGGCTTAAAGACGGCGGACAATCTATTAAGACATAGTCATAATTTACGGCACTTTCTTTTAAGGCTCTTTTTAGTGCAAACTCTCTATCTTGCATATCAACAAGCTCTACTTCGGCTCCGGCTAAATCCGCTGATGCCGGAACAATTGAAAAGTTTGGAATCTCAGTCCAGACAATTGCTTGTGATAAACTTACCTCTCCAAGCAAAACTTCATAGGAAGATGCCATCCGTCCTTTTTTTTCGATTCCCATCGAGGTAGAGGCGTTTCCTTGTGGGTCAAGGTCTATTACTAATACTTTTTTTCCTGCCGCGGCCATTGCCGTCGCAACATTGACTGTTGTTGTCGTTTTTCCGACTCCACCTTTGCGGTTTGCGATTGCTATGATTCTTGGCATTTAATTATCTCCCTTTTAAAGATAAGTTTGTTATTACTAATATTGCACTTTCGGCATTTGTTACACTCGGAATAATTTCGCAATTAAAATTCCACTTTTTCTTTGCTTCTGAAATTTCTTCCTGATGTTTTTTTCCTTTGGGGAAAATGCATTTTGTTTTCTTTGTACTAAATTTATTAGCATAATTCAAAAGCTCGGTTAAGGAGCACATGGCTCTTGATGTTATGATATCAGCTTTCTCAATTGGTAAATTTTCAATGCGGTCGTTTATTATTTCAACATTATTTAACCCCAGTTTGTCTTTCACAAAGTTTAAATACAGTGTTTTCTTTTTTATACTTTCAACCAATTTAAATTTTAAATACGGTGTTTTATCCTTTAGTACTGTTGCTAGAACCATTCCGGGAAATCCAGCTCCAGAGCCAAAATCATAAAGCAATTTTGCATTATCAGGAATAAATGGAAGCAATTGAAGAGAATCTACAAAATGACGATTCCAAGCCTCTTCAAGCGTTGTCTTGCTAACAAGATTAAACTTATTTTGCCACTCAATGATATTTTCCATAGAAATATTTATATAAATTTTTACATTAATTTAAAACCATTTATACCAAGTTATAAACACATATTTTATTTTCTTTTAAATTCAATCACTTATACAGCGTTTCTTAAATTTAAATATTAAAGTTTCAGATTTGGTTTATAACGATTTTTGTAATTTATAGATGCAAGTAATTCTTCTGCTTTATCAAAATCACCCGCAATATGTTCAACCTTATGGGCATCATCACTTATGATTATCGGTACATCTCTTTTATTTAGCTCTTCGATCATCCAGAGGTGAGGGTGCTGTTCGCCAATTTTACGCCAGCCACTCGTGTTTAATTCATAAGGGTGATGGTATTTATCCAGCGTATCAATCACCTTTCGTTTTAGTTTATCCCATTTCGGCTCAATTCCTAAACCGAAAAGTTTGCATACATCTAAATGAGCAATAAAATCAAAATAGCCGCTTTTAATCGATTCTATAATATTTTCCCAATAGCAAACCATGAGTTTGTCTTTTTCAGATTCGGGACAATTACTTTCTTTCAAATGATAAAGATTTAGCACCAAACTTTCGTCAGGCGCACGCATGAAATGGGTTGAACCAATCAAATAATCTGGTTTTGCTTCTGAAATTATATCTTCAAAATCATCACGCCACTTTTTTGAAGGAAAAAAATCAACTTCAAATCCGACATAAACTTTTATCGGAGCCTTCTTCGCCTTTTCTCGAATATCTTGTGCTACGGCGGTCATAATGTCTTTGGCCTTTTGCTTATCAGCATGAAACATTTTATCATTCTTCTGCGCTTCAGAGCTGATATGCATATTCGGATGATAGATTAAGTGATTCGATATTCCAAGTTCGGTATAACCGGCTTTATAAGCGCCTTCTATCATTTCTTCGACAGTATTACGACCATCAAACAAGCCAAAAGAATTTGTATGTGTATGATAAGAAAATTTTTGCATTTTAACCTCTCGTTGAGAGGGGTATATCATAAAATGCCTAATAATTTATAAATATCTGTTCCGCATTTATTATCAAAATATTTTTTATTTTCTTCAGCGTGATGATATAAATTTTTAATATTATCAAAACTAAGATTATGACGTTTCATAATGCCTTCGAATCTTTTTTCAAAGGTTACTTTATTTCGTCCTTCAAAAAACATATCGCACAGTTGGACTAATTTATCATAGTCATCAAAAATAATGTTCTTCAACTTATCTTGCGCCCAATCTAAATCTTTTGAAGAATAATTTTTATAATCGTCTTTGTTAAAATCTGAAGCGTAGAAGCTATGAGTTAAACAGACACGAGCGACATCAGGAAAACCCATTTGCATCATTTCATCATAACCATAGCGGCCATGAAAACCGCCTAATTCTTTTTCAGGATATTTTTTACCGTAATCATGGAGTAGCCCGAGTACATAGGCCTTTTCTGCATTTAGACTTGCAATTTGCTTTGCAATTATCTCACAGCTTTCGGCAATTCCTTTGGTATGAAAAACATATTCGTCGGCAACATCAAAACCATAGTTTGTGATTCTGAAATTTAATCCTTCTTGCCAAATTGATAAGGCCTGTTCTCTGTTTGGGTAGCAGCTCATAATGTTTTCCAAAGTTTAAATACAGTGTTTAATGTTTGATATATCCAAGGATAGCGGTTATTGCTGCCGGTGTTACTCCAGGGATACGTGAAGCTTCGCCAATTGTCGATGGTTTGACTTTTGATAATTTTTGAACCATTTCGCGCGACAGGCCTCCGATTTTGCTATAGTCAATATCTTCTCTTATTTTTAATTTCTCATCTTTTTTGAACAATTCGATATCGACTTCTTGTCTTTTGATATAGCCAGAATAACGCGCCTCAATATCCAGTTGTTCAAAAATATTATCCGGCATGGATTTTAATTCAGGCCAAATTGTATTGATTGTTTCACGTGAAACATTTTCATATGACATCAGATTAAAGGCGGTTCTCTTGGTGCCATCTTGTTTGACTTTTATTCCTAAAGAATCAAGTACCGAATATTTGGTTTGAAGGCTGTTTAATTGTTCCCTGTATTTATCAAGTTGCTCTTTTTTAGCTTTAAATACACCGTATCTTTCTTCACCGACAACACCGATTTCATGTCCTTTTTCCGTCAAACGCAAATCAGCGTTATCCGCGCGAAGTAACAAGCGATATTCCGAACGAGAAGTAAACATACGATATGGTTCATCAACACCTTTGGTGATTAAATCATCAATCATAACACCGATATAACCTTCGCTACGGTCTATCGTAAAACTCTCGTTTCTGCCTAAAGCCGAAAGAGCGGCGTTTATACCAGCAACCAAACCTTGAGCAGCGGCTTCCTCATAGCCGGTTGTGCCGTTAATTTGACCGGCCAAGAACAGTCCCGAAGCTTTTTTGACCTCTAGTTTATTATTCAATTCTTGAGGATCAACGTAGTCATACTCAATAGCATAAGCATAGCGCAAAATTTCGACATTTTCTAAGCCTTCCATGGTATGGATAAATTGTTCCTGAACATCGGCCGGTAACGATGTTGAGATCCCGTTCGGATAGACAACATCCGTGTTATAACCTTCCGGCTCCAAAAAGATTTGATGACTGTCACGGTCCGGGAATTTTACCAGCTTATCTTCAATGCTCGGGCAATAGCGTGGGCCGATGCCTTTTATCAACCCCGAAAACAACGCGCATTTTTCAAAATTATCACGGATTATCTTATGCGTCTTTTCATTTGTTCTCGTTACACCGCATTCAATCTGGCGTTGGGGTAGGGAGGTTGTCAGAAAAGAAAAAGGAACGGGATTATCATCACCGGCTTGTTTGGGCAAGATATCCCAATTAATAGTTTTGCCATTCAAACGGGCAGGGGTTCCGGTTTTCAAACGGCCGACTTTTAGTCCCAAACTGTTTAAATACGGTGTTATTCCAGCACAAGAAATTTCACCAACTCGGCCGCCGACCGTTGCTTGATGTCCGGTAAACATAACGCCGTTTAAAAATGTACCTGATGTTAAAATAACAGCTTTAGCTTCTATCTTTTCACCATTGGCCAAGATTACGCCCTTAACCTTGTCTTTATCAATTATCAAGCCTTCAGCTGCGGCCTCAATGATTTTTAAATTTTCCTGATTTTGCAAAGCTTCAAGCATATATTTACGATATAATTCTCTATCAGCTTGTGCTCTTGGTCCACGGACTGCCGGCCCCTTAGAGGCATTCAACATACGAAACTGGATACCAGCTTTATCAATCACACGCCCCATTAATCCATCAAGCGCATCAATCTCACGGACAAGATGTCCTTTTCCTAATCCGCCAATAGCTGGATTGCAAGACATCTCTCCAATCGTTGAAATTTTATGAGTGACAAGAGCTGTCTTCGCGCCCATTCTGGCGGCTGCGGCACAAGTTTCACATCCGGCGTGTCCTCCGCCGACAACAATTACATCGTAGTTCTTCATTTCTGATTGCCTTAAATTTAAGTTTGATTATTGACTACAACAGTTTGTGGCTTTTGGCAAGTATTTTAAAGGCTCAAGCCTTTATTTTTTATGATTTTTTATATGAAAAATATGTTTTAAGTTTAAATACAGTGTCTTTCTTGTTGTTATAATCTTATATTAATAAAATCATGCTAACTTTATATTAAAAAAGGAGATTGCTTATCATGCTGGTTATTTGGGATTTTGACGGGGTTATTTGTGACAGCGACGGTATTTGGGCGAATAACTGGGCAAAGCTGTTAAAAAGCGAGAAAAATATAATTCTTAGCGAACAAGAAAAAAGAAATTTGCTCATAGGAATTTCAGAAAAAGATAAAGCGGCTCGTCTTGAGAAATATTTTCCGAATCTTAAAATTGATGATGGTTTTAAGGATAAGCTCAATAAACTTCATGATTATGGCATGAAAAATCTTCTAACCTTAACAAAAGGGGTTGAGGAGATTTTTAAGGATTCACGTTTCTCACAATGTATCGCAACAGGTGGTACGGCATATCAGAACAATACCAAAAATCATGCCGTCGGAATTGATTGTTATTTTAATAAGGAAAATTGTTTTACAGCTGATATGGTTCAACATGGCAAACCCGCGCCTGATTTGTTTCTTTTAGCAGCTGAAAAAATGGGATATCCTATACAAGACTGTATTGTCGTTGAGGATTCAGTTGATGGAATTAAGGCCGGAAAAAGTGCCGGTATGAAAGTTTTTGCTTTTATCGGTGCCGAGGCTAATAATAATGACGCTTATCATAACACCTGCATTAAAACCGGTGCTGATGATGTTTTTGAAACAATGGAAGATTTGCATGAAGCACTTATTCATGAATATGAGAAAAAATCTTTATCTGAAAAAGTTTAAATACGGTGTATTTTTACAAACATAAAGTTTAAATACATTGTTTTTATTTTTAAATACAGTGTTTATTTATTTTCCGATACAGAAGCTACCGAAGATTTTATCCAAGATTTCTTCAACCTCTATGCGGCCGGTAATTTTGCCAATCGCACGGGCGGCGAGGCGAATATCTTCTGCACTCAGTTCAATTTCCTTATTCAAGCTAAAGGTTTTTAAATTATCTAAACATTCATTCAAGGCCTCGCGGTAACGCTCGCGGGTGATAATCGTATTTGAATTTGAAGTAAATTTATCAGCAATAACTTCGCTGATTTTATTCAACAGATTATCAATACCATCATGATGTTTGGCTGAAATTAAAATGCGACCTTCTTTGTCTTGTTGTTGCTTTTCTTCCGCACTTAATTTATCGCACTTATTTGCAACATAGATAATTTTGCCATCGAAGCTCTTTTTAATATTATCAAAAAGTTGAATACTGTCTGTTGAAGCATCATATATCGCAATCAACATATCGGCGTCTTGGATTTTTTTATAAGCAATCTCGACCCCTTGCTTTTCAATAGCTTCTTCGGTTTCTCGAATACCGGCGGTGTCGGTTATAATAACCGGATATCCTTTTAAATCTAAGTGAATATCTATGGCGTCACGCGTTGTGCCGGCAATGTCTGAAACAATCACGACATCTCTTTTGGCAATCGCATTAAGCAGACTTGATTTTCCTGCGTTTGGACGGCCGACAATAACAACGCGGAATCCCTCTCTTAATCTTTCTCCGATTTTGTCGGCTGACAAGTGTTCTTCAATCGCTTTTGTAAGTTTAAATACACTGTTTTCGATTTTTTTGGTAATATCATCCGGTATTTCCTCTTCCGGAAAATCAATGAAAGCTTCAAGATAAGCTTCTATCTCTACCAGCTCCGCACGCCATTCTTCATAGATGTTTTTTAAATTTCCTTCCATTTGGCGCAGGGCATATTTTTGCTGAGCTTCGGTTTCGGCATCAATTAAATCCGCCAAGCCTTCCGCCTCTGTCAAATCCATTTTATTATTATAAAAGGCGCGTTTGGAAAACTCTCCGGCTTCTGCCAAGCGAAAGCCTTCTATCATTCCAAGATTTTTGATTACGCTGGCAATAACGGCTCGAGAACCATGGGTATGAAATTCAACAATGTCTTCGCCGGTAAAAGAATTTGGCGCTTTGAAATATAACATTAGAACATTGTCTATTACTTGAGCGTTTTTAACGTCTCTTAATTTGGTGTAATAGGCATAACGTGGTTTTATTTCTTTGTCTTTAATATTTGTCATCAATCGAACGGCTTCCAAAGCATGGTCGCCTGAAATTCTGATAACGGCAACGCCTGATTTGCCGCTGACGGTTGACAAGGCATAAATTGTTTTATTATCCATTTTGTTCTCCTTATTCTTTGGTATAATAAAATTCGTTCTTTTATGCAAGTCTTAAAAAAGGCGTTTTTTAGCCTCATAGAGCGCTTTTTTATTGAAAGTTAATAAAGATGTCATAGAATGTGTTAAATTCCTCTCTGTGAGCTTTAGACGAGGTCGATATTTTTCTTGAAAAGGTTGTAAATTTTATGATTAATAATTTTAAGTTACTTATATGGGATTTTGATGGTGTGATTGCCGATTCAGAAAAAGTTTGGCTTAAAAATCGCCAAGCCTATTTTAAAGACCGCCTTGGACTCAATTTTTCTTTCGATGAAATAAATAGTCATTTTGGTGGAACCAGCGACAGCACAAAAAAAGTTATTCTTCAAAAAATGGGATATGAAACTGATGACAAGTTTTGGGCTGATGTTTTAGATATAGATTTGAAATCCATGGATACGGAAGGTCTTGACCTTTTTGACGGCGTGCTTGATATTCTCAAAAATAAAACTTTTAAACAATGCATTGCAACCGGTGGTATTCGCTCAAAAACAATGCATAAAATAGACGTCATTGGCATCCGAGGTCTTATTCCTGACGAGCATATTTTCACCGTTGACTGCGTTAAACGCGGAAAACCTGAACCTGACCTTTTTCTTTATGCGGCTGAAAAAATGGGAGAAAAACCACACGATTGTCTTGTGATTGAAGATTCTATTGCCGGTATGACCGCGGCAATTCGCGCTAAAATGTCGGTTGTTGCTTTTTTAGGCAGCGAAATTTATCAGCATCAAGCCTATGTAGACAAAGTTAAGGCACTTGGAATTCAGCATATTTTTTATTCTATGAGCGAACTTAAAAACTTTTTATTTGACAAGAAATAAGTTTGAGCATAGATTTCTTTTCGCTTATTTTTATTATTAACTTAAAATTATTTTTATATGAACGTTGATCACATTGCTACTTTTTATGAAAGTGCCGCGCTCTCTTTGGAAAAGTCAAAGGAAGCCTTACAGGCCTTGCCTCCTATGGTCAGACCTGAAGATTGTTCTTATTTGGCCGTTATTCATCAATCGGCTGTGGTTATGCTCAATCAAGCCCAACTGTTGTTTGTCAAAGACTTTCCGCGTAGTTTTTTAGAGTTTATTAAAAACCCTGATGCTGAAATAAATTTGTTTTACAATCTTATTGCCAAGCATCCTGAGATTTTGAAAAACTGTGAAAATATGTTTTTTGATTTTGTTAAAGCTCATGTGGAAACTAATGTCAGCGGATATAGTTCTATTAATATGTTTAATTGGAACTGGGACGCTATTTACACAATTTTATCAAGCGAATATGTGCTTGATTTTGTGAGAAAAACAAAGTCAATGAACTATTATTCCATGGTTTTAGCTTTGGCTAAGCATCTTGATGTTATCAAAGACACAAACTGCGAACGTGCTGTTTTGTTCTTTACCGCTAATGCCGGTTTTACGAATACCTATCCTGATATCAAAGTCAAGATTATTAAGCTTTTGACAATTAATCCAAATCAGGGAAGTTGGGTAACAGCTGTGATGAACCATTTGCAATGACTAAAAAAGGTGCTTGTTTTTCAAGCGCCTTTTTTTATTAAAAACCCCGATTGCTCGGTTTTTTTTGTTAGCTGTTCATGTTATTGAAAAAGTCGTTATTGTCTTTTGAAACTTTTAACTTATCCAACAAGAATTCCATGCCGTCGGTCATGCCCATTTGCATTAAGACACGGCGCAAGACCCACATCTTGGTCAAGGTATTTTTATCAACCAAAAGCTCTTCTTTACGAGTGCCGGAACGTGTAATATCAATCGTTGGGAACAAACGCTTATCAACAAGCTTTCTATCCAAGATGATTTCAGAGTTACCGGTACCTTTGAATTCTTCAAAAATAACTTCATCCATGCGCGAACCGGTATCAATCAAAGCGGTGGCGATTATGGTTAACGAACCGCCTTCTTCGACGTTTCTTGCCGCTCCAAGTAATCTCTTCGGACGTTGGAGAGCGTTAGCGTCAACACCACCGGTTAAAACTTTTCCTGAAGATGGAATAACGGCGTTATAAGCACGACCTAAACGAGTTATCGAATCGAGCAAAATGACAACGTCTTTTTTGTTTTCAACCAATCTCTTGGCTTTTTCAACCACCATTTCAGCAACCTGAACGTGACGAGTTGCCGGTTCATCAAATGTTGAAGATATAACTTCACCTTTTACCGAACGAGTCATATCCGTTACTTCTTCCGGACGTTCATCAATCAACAAAACCATGAGGTAAATTTCAGGGTGATTGGCGGCAATTGCGTGCGCGATATTTTGCAACATAACGGTTTTACCGGTACGGGGTGGGGCAACAATTAAGCCGCGTTGACCTTTTCCTTGCGGAGCAACTAAGTCAATGACTCGTGTCGTATAATCTTTTTCTCCGCACATGATATCGAAGTTTAATTTTTCGGTCGGATACAATGGCGTTAAGTTGTCGAAATTGACACGGAGTTTTGATTTTTCGGGATCATCAAAGTTGATTTTATTGATTTTGGTTAAAGCAAAATAACGCTCGTTATCTTTGGGCGCTCTGATTTCTCCTTCAACCGTATCCCCTGTTCTTAAGCCGAATTTTTTAACTTGTGCCGGTGAAACATATATGTCGTCAGGGCTGGCTAAATAATTTGATTCGGTTGATCTTAAAAAGCCGAATCCATCAGGGAGAACTTCAATTGTTCCATCACCGTATATTATTTCGTCATCAGATGCCATTTTTTTCAGAATAGCAAAGATGAGGTCTTGGACTCTCATGGAAGAGGCATCTTCAATGCCGAGTTCTTCCGCACGAGTTAATAACTCTTTCGGAGATTTTTGCTTTAACTCTTGTAAATGCATTTGTTAACCTTATATTAATGT
>CASFLB010000013.1 GCA_949295395.1 uncultured Pseudomonadota bacterium | reverse complement strand
GTTGTGGTTATGGATTTGAAAGGTAAAACCTCAATCGCCAGCTATATGGTGATTGCCAGCGGAACATCACAGCGTCATGTGGCTTCTTTGGCCGAAAAGGTACAAGAAAATCTAAAAAAAGCCGGCTATAAGTCAACGGTTGAGGGAGCGGAAAAAGCTGACTGGGTGTTGATTGATGCTTTTGATGTGATTGTTCATCTCTTCAAGCCTGAGGTGCGTGATTTTTACAGTATTGAAAAAATGTGGAGCAGTGTTGCCGAAATTCGCAAGATTTAGTTCCTTTTGAGAATCGCCCATCGTGGCGATTTTTTTTATGGGTGGTAGGGAAGGATGAAAAAGCGAATTTTTGTTTTCTAAAAATGTTTGTTCGAAAAGTTGAAAAGTTCTTGATTTTTTTGTCAAAATTTGATAAATTTTGAGTGTTCGAATTAATAATTATGTTTTACAATTAAAAAAATATATCATTATGGAAGCAAAAGAATTAATAGCCCTGTTTATGATAGGGGGATGCGTTTCTTTGGGGGCTTTTGTTCCTTTATACAAATATATTCGGCATGTGGGTTTTTATGGAGCTTGTTTGGCGTTTGTTATTGCTTATACGTTTTTAGCTTCAAAATCTTTCTCCATTCCTTCGGATTTGTCGGATGTTTATGTTATACTTTATAAAAACGCTAATTTGCAAAATTATTTTATTGCGGCTTTTACCTCTATTTTTTATTTGGTTTTGGCTGTTGTTTGCAGTTTTGTGTATGATAAGATATACATCGTAAAAAATAGGAAAGATCTGCGATGGATTGTAGTTCTTGTCTTGGTGGCTTTTGCGGCTCTTTTTTATGACAGACTTTCCTTTTTTGATAAAAGGTACTTTTATTTTAACACAGTTACCAGTATGTTTTTGCCGGTTGCTTATGTTTTGTTTCTTTTTATTGTTCCCGTTTTTATGATGTTTATTCCGCGCAAAAAAGATTGATGCTTATGAAAGGCCTTTGATGATGTCAGAGGTCTTTTTTTGTGTTGACAAAAAATGTTTTTAGTCTATATTGGGTGTGATATTTTTTATTATTAACTCAAAACATATATTCATATGAATTATTCTGAAAAAATTGCGGCAGCGCGGCGTTATGGGTTTGCAACTATGGAAGTGCGTGAGAAAAAAGTTAAGCTTTTGAAAAATTTGCAAAAGCTTGCAAAGTCTTGGTCGAACGAGAAGCTTTTGGCTTATGCTCAAAAAATGCATCCGCTGTTGCGTGGCTCGGAGATTTATTGCTCCTTCTTTGATGATGACAAACTTGCTAACTATTTGCTGGGTGAAGAGCATTTTCGTCGACATCAACGGTTGATTAAGCGCTATGGAAGATTGCTCTTTTGGACGGAGCAAGTTCCGGTGTATTGTCCATTGTCGCAAGCTCAAAAGATTTTGCAAGAAGCATCGGGGCTGGTGGAATTAAGACGTGTTACGACTTATTATGATTCGGACTATTCTCCGGTGGTTTTGCGTCCGACGATTGCTGATGCGATTATCCAATGTCCGGAAGAGATTTTGGATCAGGTTGTTGCCTTTGAATTTGTTGCGCCGTCTAGTAATGCTAGAGACTATTTTGACAATGTGCTGGGTATGCATGTGTTGACAACCGTGTATTATACCGGGGTTGTTCCGCAAGAAATTGCCGAACAAAAAGTGTCGTTGTACTAAAGTTATCAGAGCTTGAAATCCTTGCTTGCAAGGTTTCAGGCTCTTTTTTTGTCTTGACAGCGCTTAGTGATGATTTAAACTGTTTTCCGATAAAGGGAGGCGTTATGAAAGTTGTTATTTTAGCTATCGGAAAATGCAAGCGAAACTCGCCGGAGTTTGCGCTGATTGCTGAATATGTTAAGCGTTGCTCTTGGGAGATTGTCATTAAAGAAAAAGATAATTCAACGCAAAGCGACGAAGCTAAGTTTTTAATCGAAAATATTCCTCATGGCGCCAAAGTTGTTGTGCTGGATGAGCGCGGAGTTAATATCAAAAGTACCGAATTTGCTGCTAAAATTCAGGATTGGATGCTTGATGGTGTTTCTGAAATTTGTTTTCTTATCGGTGGGGCAGATGGGCATTTGCCTTCAACCCGTGAACGCGCCGACCTTATTCTTTCCTTTGGCAAACTGACATTGCCGCATATGCTTATGCGGGCGGTTTTGACCGAGCAAATTTATCGCGCTTCAACTATCCTCAATCATCATCCGTATCACCGCGAATGAGCTTATAAATTCTTCATCGCCAGTTTTTCAAGTTCTTTAATTTTATCACGGTAAATGACGGCTTCTTCAAACTCAAGATTGGCGGCCGCGTCTTTCATCTTCTTGGTATATTCTTTGAGTTTTTTCTCAATATTCTTAACATCAGCAATTTCTTGTTTTTGCATTTTATCATCCTGAACGTAATCGCTCTCGGTCATTTCGGTCAGGGTGTTGGATATGCTCTTTTTAATCGTCTTTGGTGTGATGCCGTGTTCGGCGTTATACTGCTGTTGTTTTTTACGGCGTCTTTCAGTTTCTTCCAGAGCTTCTTTCATTGAACCGGTTATTTTGTCGGCGTATAAAATTACTCGTCCTTCCGCATTTCGGGCGGCGCGGCCAATCGTTTGTATTAATGAACGTGTCGAACGCAAAAAGCCTTCCTTATCGGCGTCTAATATTGCAACCAGAGAACATTCCGGAATATCCAAGCCTTCTCTTAACAAGTTAATGCCGACTAAAACATCAAAAACACCAAGGCGTAAATCGCGGATAATTTCTATTCTTTCCAGAGTATCAATATCTGAATGTAAATAGCGGACTTTTACGCCGTTATCATGCAGGTACTCGGTCAAGTCCTCGGCCATTTTCTTGGTTAAGGTTGTGACCAAAACGCGTTCGCCTTTAGCCGCCGTTTTACGACATTCTTCCATTAAATCATCAATCTGATTTTCAACCGGACGAACAATGCACAACGGATCGGCCAAGCCGGTCGGGCGAATAACCTGTTCGGTAAACGTGCCTTTGCTTTGCTCTAATTCCCAATCTCCGGGGGTGGCTGAAACAAAAATGCTTTGCCCTCTCATCTTATCCCATTCGGCAAATTTCAGCGGGCGGTTGTCAACACAAGACGGAAGTCTGAATCCATATTGTGCCAAAGTACTTTTGCGGTTGAAGTCGCCCTTAAACATTCCGCCAATTTGAGGAATCGAAATATGGCTCTCATCCACAAAGAGAATCGCATTTGGCGGTAGGTATTCAAACAACGTCGGAGGGGGATCTCCGGCTTTTCGGCCGGTCAAGTAGCGCGAATAGTTTTCAATGCCTTTGCAATGGCCGGTGGTTTCAAGCATCTCTAGGTCAAAGCGTGTGCGTTGTTCTATTCTTTGTGCTTCAAGCAATTGATTGTTTTGTTTAAACTCATTTACTCTTTCTTCAAGCTCTTTTCTGATGCCAATCATTGCTTGTGCTAAAGCCGGACGCGGTGTGACATAATGATTGGCCGGATAAATCGTTACTTCATCCAAATCTTGAAGTTTTTTTCCGGTTAGTGAATCAAACTCGCTGATTGCTTCAATCTCATCACCAAAAAAGGATATTCTCCAGCCTTTATCTTCATAATGCGCCGGAAAAATGTCAAGCACATCGCCATTTACACGGAAGGTGGAACGCACAAAATTTTGCTGATTGCGTTCATACTGCAACTCTGTTAATTTCTTATATATCTCTTTAGGCTCAATTTGGTCGCCGACGGCTAAAGGAATCGTCATTGCGGCATAAGAATCGACATCGCCCAAGCCGTAAATGCAAGACACGGAGGCAATGATAATCACGTCGTTGCATTCCAAAATGTCGCGCGTGGCGGCGTTTCTCATGCGGTCGATTTGCTCATTTAACGCCGAATCTTTTTCGATATAAGTATCGGTTTTAGGAACATAGGCTTCCGGTTGGTAATAGTCGTAGTAAGATACAAAATATTCAACATGGTTGTTCGGGAAAAACTCTTTCATTTCCGAATAAAGTTGGGCGGCTAAAATTTTGTTTGGTGCCATTATCATGGCTGGACGCTGACTTTGTTCGATAATCTTGGCCATGGTGAACGTTTTGCCTGATCCGGTAACTCCCAGCAAGACTTGAGACCTTTCTCCTCTTTCTAATCCTTCGCAGATTTCCTTGATGGCTTGGGGTTGGTCTCCGGCCGGTTCGTATGGGCTTTCAATCTTAAATTCTTTTTTATGCATTTTATTTTATGGTTTCACTCAATGGATCATTCTTTAGCGAATCGGTATATATTTTGGCAAAGCTGCTAAATGCGGCAATGTTGTTAATCGCTTTATCTATCTCTTTTATGTCTATCTTATTGCTCTCAAAGTTATCGGTCAAGACCTTAAACATGCTGCTGAATGGCGTATCCTTAAAAAATGGTTCAAAGGTATTTTTTAAGCGGACAATAACCGTTTCTCTTCCGGCTTTTTTCAGCGCAGTGGCCCAGTCAAGAATCAGTTGCATTTGTTCCGCACTTAGCTTTTGGCCTGCTTGTGGCTTTTCGATTAAGTATTTTATGGTATCGGCCGCTTCTGCCCATTGTTCGTTTTCCCAGTAAATTTCGCTTTTCATCATTAGGCCGTTTTTGCTATAATCACCTCTTAAGAGCTCAAGCGCCGCTTCAGGTTCTCCGATGGCGGAGAGAGCTTTAGCGCGGATTAAACGCCGATGAGCGATAACGGTCGGGGTTAAGCTGTTGTGCTCGGTTTGATCTAATATATTTAACGCTTCTCCAGGAGCCTCATTGAACAAATTTATTAAGGCCATTCTTGTTCCGATAACCGCTTTTTCTTGCGGGGTTAGTTTTCCTGAGGCGTATTGTTCGGCCAGCATTTTGTAGGCTTGATCCAGCAAATCTGCCGCAACAAGGCGATCCGCCAGTTTGGGGATAATCGTATTGTAATATTTGCTTAATGGAGCCAGCCAACTGTAATCGTTATATAAGGCGAGTGATTTTAAATTCGGGGTGTCGCTGTCTTGGTTGTTTACAAATATGTTTTCAAATATTTTAACCATGCGTGCCGTTACATTGTCTTGCTGGTCTTTGTCGACAAGATTTTTTAATGATTGAAGTGTGCTTAAAGCATGACCGAAATCTCGATCTTTGATGTAGGCTTCGGCTAAGGCGTCTAAGACTTTTTCTTTAAAGTTTTTTTCATGCCAAGCATAGCGAAGTTGCTCATATTCTGATATGGCATCTTTATTTTTTAAGTTATTTGTTCTTTTTTCAAGTTCGAGAATGTTGTAACGCGCGTAGGCTGCGTATTTCGCGGTATTCGTTTTGGCGGTGTTGCGATATTCTCTAATGGCGTTTAGCGGATAGCCTAAAATGTCTAGCTTGCGTGCTGTACAATAACTTATTAAGGCCTCTTTGTTGGTGACATTGGTGGAGGACATGAGTATGTCTATGTAGTTTTGAACGCTGATGTCATCTTGCGCCAAAAAGGCTGATTCAATGGCCGACAATGCTATTCTGCGGCGGATTTCGTTTGGGTATTCTTTTATTAAAGTGCTGTAGCCATTTAAGATAATATTATCTTCAGCGTTGGGGGCAATAGAGGTTGAAATGAGCGTCCTCCAAAAATTTGCTTCCGGTAAAGAGGCTAAGTCTCCGTATGAAAACTCTTCAAGTGCCTCATTATATCTTTTTAACAAATAGTAGGCTATGCCTTTAGCCATGTGAAATTTTTCATCAAACATGATGGAATTTTTTTCTTCTTCTTGTTCTCTTAAAAGCTGCAGGGCATCACTTCCAAGGCCTTTGGAGAGATAGTAATCAATCAAAAGCATCTTTGTTTTGGTTTTATTATTTTCATTGGCGGAGGCAATATCATTTAAAAGCGAGCTTTTTGCCTCATTGAAGTTTTCGGCTAACAACTGCGCATCGACGGTTGAGAAAAAGTTTCCTTCTTGTTCGCTCGTTTGGCTCAATTTGCTACGGCGCTTGAGGGTTTCAAGTTCTTCTGATATGTTTAAGCTGTCTTTTTGTCTTCTTATGGCTATTCCTGTGTTGCCGATGTCCATAACGATATCGTCTGCGTTGAATGTGGTGACAAGTCCGGCGTAGGAAGGGATGATTTCAACATCAGGATAAAAATAGGCGTTTTTCATTCCTAAGTTGGTTTCATCCGTGGTAACGACGTTTAAAATATCACCTATTTCCGGATCAAATATTGAAATAATTTTTCCGGCAGAAACGCTCGGCAAAAATAAGTAGGAATTATTAAAAATATCGTACTGAGTGAATATTGGAAATTCTTTGATTTCCGTCTGATTCTTTCCGGTGTAGAGATCCACAATCCATAGCAAACCTTCTTTTCGTATATTTATATTTGTGCCTTCTTCCGGCTTGAGACGAAAAATGGCGGTCGCATTGTTGGGGAGTTGAATGAGGTCTTGGGCTAGAGGTGCGGCACTGTTTTGCAGTTCTTCTATGTTAAAGGTTTGGGGGTGATCAAAAATAATCCATAGATAGTCGTTTCTTTTGAAAACGCCAATGTTTACCGGCATGTTCCAAGAAAAACTTAGACTCCGAACTTTGCTGGTGGGAATGGTATCAACATCACCGGCGGCTTGATCTTCTTGTTTTTGAGAACTTCCGTATTGGTAGTCTTCGTCTTTTTTCAAATCAAGAATGATTTTATTTTTTTGTTCAAATGAATTTTTTATTCCTTCCGGAAAGCTTAAAACAAAATTGCCATTCTTATCTTGGTTGAATTTTATGTCAGATGACCGCGGATAGTCTTTTAAACTTGTGGTCGAAATCTTAAAGGGCTTTTGAAAAATAAGTAATGTTAAGGCTTCTCCTGATTTTATTTGATAGGGAGGAAGATCCTTAAAGCTTAGGATAAAACGTGAAAAGTCTTTTCCGTTATGGTAATTTAATGTTGCTTTTTCAAGCTCGCCTTTTTGTATCTTTTCTTGCTGAATTGGGGGAAGGGGAGCATCTTGTGTTTGACTTTGAAGGGCAGCTCGAGAGGTGCTTAGGAAACAAAGCATAATTACCGGTATTATGAGAAATTCCGATATTATTTTTTTTATGTTATGTTTCTTTTTTTGTATCACGTTTTTTACTCAATACTGTTTAAACTGCTGCCGATAAGGTGATTGGTAATGGCTTTGGCTTTTTCGGCCTCCATTTGAGATAAGATTCCCGATGATGTGGATGGTTTCATTTCTTTTAAAATGGCAGTGCTTAGCTCTATGTCAAGTGTGTTGAATATGCGGGCAGCATCTTTGGGTTTCATGCTGCTGTACATCTTGACTAAGGTTGTGAGTTTTTGCTTTTCTTTTTCACTGTATTCTTGCATAAGCTTTCTTAGCTTGGCTTCATAGGCTTGGAGTTGCTCAAGTTTTTTTTGTATCTCTTCTTCGGTTATTTTGAGCTGAAGAGCTTTCTTGTCTATTTCTTTGTCTTTTAGGCTTAGCGCTTCTCGTCTTTTGGCTAAATCTTGGAGAATCGCGATTTCTGACTTGCTGAAGCTGCTTGCTCCTTCTAATGGGGCGCTGGGAGTTAGCGAATCGGATTCAAGTATTTGGTTTAAAACCGCGGTCTCTTTATCTTTTTGTTCTTCTGCGGCTAAAGCGTTTTGGGCGCCAAATTCAATATGGGTTTGGTGGTTTTCTTGTATGTTGTCAACAATATGACTGATGCGGACGGATAAAGTTAAAACCGCCGTAAATATAAATAAAGGAAGAATTCTTAATTTTATTTTGGGTAACATTTTTTTCTTCTTTTCTTGTTTTATTTAATTGAGCGTAGTGCTTTTAAGAGTTCTATTTCGGCTTCCGAACGAGAGATGTTTTCATCTTTTATTTCAGTGGTGTGCGGCGGATTGTCTTTTCGATCCGTTTCAATCTTTCGACTGTTATGGATGACGTTTTCAAGTCGGTCTGCCAAGCTGTCGGCTCGTTCGTTTATGAAAATTAAATCATCTTTCAGATTCTTGGCGCTGTTGACCACTTCTTTTAATTCGCCAGATGTGTTTTGTGTTGCCGTTTTGAGTTTGGGTATGGAATTTTCGGCCTTGATTGTGGCGTCATTCAAGGATTCAACTAGGCGTGCCAAAGAGCTTTGGTTTTGTCTTAGAATTTCAAGATTTTTGTTCAGGCGATATGCGTAGATTATTGTCGGTATCAATAGACCTATAATCGCCAGATTTATTATTAAATCTAAGTTATCCATCCTTTTGTGCCTTTCCTTTTACTCTAATAGCAATTTTATCGGCTTTGCGTCCCATGGTGCCGCTTAATAATGGTATGTCACCGCATAAGAGGGTTATGTTGGCATTCTTGTCCATGTCTAAGTTTAAAAATGAACCTTTTTCCCAATGTGCAATTTCACCTAAATCAATTTGCATTTCTTTCAGGCTGGCACTGATTTCAACTTCTGTTTCCCATAATTCTTCAACCAAGTGGTTTTCCCATATCGTGTCTCGGCCATATCTTTCACCCATGAACATTTGTAAAAGCAAGTCTCTTACCGGTTCAAGCGTGGCGTAAGGAATCATCATGTCTAGTTTGCCGCCTCGATCTTCCATATCAATGTGTAATCTGGCAACGATAACAGCGTTTGACATACGGGCAATGGCCGCAAATCGTGGGTTTGTTTCGGTGCGGTCGTAGCTGAAGTTTACGGTTGTAATCGGGTCAAAGGCTGTTGATAGGTCGGCTAAGACCAGGTCAATCATATCTTTAACCAAATTGAGCTCAATTGTGGTGTAGGGACGTCCTTCTATTCTCATGGCGGCTGTGCCGCGGCGTCCTCCGAGCAAAACGTCGACAATCGAATATACTAATGACGAATCGACCGAGATAAGACCATAATTGTCCCACTCTTCAGCTCGAAATACGGATAAAAGTGTTGGAAGTGTTAATGAATCAATGTATTCACCAAAACGCATCGACTCGATACTTTCTAACGAGACTTCAACGTTGTCTTGCGTGAAGTTTCTGAGTGATGTGGCCATCATGCGGATTAAGCGGTCAAAAACCACATCAAGCATTGGTAAGCGTTCGTAAGATACCATTGAAGAGTTTAGTATCGCTTTTACGCCCGACTCATTTATGTTGTTTTTTTCCGTTGTGTTGTTGGTGTGGCCGAACAAACTGTCTATTTCTTCCTGATTTAAAACTTTTGATGTGCCTTCCGTTGTTTTTTCGGCGGCATCGTCTTTGACTTTTATCATGTCGGCCCAATCTGCTTTTTGATTGTCTTTTTTCTCTTCAGATTGCGGGGTCTCGTTTTTGTTCTCTTCCACTCTCTTTTCCTTTATTTTTGTATTTCAATGCTTTTGAAACTTATATTTGAAATCAGTATCGGATGGGTTACTAGGTTAATTCGGTGCAATAATTCTTCCTTAAGCCAATATAATCCTTCCGATGATTGTATTTCTTCTGGGTATAATTCTATTAAATGGGATATTATTAAGTCGTTAATACGAGGAATAAAAGCTTCAAGTATGTGAACTTTTTGTGCGTCGATGTTTTGTGTTTCCAAGTTTATTTGCAGTTTTAGGCGCTGTTGTTGGTTGGTCTTGCTGTTTAGCAAAACATCAATTTCCGGCAAATCGTAAAAAATTGTGCTGTTTGTTAAGGGGGTGTTATCTTCGCTTGCGTCCTCAACAATTCGATAATTTTGTGATGTTGTGTCTTTTTTGGTGTTAAAAACGGTATAAAAACTAACGACCAATCCAATGATAATTAGTATTGGTAATATTATCAGCAACATCTTTTTCTTGCTGGCTTTAGAGGTTTGATTTTTTTCCTCTTCCCCGTCTTCTTCATCATCTATATCGTTGTTTTTATCAATCATTTTATTCCCCAATCAAATGATATCTTGTTTGTACTTTAATCTATTATTCTTTTGATGAAAACAATTATTGCAAACTTATTAAACGAAAAAATTTCTTGTCTCTTTAGAGAATATTTTAACCTTTAATTATCTTCTTTATCTTATAATAAAACTATATTGTGTTTGTTTTTAGGAGCTTTTGATGTTTTTTATTAGAATTTTTGCTCTGATTGTGGTAATATATTTAGGTATGAAACTGTTGGGATATTAAAATTATGTATATTTGGGTCGTTCTTGCTACATTTATTGTTGCTTTGGCTGCGTTTAACCTGCCAATTCGTCCTGATATGCGTAATGTTTATGTTTCTCCTCAGGCTGAAGCCGTGGTGACAAAGCTTTATTTGCAGCATAAAGCTGCGGAAGATTTTGTGGCGGCTGATGCTCAAACAAGAGGGACATATGTTATGGGAGAGCTTTTGCCCGATGATTTATCAATTTATTTGCCTATGGGATTTGAGCTTTCTGCTGACGCTGATACTCCGGTGACCGAACAAAATATTTCCTTTTTATATTGTTTGGATAAAAATTCACCGAATTTGGCGGTTTCGTCTCCTCAATGTAATGGTGATTATACGCCTTATCTTATTTCTTATGGCTGTATTCCTGAGAGATGGAAAAATATTCATAACGGTAAACCCAATAATGATTTGATTGAAGCTTTACACAATATTATGGGGTACGGTGGTCACGTCGGTTATGCCGAAGAGCTTACCCCTGTTCCTAGTGAACAAAATTTGCTGGGGTCTTCTATGGGAATTAATATTCGTGATAAAATGTGGCTCTCTATCCCTCAGTATATTATTTCATCAAATGCCGGCGAACATAGTTTTTATAATGTGTGCGGCGATGCTAAGCAATGTGGAACGTGTTTGGTTTATATGACTGTGCTTAATGCCAGAGTTCAGTAAGGAGAATCGTGATGAGGAAAATTTACAACAGATTAGAAACAGCCGGAAGCCTTATGATAGAGGCTATGGCTATGTTGGCCCTTATTGCCATGGTTACGCCTATCTTGTATAAAAAGGCGGCGGAGCGCACTACCGAACTTAAAGATATTAACGCCGCTAGTCAGATGCGTGTTATGAGCGCGGCTATTGATAATTATATTAAAGACCATTTTTCTGAGATTGTCAGCGGTGCCGAAGTTGAAACAGATTGTCAAGGGGCGGCAACGCAATCTTATGCGGCTTTTCAAAATGATCAAGGCGGTGCTGTTAAAATTGATAATATTGCTCACCTTTGCGAGTATCTTCCTTATGGGTTTGTTGATGATGCCGGAAATGTACGTGGAAGTAATACTTTTTCTGGTTATCAATTGTCTATTGGTAAACGTGTGGCTCAAAATGATCCGAGTAATGTGTCTTTGACCGGTTTCCTCTTAGGTGATCCGAAGACGCCGTTATCAATGCTTAGAGCTTCTCGTATTGCCTCGATGATTGGTAGTAACGGTGGTTATACGGATGGTGATGTGGCCAATGGTGTTCAGGGTGTGTGGAAAATTGATGATTTAGGAACTTTGGATCTTGAGCCTTCTTCCGATGGATCTATCATTACCGCTTCTTTGCAATCTATTTCTCGCGGTTTGATTATGAATGAAGACGTTCTCTATCGTACGGCCGTTCCAGGTGATAATACCGGCGAGTATAATCGTATGAAAACCGATTTTCATTTGGGAGGAAATGATATTGACGAAGTTAATAAGATGATTATTGACAATGCCGATGGTGATGATGATGCTTTGACAATTGAGAACGGTGGCTTAACCATTTCCAATGGCGGGGCCGATATCGCCGGACATCTTGAAGCTGACAGCGCCGGTATTACCGGAAATTTAGCCGCCGGTAGCGCAGATGTTAGCGGTGCTTTATCAGCCGGAGGTAATAAGTTTCAGGTTAATGCTTCGGGTGATTTAGCCATTGGTGGGGATAAATTTAAGGTTCAAGCCTCTACCGGTAAAACGGATATTGCCGGTGACACCACAATTGGCGGCGATAAGTTTAAGGTCGAAGCCTCAACCGGTAATACCACAATTCAAGGAGATGTAATCATTAACAAAGGCCTTGAAGCGGCTGATGGTAAGTTTGATGTCGATGGAACAACCGGTGACACCACAATCGGTGGTAATACGATTATTCGTGGAACTTTGGAGGTTGATAAATCTGCGACATTTCATGATGATGTGACGATTGATAAAGGTTTGTCCGTTGCCGGTGATAAGTTTTATGTTGATGGCGATACGGGCGATACTTATATTGATGCCAATCTTGAGGTTACAGGAGCTTTGAAAACGGATAAACTTCTTTCCAAAACACTTAAAGGTGGTTTGATGGGAACTGATTTTTCTGCCACTCCTGAAAACGATAACTATGTATTTACGGCTCAATGGAATGAAGGCGATGTTAATAAAAGTAAGGTCTTTATGGGGCCAAACGATGAGGTTATCGTCGGTAATAAGACCGTACAAATGAATTATAGCGGTACGAAGGTTGAAATTGCACCGACGGATGGCACTATTACGTTAGCTCCTGGAGGAACCGGAAGTCGTGAGCTCTATATTACCAAAGGTAAAACCTTGGTTGATAACGGAAGCTTTGTGGTTTCGACCGGTACCAATACGGATCTTAATCAGTTCCAAACCGCTGATAATCAGGTTGATTTCTTTACAAAACCTTCGACAAGTGAAAGTATCTTTACTGTTACAAATACCAGTAACCAAACAAAAGGATCTGTTCAGGTGCGGCAGGGTGTTGTTGAGATTGCCTCGAATTATGACAGCACCATTAGTCCTTTGCCGACAGGTGGTGGCTATATTTTAGCGGATCGTTTTATTGATCAGAAAAATTGGGATGGTGCTTTAGCTATTCCGAAAGTTTCGGGAATTAGTTATCCGACACCGGACTATGATGCTTATCAGGTTAATCCAGCTTATACCTCGGTTATGCATGATATTAAACTAACGACACGCGGTGGTTCTCGTCTTAGCGATATATTGCCTGACTTCGTTAATAAAGGTATTTATGTGGTTGATAACAGCTATGATGAGAATGTGCCCTATTGGGGAAATCTGACGGTTAGTGTTTCCGGTGGTAAGCTCAAAGCTAATATTGGCAGCGGAAAAATTTGTGCTAACCACTCTTGTTGGACTTCTCCTTGGCTTGGTTTGATTCCGGCTCCTCTTTGTCCTCCGGGGTATGCTCGCGTGGTAACGATTACACCGGCCGGTTGGGCTATGGGACAAGCCGGTGTTCCGGGGTCTCGTGTCGGAACCAATCGTCAAGACTTATGGACGCCGAATTATCCAAAGAATCCGAATGATTATAATGATTCTGATCCGGATGCTCCGAGCGCGTTGTATTTCCAAAAGAGTACATGGTTGCGTGCGAATATGTATCCTCATTCAAGCGGTAGTTCGTTTATGGGGTGGAGTGCTATTATGGGCTTTATGTATCCATACGCTTATTATACCGATTATATTAAGGATTTAGGTCTTGTTTCCGATTTGACCGGTGGTACGGCTGATAACGAAAAAGTTATTTGGAATCTGTTTCCGGTTCTGAAACGTCAACTTGAAGCTTATGTGACGGTCTATTGTTATTTTGATCGAAACAGCGGTATTTATAATGAAAATTATGTTGATAAGTATGATCAGCTTAATAATTATCGTGAATCGTATACGAAACCGACTGGATATTCAAAGCGTCTTAATGATCCGACACTTCGTTATAACGATATTTGGTAGCTTTCAGACACAAGGGGAAGGGGAAGTCGATGCTTTCGGGTGTCGACTTTCCTAAAATTAGAATTTTTGATAAGGAGGAAATATGTTTCGATCTCTGTTAGGAGCCATGTTTATTACTTTTGCTTTTGTATGCTCGGTTTCGGCTCAGATTTCTGCAACGGGAAATTCTTATCAGGCTCGGAATACTTCTTCTCGTCAGCAAAATACTTCTTCCTTGTCAATATTGGATAATTTTTCGCGGACGGTCGCTCCGGCGGCTTTATCCAATATTCGTAATTCTGAAACGGCTTTTTGCTATACGGTTACGTCTGCGTCCGGAAATTATACCGGTTATACACTCGATGGTTATGCTGTGACAGGTTTTTGCGGAATTTTGCAAGAAAATTTAAAAAACATTTTGGTTCAGCAGTTATTTGCAACGGCTGATAATGTTAATTTTGCTCAACAAGAAACTTGTCGGCAGAATCCGAGAATTATGCTGAGGTTTGTTCGTGGCGTGGATTATACTGATGTTTTGATTTCGGCTCCTTGTTATGTTATGTCTGTTTTTTATGCCGGTGAAGTCAGTACATTTAATTTTTCATCTGTGTCGCCTATTTTTGATGCTATTGTTTCTGAGTTTGAAAAGTCGCGTATTGATTTTTCTTCTCCGGCCGCTGCTAATCAGGTTATTCCGGTCGCTTTAACCTCTGAGAGCGTTGCGGCTTCATCTTCTTCGCAGAGCCGTGAATTTTTTGGAAGTTCTACGCAAGATAAGGCTTCTCAAAAGAAAAGCGGTTGGAATAATTTGCGATAGTTCGCTTTCACTTGAAACAAAAATTTGTCGGTATGACTTTTTTTATATTTTAGCTATATAAAAAAATGGTCTTTTGGGTGTTGTTTTCTTTATTTATAATTGGAACAAAAATACGTTTTTATTTCTTTACGACATTTTGCAAAATATGTTATTGCGAGTCGTTGAATAAAAGTGTGTTTTTTTAGGTTTAATTTTTTTTATCTATAAAAAAATCTGTAAATTTTTTTTGCGGGCTCTTTTATTAGAATATTATGATATTTTAATATATTAGCTTTAAAAAATCTATTATTCTTTTTCGGGGTCGTCCAAAAAATTGACCGATTTTTTTACAGGGTGTATTAGAATTAATTTGACATTTACAATTAATGAGTTTATTAGTTGTATTGTATAATTAAAATAATACAACTTAAAATTGTCTATCGTCGAATAAAGGAGGTTTTATGTTATCGGGTGTTTTAAAGTGGTTTAATACTAAAAAAGGTTATGGTTTTATTACAGCTGATGATAGTGGTAAAGATGTTTTTGTTCATATTACGCAAATGCAAAAGGCCGGAATTAATCCTATTGTAGAAGGTACGCGCATGTCTTATGAATTGTACAATGATAAAGGACGTATTGCGGCTGGAAACCTAGTTATTTTGCCTAAAACAAAACGTGTTAATGTGTGATTTGTTAAGGTAAACAAACTCTTTTAGTTCTATTTATTGTTGTTTTTGTCAGGCTGTAATTTTGATTTTTTTACAGCCTGTTTTTCTTGATTATTTTTGAAATTAGGCTTATCTCTTATATGTTATTTTGTTTGTATAGGGATTTGTTGATGAAAAAAATTTTGCTTTTTATGGAGACTTATTCTTTGCCACTTATTGGTGGAATTTTGGCAGCGCTTTTATGGGCTAATCTCGATTATTTTTCTTATTCTGCTTTTGTGCATTATAAATTTTTTGGGGGCGTTGATTCTCATTTTATTGTAAATGAAGTTTTTTTGGTGCTGTTTTTTGGACTTATTTCTATTGAAATTGTTCATGAGTTTTCTCCTCAAGGCAACCTTCACCCTTTGGACAAGGCTCTTACCAATATTTTGGCGGCTTTGGGCGGGGTCATCTTTCCAATCGTGTTGTTTGGTCTTTTGAATTTTGGGTTGGGTGAAGAGCGCTTTTCTGCCGGATGGGCAATTGCGACGGCAACCGATGTGGCGGTAGCCTTGCTTTTTGCTCGGTTTGTGTTTCCGAAAGGGCATCCGGCTTTTGTGTTCTTGTTATTTTTAGCTGTGGTTGATGATTTTATCGGTTTAGGAATTATTGCCCTGTTTTATCCTTCGCCTGATCAGCCCTTGGTTCCCTGGTTTTTGCTTCTTGTCTTGTTGGCAATGGGAATGAGCTATGTTTTGCGTCGGCGTGGCGGTTCGTCTTTTTACCCCTATATGCTTCCAGCCGTTGTTTCTTGGGTGGGAATGTTTGGTGCCGGTTTGCATCCGGCCTTGGCTTTGGTGTGGATTGTGCCGTTTATGAGAGATGGCAAATCTCATTCCTTGCCTTTACATAAGCTTGAACATTTTCTTACTCCGATTGTCACCTGGGGGTTGTTCTTTTTTGGTTTGGTTAACGCCGGCGTCGTGATTAATAATCTTTCTACCCTTAGTTTGATTATCTTCTTGTCCTTATGCTTGGGAAAAACTTTGGGGATTTTTGGTTTTACAAAGGTTGCTTATGCCCTACGCTTAACACGAGGCCGAAAACTTTGTAATCGCGATTTGCTTCTTATCGGGTTGGTGGCTAGCGTTGGTTTGACTGTTTCGCTGTTTATTGCCGATATTGCTTATACGGATGAAGCTCTTAAGGATGCGGCTAAAATGGGAGCCCTTTTGAGCTTGTTGTGCGGTGCTTTGGCTGTTGGGGTGGCAAAAATTTGGAAACCTAAAAAGTAAATATGCGTGTCTTTCCTTTTGGTTTAACGAAAGTTTAGTAATTTTTTGCTAGTTTTGATTTGAGTTTGTTTGAAAGGAAAAATATGGAAAAGTCTACTCTGATTGGTGTCTTTGGCGGTATTGCCGCGGTTGGTGTTGGTATGGCCTTGAAAGGGGCTGATCCTCATGCGTTAATTAATCCTGCGGCCTTTTTGATTATTTTTGCCGGTACGGCTGCCGCTATCTTTAACGCTTTTACGATGAAAGGGCTTAAAAAAGTTCCGAAATTGTTTAAAATTATTTTTTGCGGAAGAAAAATTATTTCAAAACAAGAGGTCTTGGAGCTTTTTGTTTCAGCGGCTAAGGCGGCTAAGCAAGAAGGTGTAATGGCTATTGAAAAAAAAGCCAATGAGGTTGATGATCCTTTTATTAAAACCAGTCTTAGCCTTGTGGCTGATGGTTTTAACGCTGATTTTATTTATGAAGTTCTTGAAGCTGATATTAAACAAATGGAAGAACGTCATCGTTCCGGTGCTTTGATTTTTGCACAATGCGGTATGTATGCTCCTACTCTTGGTGTGTTGGGGGCGGTTATCGGTTTGATTGCCGCTTTGGGAAATTTATCAGATATTGATCAGCTTGGACATTCAATTGCCGCCGCTTTTGTGGCAACATTGCTCGGTATTTTTACCGGTTATGTTTTATGGCACCCCTTTTCAAACAAGTTAAAGCAAATTTCTTTGGAAGAGGTTGAGGTTAAAAAAATGGTTATGGAAGGGGCTTTGGCTTTGCAGTCAGGGGCTTCTTCTCTTGCCATGGAAGCGAAACTTCAAGCCTTTATTCCGGTTTCTGAGCGGAAAGCTAAAAGTGATGATGAAAAAGAGGAGAACTAAGGAATGGTTAAGAAAAAACAACATTCCGAACCTCATGAGGAGCATGCTGATGAAACGTGGCTTATTCCTTATTCGGATTTGCTGACGCTTCTTTTGGCCTTGTTTATTGTTTTATTTGCCTCTTCTAGTCTTGATAAGGCGAAAGTCAGCCAAATGGAGTATGTGTTTGCCGCTGCTTTTAATACTTTGTCGGCCGATCAGATGAGCGGGTCTGTTCTTAATTTTTTAGAGGATGTTAAAGATTTAAAACTTGGTGATAATGTGGGATTGGGCTCTGATCCGAATGGGGCGGTTTTGGATATTGCCGGATTATTTTTGTTTGATGATGGCAGCGCCGTAATTAAACCCGATGGGATTGTGGCGTTGCGAAAAATCGCCGCTCTTTTGAATAGCAATAAATATAAACGCTATCGTATTGTGGTTGAAGGGCATACGGATAATCGTGATTTTCACAATGATGTTTATCCTTCCAATTGGGAGCTTTCTTCGGCTCGTGCCGGTGCGGTTGTGCGTGAGCTGATTTCAATGGGGATTGAGGAGGTGAGGTTGAAGGCTGTCGGTATGGCTGATGTTTCTCCAAAATATCCGAATATGGATGCCTATGGTGAAATCATTCCCCAAAACCAAAAGCTTAATAATCGCTTGGAAATCAAGATTGAGATGTAATTTTCTTTTGTTTTGAATTTTTTTCAAAAAAAATTTAAATTAGGTATTGTAAAATTTTTTTTATGTGATAAACATATCTCTGTTCTGACTGTCGAAATGTAGTTCAGCCTGGTAGAACGCTTCGTTCGGGACGAAGAGGTCGCTGGTTCGAGTCCAGTCATTTCGACCATTTACAAGCCGCCTTTGGGCGGTTTTTTT
>CASFLB010000012.1 GCA_949295395.1 uncultured Pseudomonadota bacterium | reverse complement strand
TAATCAGCCAATAAAACCGGAGCGCAATCGGCGGTGCTGATGGTTAAAATTAAATCTTGGCAATCGGTGACAACGCCGTCGGCTTCAAGCTGGCGGATTGATGGTTCGGTTGTGTAGACGACTTTGTTGCTTACGCCTTGAGATAAGCGGACAACGCGGTTGCTGTCTAATCCATAAAAGCTAGCCAGCCGTTTATAGTTTTCGGCAATATTCTGCGGATTATCCAAGCTTTTTTCATTAAAATTGAAGCTGGTGTATTTGCCTGTGGACACACCGCCGTTGCGCCCGAAAAAGCAATGCTTTTCTTTGGGAAGGTTGGAGGCTTGCCAGGTCATAGCAAGCTCCTTCCGTAGTTTAACGGGGCAATGCCCAGATATGAGGCAATGGTTTGGCCGATGTCGGCAAAAGTATCGCGCTGGCCGAGATTTTCGCTTTTTATTTTTTTACCAAACAGTAAAACCGGAACTTGTTCTCGGGTGTGGTCCGTGCCTTCGTAAGAGGGGTCGTTGCCGTGGTCGGCGGTGATAAAGACGATGTCGTCTTCTCTTAAACAAAAGGCAAGCTCGGTCAAACGGCTGTCAAAATATTCTAATCCTTGGGCATAGCCTTTAATGTCGCGGCGGTGTCCCCAAAGCATGTCAAAGTCTTCAAAATTCGTGAAAATAAGGCTATCTTCGGGAGCGGATTTTATTTCGGCCAATGTTAAGTCCCATAGTTCTTTTAAGCCGGCACCTTTGATGCCTTTGGTAATGCCGCGATGGGCAAAAATATCATTAATCGCGCCGATGGCAATGACGTTTTTGCCGGCCGCTTTCAGGCAATCAAGCAAGGTATCGCCAAAGGGCTGGGCGGCATAGTCTTTGCGGTTGGTGGTGCGGATGAATTCTCCGGCTTTTTCGCCGACAAAGGGGCGTGCAATTATTCGGCCGATGTTATAAGGTTGAACATATTTATAAGCAATTTCACAGAGTTTATATAATCTCTCTAATCCGAAATATTTTTCATGAGCGGCAATTTGCATATTGCTGTCAGCCGAGGTGTAAAATATCGGTTTGCCGCTTTTGATGTGTTCTTCACCCAGCTCTTGAATAATGACCGTTCCTGAGGCGGCTTTGTTGCCTAAGATACCGTCAATTTTGCCTTCGTTGCAGATTGTTTCAATCAAATCAGCCGGAAAAGATGGGTATTCGGGCGGAAAATGTCCCCAGCCTTTTAAGTTGGGCAAGCCGGCTAATTCCCAATGGCCGGATACTGTGTCTTTGTCTTTGCTTATCTCGGACATATGGCCGTATTTGCTGCCGTATTGCAGAATTCCTTCCATTTGGGCGCCGATTTCGGGATAAGCGCCGCTGGCGCCTTTGGCGGCTTCGCACAAGCCCAAGCGGTTTAAGTTCGGTATTCTTAGGCCACCGTTGAATTTGGCAATGTGGCCGAAGGTGTTGGCGCCGGCGTTGTTAAAATTTGCGGCATCTTTAGCGCCACCGATGCCGAACGAATCCATCATCAAAATGATTGCTCTTGCCATTTGTTTATTCCTTTATTCTTTTAATAATTGCCGAATGTGGGGCTTTGAGTTCTTTGTCATCAAGTTTTACCGCGGCGCGAACTTCTTCTTCAGCGCGCAAGGCATCAGCCTCGGTTTGGGCATGAACAAAAGCTAGTGGTTTGTCTTTTGATACATAATCTCCAATTTGGCAAAAATCACTAAAGCCCGTGGCGTAATCTAATTTTTGGTCAGGGCGGATGCGACCTCCTTTTAAGCCGATTAAGCTTAGGCCGATGTTTCGGGTTTCCATGGCTTTAACATAGCCTTCGCCTTTGGCAAAAATCGGGCGGATAATCTTGGCTTGCGGAAGATATTTTTCGGTTTTTTGACTGAAGTCTTTGGGGCCGCCCAAAGCCGTGACCATTTCTTGGAACTTCTCCAGAGCTTGGCCGCTCTTTAAAACTTTTTCAAGCTTGTTCATGGCCTCTTTTGAGGTTTTGCAGAGCTTGGTGCTGACTAATAATTCGGCACACAAGGCAAAAGTGACTTCGTAAAGTCTCATATCAAGGCGTTTGTTTTTCAAAAAGTCTACGGCCTCTTGTACTTCAAGGGCGTTGCCGACTGTGCGTCCCAAAACTTGATTCATGTCGGTGATGACGGCGGTTGTCTTGGTGCCGGCGGCGTTTGCCGTCTTGATGATTAATTCTGCCAAAGTTTGGGCATCTTTTCTTTTTTCCATAAAGGCGGCGTTACCGCACTTTAAGTCCATGACTAAATAATCCAGTCCGGCGGCCAGTTTTTTTGACAAGATTGAGGCGGTTATCAAAGGAATCGATTCAACCGTGCCACAGACATCTCTGATGGCATAAATTTTTTTATCGGCCGGTGCAAGATTACCGGTTTGGCCGATAATTGCACAACCGACTTCTTTGACCACTTTTTGAAAGGTTTTATTATCCGGCGTGGTTTGATAACCCGGAATCGAATCGAACTTGTCCAAAGTTCCGCCGGTGTGGCCTAAGCCACGTCCCGATATCATCGGAACGTAAAGTCCGCAGGCGGCTAGCATTGGGGCTAACATCAAGCTGACTTTGTCGCCAACTCCGCCGGTTGAATGTTTGTCAACAACCGCGCCGTCTAAAAAAGACCAGTCCAAAACATCGCCCGAATCTCTCATGGCTTTGGTTAAGCAAGTGGTTTCTTTATCGCTCATGCCGTTTAAGAAAATAGCCATGGTTAAAGCCGCCGTTTGGCCGTCGGTGATTTCACCCGAGGTGACGCCTTTGATGAAAAAGTTTATTTCTTCTTCGGTTAAGCTTTTTTTGTTGCGTTTTTTGCGGATAATTTCTTGCGGAAACATTTTAATATCCTCTCTCGATGGTGTTGATTAAATCATCCAGTAAGCTGCTGGCGCCGATGCGGAAGTTTTTGGGGGTTATCCATTTATACCCCATAATGCTGTTGGCCAAAATCAGGTATTGTTTGGCATCATCCGTGGTTTTAATTCCGCCCGAAGCCT
Source organism: uncultured Pseudomonadota bacterium (assembly GCA_949295395.1). Taxonomy (GTDB): domain Bacteria; phylum Pseudomonadota; class Alphaproteobacteria; order RF32; family CAG-239; genus HGM16780. The sequence goes on along the minus strand of CASFLB010000012.1, from coordinate 15,103 downwards.
TAAACCCGACGTTTCGTTTGCCGGAGGCGATGGTTTCAAGAATGATATTGGCGGCCTCCGGTGTGGCTGAGGTTTTGGTCTTTCCTGTTGAGGTTTTAACAAAAGTGGCTCCTTCTTCAATGCAGAGTTTGGTTGCGGCTGCAATTTGGGAATAATGAGGCATTTCTCCGCTTTCGATGATGATTTTGAGAGGGGTTTTTTTAGGATTTATTCTGTTTTTTATGACGGAAAAAAACTGGTTTACCGCATCTTGGTTCCCGCTTAAAAAATCTTTATAAGGCAAAACAGCGTCGATTTCATCGGCTCCGGCCTCTAGGGCAAAATCAAGTTCTTCTTGAAGTTTTTCTTTTGTGCGATTGCCTTCGGGAAAGTTTATGACCGTGGCAACTTTAATTCCCGTGCCGTCTAAATAAGTTTGAGCAGCTTTTACGAATCTTGGATAAACGCAGACGGCGGCAACTTTGCCGTAAGGGGTTGTGGCTCGTGCGCAAAGTTTTTGAATGGTTAAATCGGTATCTTTATCACTTAAAGATGTTAAGTCTAAAAGTCCGATTAATATTTTGGCGGCGGTTACGTTATCCATTGGCTTTGTCCTCCAAATATTTGATAATGAGGGTTTGTAATTTGCCGGCGGCTTCTTGGGCTTGGATTAGGGTTTCTTCATGGCTTTGGGTGCCGCTTTTTAAGCCGGTGCCGAGATTGGTGATGACCGATATACCCAAGACTTTTATGCCGCAATGGACGGCGCAGATAACCTCCGGCACGGTTGACATGCCAACAGCATCGCCGCCCAAAGTTTTTATGGCGCGGATTTCGGCCGGCGTTTCAAAGCAAGGGCCGAGCGAGAGAAAGTAAACGCCTTCGTGGAGTTTGATGTGTTCTTTTTGGGCGATGATTTTGATTTTATCTCTTATGTTCGAATCGTAGGCATTGCTCATGTCAGGAAAGCGTGGGCCGTACTTTTCATCATCAGGACCAAACAGCGGATTTGGCGTGTTTAGCCCAATGTGGTCGCTTATCAGCATGATTGAGCCGGCAGACATGTCTTCATGCAAAGAGCCGGCGGCGTTGGTGATGATTAACTCTTCAATACCTAACAGCTTCAGGCTGGTGATGACTTTGTTGATTGTTGCCGGTGGGTGGCCTTCGTATAAATGAAAGCGACCTTGCATGCATAAAACCTCTTGTCCGCCTAAGTTGCCGATGATGAGCTTACCTTGATGGCCTGCAACGGTGCTTTGTGGAAATCCTTTGATATCTTGGTAAGGAATAGTAAGTGAATCTTTTATTTCATTAGCCAAGCCGCCAAGGCCGCTGCCTAAGATAATTCCTATTTTAGGTGCTCGGTTGCCAATTTTTTTTCTGATTTCAGAGGCTATGTTTTCAATCATGTTTTAGGTCCTTTTCAGCGAATCCGTGAGGAAGCAACTCGGCTAAAGACAGCGTTTGTTTGACGCCTTTTTTGTCAGCTAAAAAAATGGTGATGTTTTCATCCGAAAATTCTTGTATTCTTTGAAGGCAGGCGCCACAGGGTTTGATTAAGTCTTTCCCTTCAGCTAAAATCAGAATCGCTTTTATCTTTTTTTCGCCGCCGGCTATCATGGCTCCTATGGCGTTTTGTTCGGCACAGCTGCCGCAGGGATAAGATACGTTTTCAACATTGCAACCACTATAAATTTCTCCGCTTTCAGATAAAATGGCCGCTCCAACGTGAAAGTTAGAATAGGGGGCGTAGGCTCTTTCAAATCCTTCAAGAGCTGCTTGGTGCAGTTCTTTTATTTTATCCATTTTCTGCTCCTTACCTTGTGTTTATTAATTAAATTTTTATGCTTTTGAGTATAAATTACTTTATATTAATTATCAAAGTATATTTATACGGTTTGGAAAAAGAGGAGTATAACTTTGAAAAGAAATCTGCTCATTCTGTTCTCTGTTTTATTTTTGATTCTTATCGGATTTATTCTTCGTGTTTCTTTTATGGATTGGAATGAGCATAAATCCAAAATTGCGTCATCTTTGTCGGAGTTGACCGGTAAACAAGTGGTGTTTAACGGTAATTTATCTTTTTCTCTTTTTCCTTCGCCACAGTTGACTGTTTCAGATGTTGAACTTTACAATTTGAGTGGAAATTATGCTGAAGTTCCTTTAGCTAAAATCAAGAAATTGTCCGCAAGGGTTTCTTATTCGGCTTTGTTTGGCGGAAATTTTGATATTAGCCGCGTGTCTTTGTCTGAACCTGAAATTAATTTGGAATTTTCTTCTGACGGTACGTTGAATTGGGTTTCTCAAAATAAAAAATTTCAAGAAGATGATTTGCGTCAGATGCAGATTAGCCTTGATAGTGTTACTTTGGAAAATGCGACACTGCATTTTATTTATCCGCAAATGAAGATTGATTCCGTCTTATCTAATCTTAATGCCGAAATTATTGCTGAAACAGTCTTTGGGCCTTATCGTATTGAAGGTAGTTATACAAAAGGAGACAATCCCGAAGGGTTTGCTGTTTCTATTGGTCAAATTGCTGAAAATATTGCCACATCTGTGAATTTAGCGGTTAATTTTCCGACCACAAAGTCTTATGCTCGTTTTGACGGTACGGTTTATTTCAGAGATCGTAAAATCTTGGGTAATATTATTGCTGAATCTGAGACTCCGGTCGATTTTGTTAAGGATATGTTCCAACTCAGTTTGGATCAGACGTTGAATCAAAAATTTGCTCTAACCGCGGCGGTTGATTCCGGTCTTGAAAAAATATCACTTTCAAATGTTGTGATTAAATACGGAAAAACAAGTGGGGCCGGTACGGTTTTAATTCCGTTGCCGACCGAAAACAGAACAGACTACCATCCTAAAGTCGAATTGGCCTTTAATATGACGGATTTTGATTTGGATGTTCCTGTGTTGTTTGCTCAAAATTTTTATCGTGATAAAAAGGGGTTTCCAAAGCTTCCTGATGGTTTTGATTTGATTGGTGATGTTAAATCTTTGAAGTCTTATTATAATGGACAGACGATAAAAGATTTAGCTTTGAGCTTTGATTTAAATCAGGGTAAGTTTTCTCTTCGGAATATGAGTGGAAAAGCTTTTGATAATACTTCTTTTGTTTTGAACGGAAATTTTGAGCTGGTTGATTCTTTGCCAAAATTTAAAGCTTTTGCCTCTTTTTCGAGTGGTGAATTTTCTCGTTTGTTGGAGTGGTTTTCTTTAAAACCAAATATTGTTGCGCCGGCAACGTATCAAAAGGCTTCCGGTCAGGCATCTTTGTCGGGTGAAGGATATAAAATTTATGTGTCACCTTTGTCGTTGACGCTTGATAATATGGTGTTTTCCGGAGAGGCTGGGCTCGTTTGGGAAAACGGGCTTGACTCGATGTGGGTTCTTAATGCAGATAATATTAATTTTGATAATTATGTTTCTCCTTGGGCTGAAGGGGATGTTTCGAAGTCTTGGGCTCAGAAATTTGCACTCTTGTTTAAAAATTCGGAATGGCTTAAAGGTAAAAAGTTCAATCTTGTTTTTAACTTAGATAAAGGAATTTTTAAAAGTATTCCTTTTGAAGGGCTGCAAGCTAATCTTCAGGTTCGAGATGATAAAATCTCTTTTAATCGCTTTGAACTTAATAATATTCTTGATTCTTCCGTTGTGTTTTCCGGTGTGGTTAGCGGTTTGGGAAATGAGCCGTCTTTTGATAGTATTCAATATAATTTGGCGGTTAAAGATTTTGGGAATTTTTCTCAGAAACTTAGTTTGTTTCCTGAATCTGATTTTAATTTCGGGCAAGCTTCTCTTGTTTCGAAGGGGGTGCTTTCGGGAAATTTGAAATATTTGGCTTTGAAAACTGAAAATTCTTTTAATAAAAACACGTTTAATTATTCAGGAGTTGTTGATTTTTCATCTTCTTCATCTTCTTTTGATGGTAAAATTGATTTTCAGAGTTCTGATTTTGTGAAAATGTTGAGTGAGTTTGGTATTCAATATTCGCCTCAGGCGTTTTCTTTGGGGCTTTTTAATGTGCAAGCCGATCTCAAAGGAATGTTTGATAATTTTGCGGCTGATAATGTCGTTCTTAATATTGGGGCTAATCGCTTTACCGGAAAAGTCCAATATAATGCTACGAGCGGTCGTAAAAAGTTTGTTGTTGAAGGAAATATTAATCGCTTTGAGACAAATCGCTTTTTGCCGGAAGACAAGTCTAAATCCCAACTTGCTTTCCAAGATAAAAATAAGCTTGTAAATTTTTTATCAAAGCCAACTTGGAGTAAAAAGAATTTTGATTTTGAAGCTCTTGCTCAAATTGATGTTAAGGCTAATGTGAAAATTGATGAATTCTTTTTACAAAATATAAAGTTTCCAGCAACGGAAGTAGAATTTTTGTTAGCCAGCGGAAATCTTAATGTGCGAAAATTTTTATCAAAATATGCCGATGGAAAGCTTTCTCTTAAAGGTAATCTCCTTTTGGGGGTTAAACCTGAAGTGTCCTTTGATTTTGCCGCTGAGAATCTTCTTTTATCCGATTTGAACCTTGGCGGAAAGGTTTTTGGCTTTAAAAACGGACGCTTAACTCTTGCTCTGAAAGGAAAGTCTTCTTTGACCTCGGAATATGATTTTTGGGATAATCTGAAAGCGGGGGGGGCTTTTGAAGTTAATCAACCTGAAATCGTTGGCTGGAATTTTGAGGTGCTTGAAAAAGATTTACTTCAGCGGACAAATACCGATGGTTTGAAAAATATGCTTCTTGAAAATTTGCAGAGTGGAATATCTTTCTTTGATAATCTTAAGGGAAATGTGCAATTTGAGAAAAATTTTTATTTGATTGAAAAGCTTGAGTTTACCTCTCCTTTTGCGGATATTTCGGCTCATGGCGAAGGTAATGTCGAAGAATGGAATGTTAATGGTGTTTTTGACGTCACCCTTAAAAATAAGCCGTCTAAATTTTCTTTTGAATGGCAAGGGAGCCTTGAAGATCCTCAGGTCGATGTGGATGTGTCTTCTTTGGTTAGTGAGTTTCAGGAACAAAAGGCAAAAGTTGAGGCTGAACATAAGGCTAAAGAAATGTCGGAACAAAAGAAACTTGAAAATCGTTACCAAGCTCAATTAGCTCAAACACAGAAACTCAAAGATGAATATACTCGATTTCTTATTCCTCAATATGAAACAATCTTTGAAGTGCTTGAGGACGACAATGTTAAAAAATCTTTTGAAGATTTAAAGACAAGGATTGATGCCTCTGTCAAGATTCTCGATGAAGTTGCCACGTTAACGCTTTCTCCACAGATTTCTGAAAAATTAATTGATTCTGTTGCCGAGAAAAACGAGAAAGCGGAGGCTGATTTAGCTGACTATTACCGTGAGATGAATACTTCTCATTTGTCTGAAACTCAGGATCGTCTCAAAATTTATCAGCAAAAGTTAGAAGAAACTTATAAAGACATTATGACTTTCTTTTCTGATGGCAAAAATCGTTTTAGTGATTTTCAGAAACGACTTGATGTTATCAGCAGTCCTTTGGACTTGACGCAGAATGAGGAGCTTCGCTCTTTTCGCGATGAACTTGATGGACAACAGAAAAATCTAGAACAACTTCATGAGCGTTCTCAGCAGGCTGTGCATTTGGTCAATAAACAAAATGATGTTGATTTGTTGGAGCGTGTTGTTCGTATCCTGAAAAATAATTTATCCCAAATGCAGGAGCAGAAAGAAAATATTGTGGCATTATCGGATGAGCTCTTTAACAAAGGAGAAGAAATTGTTCTTCTTGAGGAACAACATGTTGCACAACAGCGAGAGGAAGAAGCTCGTCGGAAAAAAATTGAAGAATCGACCGGTATGATTGCCGATGCTGATGGCAATGTCAAAACAATTGTTCCTAACCTTGATGACGAAAGTAAAGATGAACGTGACGGTGTTTCTGAAGTGATAAAAGTTTTGGATTTTTCTGACGATGATGATGCTCCGTCTTCGTCTTCGTCGCGTGTGAGAGGGAAAGTCATGCGGGATTAAAACTTCTCTTGTGGCTTTTTTACTCTTGTTGTTGTAAAGAAGTTTTTTTGTGTTATATTTAATCTATACGTAAAGCTTAGATGAGGATAGCACGATGTTTGCCAAACCTGAAGTTTGTATTTTGCCGGTTGCCGGTCTTTCAACACGTAATTTGCCTGCAACAAAAGTTATTCATAAAGGTTTTTTGACTTTGCATGGAAAGCCTATTATTCAGTATGCCGTTGATGCTTGCAAGGAAATCGGTATTAAGGAAATCGTGTTTATTTATAGTGATGAAATCGGCAAAGATTTGTTTGAAAATTACTTTTCCCCCAATGAAATGTTGGAAAATCATTTGCGTGAACACAATAAGCTCGATTTGCTAAAGCTTGTTCAGGATATTGTGCCTGAAAATATGAAGTTTTCTTTTGCTAGACAGAGCGAGCCTAAAGGTAATGGTCATGCTATTTTGATGGCTAAAGAAATTGTTGGAAAACGCGATTTTGTGGTGATGTGGCCCGATGATGTTTATATCAGTTACCATGGGCAGGGCGTTTTGGCTCAATTGGCTGATGTTTATGAACAAACCGGTGGTATGGTTGAAAATATTATGGAATTTCCTCGCGAGGAAATGGTGCGTTATGGGGCTTTGGTTGGCGCGGTTCGGGCTGGTCGAATCGTTAAAGCTCAAGGTTTGGTTGAAAAGCCTGCTTTGGAAAATGTGCCTTCCAATTATGCCAGTATGGGGCCTTATATTTTGCCAAATGTGATTATGGATATTTTGCCTGAAGTACGTAAGGGAAATAATGGTGAAATTAATTTGACCGATGCTATGGAATTAGCGGCTCAGCGCGGTGTGCCTTTGCATGGGGTGCTTTGTGATGCCGTTCGCTTTGATTGTGGAACGGCTAAAGCGCTTGAAAAATCTAATATTTATCTTTCGCTCATGGCTGATGATGAGTTGCGCGCCTATACACGCAAACTTCTTGATACATTGATTGTCTAAAAGCGTCGGATTTTTACCGAAGCTTATGGAGAAAGAAAATTTATCGTTGTCCTAGGGTTATTGTCTTTCGTTTGAAAATAATGACAGGCGTAGGATTGCGTCTTTTTGTTTTAATTTTTGTTTTTTCAATTCTTCTATCTTAATAAGATTTTTCCAGACATATTGCTCTTCTCTGCGGATGGCTGCATCAAGGTATGCGTGCTGGATTTTGAGGTTTTCTAAGCTGGTTTGAATTGTTACCATAGCTACCCTCCTCTCTCTAGTATGTATAACAATTATATTATAAAACATAAATTTTATTCTGCCAAGTTGTTTTTTTATTCTTTTGTATAGTAAATGGTCTTGGTATCTTTTTGTAAAGTAAATTAAATTTTAAGGATTAAAAATTAAAATGTAACAAATAATTTACATCTTTTTTACCAAAAAGTGTTGAAAATAGACAAATTTTATGGTATATATGTTTTATAATGATGTGAGCTTGCTCTGAGGAGGATTTTACAATGGCTGATGATGATAATAAACTTGATGATGTTAATGTTAGTGAAGGCAATTCCAACCAACCTAGAACTTTAGATGAGTGGTTAGCACAGCACAGGGATTTGGATCCGAATTATGTGGCTTCGCTGCGATTACGGGTTGATACCGTTGGTTTTAATTTAGATGACATTAATCAAAATTATGCTGAGTATCAGGAGCGTCAAGCTCGCGAACAGGCTAATCAACCGGCGCCTGAGACTTCTCAAAATGCCGAACAGCCTGAAAAAAGTTTTAGTGATGAAGAATATGCTGCCGCCGTTGCTTTGGCTAATGCCGACTTAGAAAAACAGTCCTTTGATGAAACTCTTGCCGCTTGGACGGTTTTGTCTTCGGTTGATGAGGTTATTGCGCAAAAAACTCATCCTGACCGCGCCGCCGCTAAAAACAAATTAAAAGATTTTGCCGAGCAGAAAGTTGCGGCCGCTTCCCAAAAAGACGCCGAAGGTAATGATTTGCCTTTGAGTATGGAAAACGCTCCGGAATTGTCCTCTTGGCTCGCCATCAGTAATGATGTTCAAGCCAATAATAACAGCCAAGAGAAAAAAGATCGCAATGCGGCTTTGGGGGCGCGTTTAGATGCTTTTTATAAAAAGTTTGATGAAGAAAACGGGTTAACTAATCTTCCCGATGCGAAAACAGTTGAGAAAAATAGTATTGAACTTGACGCAATGGAAAAGGACTTTGATCCTTTTGCAAAAGACGAGAAAGGAAATTTGGTTCATCCCGAATTTGCCGGTGTGGCGTCTTTTTATGACAACTTAGAAATTGATAATTCGGACAAAGATACCGATAAGCTTGATAAAAATTCTTATCGTGATGATATGAAGACTTTGGCTATTGCTGAGGCTCAACAAAATTTGCTTATTGATCCCGAATTTAATAAATTGTCTCCCGAAGATAAGAAAAAGCGCTTTATTAGCGAGGTTGCCAGCCAAATGGAGCAAGGTGCTGCGCATCTTATTGCGACCCAGATGGCTATGAATGCGGCAGAGAAAGCTGCTGATGGTAAGCCAAGAGATCCAAAAGAGTTTGAACAAAATGCGCATAAATATTTTGTGGCGGCTTCAAATGAAGGGGCTTTGCCAATAAAAATCAAAAATAATGCGGCTATGGGGGTTCTTTCTTCTCGCGTGACAGATTTATCTCATAAGGCTAAACGTGTGGCTCAAAAAACCGGTGCCATGAATGTTTGGAATAAAGTTAAGACGCTTGATAAAAGTTTAACGAAGAAATATCCTAAGGCCTATCCTTTTATGAAAAACTTTGCTATAACAACGGGTATTGGTATGGCAACCGGAGGAGCTGGTTTGGCGGTCTATTCAGCTTACAAAGCCGGTAAAGCTATTCAGCAAAGCTATAAAAATTATAAAGAAAATCGTCAGGAAGGTCAATCTTATTGGAATTATTTGAAAAAGAATCCAAAACAGATGATTGCTTTATCAGCTTCGGTTGCCGGTGCCGCTTTGTCGGCTTATGGCGTCGGTGATTTTACGGATGCGGCTTCATACGGTTTGGCCGGAAATGTGGCTGAAAATGCTTTGTCTGGTGGTGCGGCAGCCGTTGCGACAGATGCCGCGGCGCAAGCGGCAACGGAAACGGCAAAATCTTCCGGTGGCGTAAGACTGGCAAAAGGTTTTGTTGCTCTTGGTGCCGGTTTGGGAACTGGTGCGGTTGATGCGATTAAGGCCTTGCGTGAAAAAGACCCTGAAAAACGTAAGCAAAAATTGAAAGATGCTTGGAAAGCCTCTGCCGGAGCTGTTGCCGGTGCCGTTGTTGGTATGTTTGCCGGTAAGACTCTTGGTGATGTTTTCTCTGGTCATGATGATACACCTCCGGCTCCGGCTGAAGCACCGACGATTGATCAGATTAATCCTGAAGCTCTCGAAGATCCGAAAATTGAGGTCGAGCCGACGACGCCGGCTCCGGCTGAAGCCCCAACGATTGATCAGATTAATCCCGAAGCTTTGGAAGATCCGAAAATTGAGCTCGAACCGACAATTCCGGCTCCGGCTGAGGCTGAGCCTGTGGCTTCTGATGATGGAAAGGTTGAGGTTCAACCTACTTTGGACGATTTGAAAGGTGAACAGGCTCATCATGGCGATGTTGAGGGGCAACATGCTTCCGATAATGTTCCGCCTGTTTCTCAACATGATGATAACTTGTCAATTCATACCGATAAGATGCCGAGTCATGAACAAATGTTCCGTCTGGCTGAAGGCTTAAAAGAGCGTTATGGGGAAACCGGTCAGTTCGGTGTGGCGTTAAATGCTGAATTGCAGGAAGCCGTTCGCAATGGTGAAATGACACAAGAACAAGCTCTTACAGCTGTTCAAATCGTTACGGAAACGGTTGAAGGTCACCATGGCGATTATGATAAGGCTATTAATGATATTTATATGAATGCGGATGCTGAGGCTTCGGCTGAGCGTAATGCCTCAATCGCGGCTGAGCAGGCAGCTTGGGAGCAACAACATTCTTCGGCAACAACCGAGGAGGCTTCTTTGTCTGATAAGGATAAATTGGATATGCTCCGTCAAGGAAAAGCTGTTGCCGCTGAAAATACCAGTAAGCCTTCTGTTACACCAACGAAGGTTGATATAAATAATGTTACACGAGGTGGTGGACATGATATCGCCTAGGTGAATTTTATTTACCGAAAAAAATCCTCACTTGGTGAGGATTTTTTTATTTTTATGATTATATACTATCTGTGTTCGTTATTTTTTAGGAGGTTTTTATGCAGAATATGGATTGGTATCAGACTTTGGTTAAGCCATGGGGTACGCCACCTGATGTTGTGTTTAGTATTGTTTGGCCTATTCTTTATTTAATGATGGGTATGGCTTTTTTCTTTGCTTATAAAAAATCAGAAGGGCGGCAAAAGGCTTTTGTTGTGGCCATTTTTGTTTTGCAACTTATTCTTAATTTGTCGTGGTCACCGATTTTCTTTGGGGCTCAAAATCCGCAGGGAGCCATGTTTGTGTTGGTTTGTTTGTGGCTTGCGGTGGTCTTGATGACGCAGTTGTTCTTTAAGGTTTCTCGTCTTGCCGGTTGGTTGTTGGTGCCGTATCTTTTATGGATCAGTTATGCCGGTTATCTTAATTATGGGATTATTCAATTGAATTAACCGTTTTCCAAACTTTTTTCATTAAGGTGGAAAAGGGGTAGTTTTTTATGAGTTCATCAGGATAGGCGAAGATTTCTTCGTCTCTCTTTTGGTTATTTGTTAAAGTGTAAATTTTTAGATTTAATTTAAAGTGGCTAAAGGTGTGTGATATGCTTTGATGAGTGTCACGGCAATAGGCTACGTAGTTTTTTAGTTCACCGCTGTCTGTCCAGGGAAATTCGTATAAGCCGGATAGCAGGCCTTTTTCGGTACGTTTACGAATCAGGATTTTTCCTTCATGATTTTTTATGATATAGACACTGCCGTTGCGTTCTTGTTTGCTTAATTTTTTTCGAATCGGGATTTGTTCAAGGTCTGTTTGATTTTTTGATTGACAGGCGCTTTGCCAAGGACATTTATCGCAATGAGGTTTTTTGGGGGTGCAGATTGTCGCTCCTAAATCCATAATTGCAGATGCGTAATCAGCCGCGTGGTCTTTGGAGGTGAGTCGTGTGGCCAGTTTTTCAATCTTTGAGGTTAAGCTGTCCAGCGGCTCGGTTAAGTGATGAAGTCGGCAGATGATGCGTTTGACGTTGCCGTCAATGACGGTTTCGGCTTGGTTGAAGCTTAAGGCTAAAAAACTTGATAATGTATATTGGCCTATTCCTTTCAGCTTTTTTATTTTTTCTTTGTCGGAAGGGAACTCTCCGTGATAATCATTTACAATTGTCTGAGCTGTTTGATGGAGAGAGCGTGCACGAGTGTAATAACCAAGTCCTTGCCAATAGCGATAGACTTCTTCAATATCAGCTTGTGCTAGACTTTGGATGTTGGGGAATCTTTGTATGAATTTGGTGAAATAAGGTATGACGGTTTTGACCGTTGTTTGTTGTAACATAATCTCGGATACAAGGACGATGTAAGGGGTAGGGTGGGCTCCGCCTTTGAAACGCCACGGTAAGTTCCGGCCGTTGGTTTGATACCATTCAAGTAATTTTTGTGTTAGCTCTTTTGTTTTCATGAAATAGCAGTATAGTCAATTTTATTCAAATGTCTATGCTTAATAACAAAACTTCGCCTGTCGTTATGAAATAACCCGAGCAACGGTTATTTTATTTTCTCCTGCCTCTCCTCCTTGTCAAACTTCCTTCTGGAAGTTCGAGAAATTTACTTTAAAACACCATAAAAAAAACCTCCACAAGGGAGGATTTTTTATGATCTAGCTTTGTAAGTTTCGCTTATAAATAAGCTCAACAACTGCGCGTCGGTCAATCGTTTTATAACCTTAGCGTCGGTTGCTGACGCTGCCCTAGCTAAGTAACAAAACGTTTCACCATACTTAAAAAAGACCCGTTGGGGTCTTTTTTAAGTATGGTGCCCTGAAGAAGACTGACCTGCGGTTTGCAAGCAAATCCTCGGCCGCTTCGTCGTCGCTCGGCTAGCGCCTCACCGGCATACTCCCGTCTGCCTCTCCTCCTTGTCAAACTTCCTTCTGGAAGTTCGAGAAATTTACTTTAAAACACCATAAAAAAAACCTCCACAAGGGAGGATTTTTTTATGGTGCCCTGAAGAAGACTCGAACTTCCACTGGCTGAGCCAACATGCACCTGAAGCATGCGCGTCTACCAATTTCGCCATCAGGGCTTCTTGTTTATTCGACCTTTCTTTTATCTTAATTTAATTTAAATTGCAAGTCTTTATTGAATTATTTTATCAAGATATCCATACGAATCAAGCAAGAGGCAACTTCCTAAGATGATGCGATAGATGACAAATGGTAAAAATGTTGATTTTTTTAACCACCACATCATAATGTATATGGCTAATATTGAGGCAACAAAAGAGTATGCTATGCCGTTAAAGGCATCGGCTATCGCGGTCATGTCTCCGGCTTGATACAATTCATAAGCGACAAGACAACCGGCTCCAAATATTGTCGGAATCGATAATAACATTGAGAATTTTGCCGCCTCTCTTCTTTCCATACCTAAAAATCGTCCCATTGTTATTGTGATTCCTGAACGGCTTGTGCCTGGGATTAAGGCTAAGCATTGGGCCAATCCGATTAATATCGCGTCTAATATTGTTAAATGCTCAACTTTGCGAATCGTCATACCTACTTTATCTGCTATAAATAACAAAATGCCAAAGCATAAAATTGTCCAGCCGATTAAGCGTGTGCTTCTTAGTTCTTCCATGCCGCTTTCTTTTAACCATAAGCCAAATATAACGGCGGGTATCGTCCCGATGACGATTAACCAAAATAAACGATTGCCCTCGTTCTTGAAGTTGGGCAGAAAGTAGCTCTTAGCGAGCCCTTTGATTATTTGCCATATCGTTGATGAAAAATAAATCATCACCGCTATTATTGAGCCAACATGTACGGCGACATCTAAGGCCAATCCTTGATCAGGAAATGAGGTGAATTTTGAAAATAATATTAAATGTCCTGATGAGCTGACCGGTAAAAACTCGGTTATTCCTTGTAAAATTGAAAGCAATAAAATATGTGTATTTAGTTCCATTTTCTTTTATCCGTTTATTTCTTGTCCTATTGTGTTTGCTATTCTTTTCTTTAAAGCTTGCGGCGATATTGGCTTGACCAAATATTCTTTTATTTGAAGTTTTTTGGCTTCAAGAACGGTATTTTCATGATTGTCTACGGTTATCATAACAATCGGGATGTCTTTGTTTTCGACTATCTTTCCGTTTCTTATATCGGATGCAAACTCAATCCCGCTTTGCTCTTCCATGATTTGGTCAAGCAAAATTAAGTTTATTTTGAAATTTTTTAAAATTTCAGCGGCTTCGGTTGTTGAGGCTGCTTCTTTGATGTTTTTTATACCAATTTGGTAAAGTGCTGTCTTAATAAAAGAACGTGAAAACTTGTCGTCATCAACAATCATACAACACAAATTTTCAAACTGTGGTCCTACATTTTCCATGACTGATTCCTTTTGCTGTTATATCTTTTGGCAATATTCGTTCTTTTCTAGTTCTAGTAAATGTTTGGGATTAAAACGTGTGTTGTTTAATGAGGCTCCCCAATGAAGATGTGGTCCCGTTGCTCTTCCTGTTTTTCCAACGATGCCAATGACATCTCCTTGTTTGACCTCGTCTCCTTCTTTGACGTTTACGTCTTTTAGGTGGGCATATATGGTGTGTAAACTTTGTCCGTGGTCAAGGATAACCATATTGCCGCTGTAAAAAAAGTTGCCGCCGCTTAGTTTGACAACTCCGTCGGCCGCGGCTCTTATTTCTGTTCCTTCCGGTGCGGCCATATCAATACCGCGGTGCGGGCTTTTGGGAATCTCATTTATGATTCTTTGGCCTCCAAATTTTCCGCTGATGCGGTATTCTTTTAGGGGCTCAATAAAGCCGTTTTTCCAGTAGGGTGTCTTGCTATTGTTTTCGGTTAGAGCTTTTCGAACACTTTGATTTTCTCTTAAAATTTCGTCTTGATCCTTTTTTGAGGGGGTGACTTTATTTTGTGCCACTCCTTTAATTTTCTGAATGTCCCATTGTACCGGATTTAAGGTGAAGGTGTAGTTATCTTGAGGATAGTCTTTTTCCGGTATGTTATTTAATATTGTAATCTTTTGTTGCAAGGGAGCATCGCGGTCAAACGAGAGTAAAAAATCTCCTTCTTCGCTTACGGCGACTTCTTTACCATTTTGGTAAACCTTGTAGATGTTGTCTTTTTGAACGGCTATTAGTCCGCCTTGAACACGTTGTCCGCAAAATGCTAATTCTTCAGCGGCTTGTGCTGTTCCGCTAATTATTAGGCCGCTCAAAATTAAATAAATCGCCTTGTAAGTCATCTTTTTTCACCATAGGTTTGGTCTTTATACTGCCATCTGCAAATTGAATCTCAATCGTCGAACTTTTTTGGGCTTGTTCTTTGGTGTATATGGTTTTTTGTTTGTTATCTTTGACCCAAGCAAAACCCCGTCTTAGTACTGATTCAATCGATACTGCTTCTAACCTTAGCATTAAATTCTTTAAATTTTCTTGATTTTTATCGAAGATGTTTAAAATGTAATAAGCCTTTAGGGGTAATTTTTCTAAGGTATTTTTCTTTTGAAGGCTATAGTTTTGGATGGCGAGCCGTAAGCGTTCCGTACGGTCATCCAGTCGCTGACGGTATTCTTGTAGAATTTGATTTAAATTCGGTATGCCTCGGCCTAATCCTTCTAAAAAGGTTTTGTAGTTTAGAATGTAACGGTGAAGCGCATTTTTTAGACGGCCTTTGGTGGTTAACAATCCGGCCTCCAGTTCAGCTTTTACCGGAACGGCAAATTCGGCCGCACCGGTCGGCGTCGGGGCGCGTAAATCTGAAACATAGTCAATCAACATGGTATCGGTTTCGTGTCCGACGGCAGAGATTATCGGAATTTGGGACTCGTAAACAGCTCGGATAACAACTTCTTCGTTAAAAGGCCACAAGTCTTCCAAACTACCGCCTCCTCGCGCCA